>CAISTY010000264.1 GCA_903888515.1 Akkermansiaceae bacterium | reverse complement strand
TACGGGAGTGGCCCCCGCGGCCAGATACATGACCCTCACGTTTCCGGTGCGCAAGGCGACGACAGGCATGACCTACGCGGTGGAGGGCAACGACGGGTTGACCGGAGCGTGGACCGAGGTCTGGAAATCGACGGATGGATTCACGCACCCGCAGGTGGTGGGCGCCCTGGATCAAACGGACCGCACGGTGGTGACGATCAAGGATACGGTGGCGCTTGGTGCCCTGATGAAGAGGTTCCTGCGGATTCGGATTGTCGAGAATTAGTGCGGCCCGGCCACCTCACGGTTGGGCAATGAGCATGCGCATGAAGCAGTTGCCGGAGGAGCGCGGGATTTTCGCTTCGCGGGTTTGTACGGTGCCGGTGGTGGAGATCAATGCATCGGTGAATCCGCTAGGCGCGCCGGCTTCACCGGGAGCTTTCCAATGGGTTAGATCGGAGCAGGCCTGCGCGGTGAAAGTGAGATCGGTGAGCGCGGTGTCGCGCTGGTATTGCAGGACGAAATGGGTGGCGGTGGTCTGGGCGACGGGCATGCGCGGTGCTGGGTCGTTGCCGACAATAGGAGCTGAGCCGAAGGCATATTCCAACAGGTTGGACCTGCCGTCGTGATCGGAATCAGCCAGAGGGGCGTTCGCGATGGAATTCACGGCGAGGTTGTTAGCCAATTCGATTTCGGAAGCCCATCTGGCGAAGGTTCGGGTGATGGTGCTGTTGCCGGCGGAGACCGTGGCGGTGATGGAGTTCACGGATCCTCCGGTGTTGCTGACGAGAACCCAATATTTGTAGGTGCCTCTGGCAAGAACGGGCGTGGTGTAGGAGGCGCCGGTGGCAATCGGATTGGAGGTGTTGCCCGCAGTGCCCTCATACCATTGGTAGGAGAGGGAAGTGCCGGAAGCGATTACGGTGAGAGTGGTGCTGGTGTTTTTTGTGATGGTGGTGGAAACCGGTTGGGATAGGATGACCGGGAGCGCTGAAATCACCAGGGTGCCGCTGGCGCTTCCCTGATAGTTGGTGTCGTCGATCGTGCCCACCACCGTATAACTTCCGACGTTGGTGGGGGCGGTGGCCGATCCGTTGTATGTGAAATTCACCGTCAGGCCCGCAGGCGAGGTGGTGGCCGTGGCGCTTTTCGGGCTGCCGTTGTAGGCCGCCGAGAGATTGCCGAGTGTGACGGACGCGGCCGCCTTGGCAATCTCCAGCGTGCCGCTGGCGCTGCCCTGATAGTTGGTGTCGTTGATCGTGCCGACGACCGTATAACTTCCGACGTTGGTGGGGGCGGTGGGCGATCCGTTGTATGTATAATTCACTGTCAGGTTGCTGACCGGCGAGGTGGTGGCGGTGGCGTTTCTCTGACTGCCGTTGTAAGTTGCCGCGAGGCTGCCGAGTGTGACGGACGCGGCCGCTTTGGAAATCACCAGCGTGCCGCTGGCGCTGCCCTGATAGTTGGGGTCGTTGATCGTGCCCACCACCGCATAACTTCCGGCGTTGGTGGGGGCGGTGGATGAACCGTTATATGTATAATTCACCGTCAGGCCGGCAGGCGAGGTGGTGGCCGTGGCGGACTTCGGACTGCCGTTGTAGGTGGCGGCCGGGCAGTTGAGCGTGACGGTTGCGACCGTCTTGGTGCTGACTGTGAGTGTTTGATAGGAGGCAGGGTAGTCACGCTCCGAAATCACCGGGGTGACGGACATCAGGTAAGTGCCGGTGCCGGGAGTGAAGCTGCCATTAGTCCCGCTAAGGGATTGACACTCGTTGTTGCATAGGGTGGAGACCCCGGTGAAGGTGATGGCATCGATGAACCAGCCGACCAAATCGCCGGAGTACCCCTCGTAAAAACCACCGCCCGCGGCGTAACTCAGCAGGAACCGGACGCGGAATGCCTTGCCGGCCATGGCGGTGAACGTGGCGGATCGGAGGGTGAACGACGCTTCGGCGTCGGAGTTGGTACCGGTTTGGCTGTACACATCCAGCCACTCGGTGCTGCCTTCCACCTTCACTTGGACTTTGCATTGTTCAGAGGACGTGGCGTAACGGACACGGCTTTGAAACGAGATCGCGGGAGTCGATTGTCCGTAGTAGAGCGGATTGAGCTGGATGGATTGACTGGCACCGGGGGAGATGGTGTTTTCCAGATGAAAGGCGGCCGTGCCTTGTTGTTTGATCGTCGTGTTCAGCACGGAATACGTGCCGGTGGTGGAGGTTGTGATGTTAGATATGTTTTCGCAGTTCTCGGCGGCGACGTCTGTGAAATTCCAGCGGTTCCACTTATAGGCGGTAGCCCCGCCAATTGCGGTGAAGGTCAGTGTGTGGGGGGTGCC
Organism: Akkermansiaceae bacterium; assembly: GCA_903888515.1. Classification (GTDB taxonomy): domain Bacteria; phylum Verrucomicrobiota; class Verrucomicrobiia; order Verrucomicrobiales; family Akkermansiaceae; genus Luteolibacter. The sequence goes on along the minus strand of CAISTY010000264.1, from coordinate 6,576 downwards.
CGCGGCCGCGCTGGCGGGACTGGTGATGGTGGGCGGGGCATACGTGAGTTGCAAATCCGCCTTGGCATTTTTGGCGGTCGCCACAACGAGGTTGGCGCTTTGATTCATGTTCAATCCCGAAAACGTAACCGTGCGGGTGGTGGCAGTGGTTGGAATAGGGACAACCCATCCACCGCCGATCGCGGTGTTACAGTATTGGGTGATGTCGGCACCGCTGACGTTCACGGTGAGGCCGGAGATGCCCTCGCCGATGTCATAGAAATTGTTTGCGTTGAGGTCATAGTAGGCCACGCCGGTGGCGAGCGCCGGGTTGGCGGCGCTGGCACCGAAATCCTGCGTGACTAACAGCGGACCGACCGCACCATTGGTGCCGAGCGTCACGCCCACGCCGATCTCGCGGAATAACGGGCTGTGAATGTTGGCCCGATGTCCGCGCCCGTCTTGCATGCCGTCGGTACCTGGCCCCCAATCCACCTCAAAGCCGGCGTGACCATACCAGACGCTGTTAGCAGTTGCGTAGATGTTCTCCCCGGCGCTTGAATACACGTAACCGGCGTCGGTCATCCGGGTGAAGGGTGTATTGGTGGGGGACTCGTTATGGGCCTGCGTCGCAGTGGCCAGCATCCAGTCCGAGTGGCTCCTCGCGACGGTGGTCAGGCACGCGTTGGGTGCCAGTGGCGGTTGCACGGGAATCAGGTCGAATTCGGCCTTCATCACGTTCAGGTTGACGGTCCAATAGGGAGCATAATTGTAGGCGCTCAGGACAGCGGGGTCGGTGGTGGTGGCGAGGCGCAAGCCCTCGGCGTGGGGGTCCGCGCGGGCGCGGTTGATCAACTCGATGAAAAGTTGTTCTTCGGCCTTGGGGTTGCCGAAATCATACAGGGTCAGTCCGAGGCATGGGACAGTCAGTGCCGCCAAGCCGCCCAGCCACAGGAGCCAGCGGCTGTGCGACAGGGAAAATTGCGATTTGGATCGGTTATGCATGGAGGTCATGGATCAATCAGGGCACGGTTCGGCTTAATAAAGCACTCATGTGGGATTATCTGCAATCGGGCGGGGCAGGGGAAGCATGTGGATTCGTGATACGCGTGTCGCGCTTTGCACCACATGGCAAAAAATTTCAGGAAATTTTCAGCTTGCGAAAATTTGAACTCCGGCTATGATGGCCACATGATTGTCACATGCGTCAACCTTGCCCAAGTCGGCTACGCGCCCGGCGGTTTCTCGCCGTTGTATTTGGTGATCCTCGGCGTCACATTTCTGGCGAGCATCTTGATCAGCGGAATGCTCAAGCGACGGTTTGCCGAGTATTCACAGATTCCGCTGCGGCTGACCGGTGGCCAGATCGCCGAGGCGATGTTGCGTCAAAACGGCATCACCGACGTGCGGGTCATCAGCGTGGCAGGGCAACTCACCGATCACTACGATCCGGTTAACAAGACCGTCAACTTGAGCGAGCCGGTCTATCAGGTGAATTCGGTGGCCGCCGCCGCCGTCGCCGCGCACGAGTGCGGCCACGCGCTGCAGCACCAGCAGGCCTATGCGTGGCTGGGATTCCGCTCGAAAATGGTGCCTGCCGTGCAATTCTCCAGCAAGATCCTCAATTTCATCATGATCGCAGGTCTGTTAGGCATTGGCTTGATGCAGAGTGCCACGATGTTATGGATCTGGGTCGGGTTGTTTGCCGTCACCACGCTGTTCTCGATTGTCACTTTGCCGGTGGAATTCGATGCCAGCCGACGCGCCTTGGTGTGGCTGGAAAGCAGTGGCATCGCGGCCAGCATGGAACATGAAAAGGCGAAAAACGCGCTGTTCTGGGCTGCCATGACCTATGTCGCCGCAGCGGTGGGCTCGGTGGCGCAGCTCCTGTATTTCCTGATGCTGGCTTTGGGCCGCAGGGACTGATCGCCCTGCTTCACTGTGGTCTGAGGCGAGCCGCCCAGCCGCCGCCTTCGGCGAGTTGGACTGTTAGCTTGGTGGCACGGGTCACGGTGCGGGTGGTCTTTTTGTAATCATCGGCGCGGCGGTCGGCGTTCACGCCGTCCTGCCAGGCATCCATCACGAAGTTGCCGGCTGGCAGGAATGATAGATCCAGCGTCAGTTCGCGTGGTGACCAATCGGTCATGGCACCGCAATACCACTCGGTTCCACTGCGGCGGGCCACGGCGATATAATCGGCGATGCGGGCGGCCAGCACGCGGGTCTCATCCCACACCGACGGCACTGCGGATAGAAACTCCATGCACTCCGGTTCGCGCAGGTAATTGGTGGGTGAATCCGCGAGCATTTGCAGCGGGCTTTCATACACCACATACATCCCGAGTTGGTGGCAACGCGTGCCCTGGCTCATGGGCCGCTCGAAGTTCTTCACGAAGCCGGTGCGGTTGGCGTTGATCATGGCCCCCGGCGTGAAATCCATCGGCCCGAGAAACATCCGGGTAAAGGCCAGTGTCACCGTATGCTCGGGGGTGATGTGGTTGCTCCACTTGTTCCATTCCAGCCCGCGAACACCTTCGGTGGAAAGCAAGTTGGGCCAGGTGCGGGTGAGCAGTGCCGGGCGGTTGGCACCGTGGAAATCCACCAGCATCTTGCGTTTGGCGGCCTCCGCCGACACGCGGTGATAGAAATTCATCACCGGTTGGTCGTCGCGCTGCATGAAATCCACCTTGATGCCTTTGACGCCCCAGCGTTCAAACAGGTCGAGCGCCGGCAGCAGTTGCTGATCGAGGGTTTTCCACACCGCCCACAGGATGATGCCGACGTTTTTTTGTTTCGCGTAGACCATGATTTCCTCCACGTCCATGCCCGGGGAAATTTTCGTGAGGTCGCCAAGGACATACCACCCCTCGTCGAGCACCACATATTCGATGCCGTGCCTGGCGGCGAAATCGATGAAGTATTTGTAGGTGGCGGTGTTGACGCCCGACTTGAAATCGACGCCGCCGATGTTGTTCGCGTTCCACCAATCCCACGCGACCTTGCCCGGTTTGATCCAGGCGGTGTCGGTCAGGGTGGTGGGGCTGGCCAACAGATAGACCAGCGGATTGGTGATGAGGTCGCCGTCCTTGCGCGCCACGCCTAACAACCGCCACGGGTAGGTGCGGGTGCCCCGGGTCACTGCTATATAGTCGGCCGCCTTGGTGACCCTCACATCACGGTCGCCGGTGAGTTTTTCTTCTAACGGAAAATGAGGAAAGGTCGCGGCCAGGCCCGAGGCTCCCGTGCCGCGCAGCCACAGGCCCGGGTAGTCGGTCACATCGGATTCGGCGACGGCGATCTTGATGCCGTTGGCGTCCACGATGGCCGGCAGGCTGGCGATGTTTTTGGGTGTGAGGTCGCCGAGAGCGCGCGGCAAATAGATTCGTTCGTTATGTGAATAGAACCCATCTTCCTCGGGATAGTAGGTGATGAAGTTATCAGTGAAATTCAGCGCCATTTCCTCCGCGAACACTTTGACTTCGGCGGCCGGCAGCGAGGTTTCCCAGCGATATGCCACGCCCTCGTTGTAGGCGCGGAAGACCACTGCGTAGCCGCCTTCCATCTCCAACCGCAGTTCGTTGTAGCGGTCGCGAATTTCGGCGGCCTTCTGCCGCACCACGGGTTTGATGACGCCGTCGTGGCTGTTAGACGTGGCGGCTTTCAGGAGCGGGTTCAGGCCCAGGGTCGTGGCGTCGATCCGCATTGAGAGCGTCGCGTTCTTGAGCACGGGTGTATCACTCACCGTCAGGTCATACCGGATGTTCGCGCCGAGACGGACATCCACCACGATCATGCCGTTGGGCGAACGCAGCGGGTGCTTGGATTCAGCCGCCGACAGTCCGGATTCTAACAGGAAAAGGACGGCACAGGCGGCAACAAACAGCGGGCGTATTTTCATAACGCTGGAAGCGAATCTCACACAGGCCGGGTTGTCGATACTTTCCTTCTTTGCAGAAACAGATCGATGCCATCCACGAGCGCCTGCCAACTGGCCTCGATGATGTTTTCCGAGACGCCGACGGTACCCCAGTGGGTTTCACCGTCGGTGGAAACGATGAGCACGCGGGTCTTCGCGGCGGTGGCGTCGTGGCCGTCAATGATGCGCACCTTGTAATCAACCAGCGACACGCCGCCGATTTCCGGATAGAAAGGCATCAGCGCCTTGCGCAGGGCGCGGTCGAGCGCATTGACCACGCCATGGCCCTCGGCGACGGTGAGTTCAGGGGTGCCGTCGACGACGAGTTTCACGGTGGCCTCGCAGACTGGCGGGTGGCCGTCGCGGTATTGACGGAAACTGGTGTGGTATTCGGTGATGTTGAAGGACTTCGTGTGATCGCCGAGTTCGCGGCGGATCAGGAGTTCGAGCGACCCGCCGGCGGCTTCGAACGAATAACCTTCGTTTTCCAATTGTTTGACGCGCATGAGGATGGCGGCAGCCTCCGGCGATCCCCGGGTGAGTTTCAGACCGAGTTCCTCGGCCTTGCTCAGGATGTTCGCCTGGCCGCTGAGTTCGGAAACGAGGATGGATTGCTGGTTGCCGACGCTGGCGGGGTCGAGGTGTTCGTAACTGCGGGCGAGTTTTCTAACAGCATTGACGTGCATGCCGCCCTTGTGGGCGAAGGCCGTGCGGCCTACGAACGGGGCACGCGCATAGTGGGGATTGTTGGATACATCATCCACGAAATACGAAAGATCCCGGAGTTTTTCCAGATGGGGGACCAGGGGCAGGTCCATCTTGAGTTGGAGGATGGGGATGATGGAGACGAGGTTGCAGTTGCCGGTGCGTTCACCGTAACCGTTGATGGTGCCTTGGATCTGCGTGGCCCCGGCCTTGACGGCGGCGATGGCGTTGGCGACGGCCAGTTCGCAATCATTGTGGGTGTGGATGCCTAACGGAATCCCGGGGAAACGGGCCTTGAGGTCGAGGCAGATCCGCATGATTTCGGAGGGCAGGGTGCCGCCGTTGGTGTCGCACAGCACGAGCCACGAGGCACCGCCTTGCGCGGCGGCTTCCAGAGTGGCAAGCGCGTGCTCCGGGGAGTCCTTGTAACCGTCGAAAAAATGCTCGGCATCATACACCACCTCGCGGCCGTGCTTGATCAGGTGCGCCACCGTGTCGCGGATCATCGCGCGGTTTTCCTCCACCGTTGTGCGCAGCACCTCGGTGACCTGCATCTCCCAGCTTTTCCCGAAAATCGTGACCACCGGCGTCTCCGCGTCTAACAACAACCGCACCTGGTCATCCTTCTCCACCGCCACCCCGGCGCGCCGGGTGGATCCGAAGGCGGCAAGTTTGGCGTGCTTGAGTTTGAGGTTTTTGGCTTCGCGGAAAAACTCGACATCTTTCGGGTTCGAGCCCGGCCAACCGCCTTCGATGGTGTCGATGCCGAAGGCGTCGAGGCGTGCGGCGATGCGCAGTTTGTCGAGGACGGACAATTGGAAGCCTTCACCCTGGGTGCCGTCACGCAGGGTGGTGTCGTAAAGGAATACAGGTTTGGCGCTCATTGTCCGGTGAGCTGTGAGGCTAATGCCTGACCCGCCGGTGGACAAGAGCGAAAAAGCGGGGATATCAGGGATGTGAATTCGTAACCGCCCGGTCTTGTGATCGGCGCGGGGGTCTGCTATGCGTGTGGTGTCCGATGAATGCACCATCCCCCACAACGCCGCCGGTTTCCACGGGGGTCGTGTTTGAAGCGCGGCGCCTGCGCAAGGTCTATCACACCGGAGAGGTGGACGTGGTGGCGCTGGCCGGCGTGGACCTGGAGTTGCACGCCGGGGAACTCGTCTGCCTGTTAGGACCCTCTGGCAGCGGCAAGTCCACCTTGCTCAACATCCTGGGCGGGCTGGACGTGCCAACCTCCGGCGAGTTGATCTACAAAGGGTGGCAACTCGACGGTTCGCGGGAAAACCAACTGACGTTGTTCCGCCGCAACTGCGTGGGCTTCGTGTTCCAGTTCTACAATCTGATCCCCTCTCTAACAGCCCGCGAAAACATCGCGCTCATCACCGGCATTTCGCTCAATCCGATGACTCCCGAAGAAGCGCTGGAAATGGTCGGCCTCGGCGCGCGGATGGACCACTTCCCGTCGCAACTCTCCGGCGGCGAACAACAACGGGTGGCCATCGCCCGCGCCATCGCCAAGCGTCCGGAAGTGTTGTTATGCGACGAGCCCACCGGCGCGCTCGACGTGACCACCGGCATCACCGTGCTCGAGGCCGTGGAGCGCATCAATCGCGAACTCGGCACCCTCACCGTGATCATCACCCATAACGCGGTGATGGCCGAAATGTCCGACCGCGTGCTCCATCTATCCGATGGAAAAATCGTCAGGGCGCACCGCAACACCACCCGCCTCGCGGCGTCCCAACTGAAATGGTGAAACCATCATGCTCGAACCGTTAGATAGGAAGTTGCTGCGCGACCTTGGCCGGATAAGGGCCAGGTGCTGGCTGAAAGAACCCTGTCGTCTAACATACAGCGTTTTCGCCATGATTTTGGATCCGTACACAACCTGATCGGGCGCTGGTTGGTTTTGATTTTTCTCCCGCACAGTAGTTCGCATGAGCCCGATTGAGCCCGGGACGAAGCGCCCAGCC
>CAISTY010000263.1 GCA_903888515.1 Akkermansiaceae bacterium | reverse complement strand
GGTCATCTCCCAGGCCGCCCGCCTGTTAGGGAAAACCGAGGACGCGAAACACTATGCCGAGTTGGCCGACCAGATCAAAGAGGCATTCAACCGCAAATGGCTGAATCGCGAAACCCACCAATATGTCACCGGTTCGCAGACGGCGAACCTCCTGCCGCTGGCGCTGCAGATCATCCCGCAGGACCAGCGGGCGGGAGTGCTGGATAACATCGTCAAGAGTATCGCCACCGAGTATGACGGACACTTGCACACCGGCAACACGGGCACGACGTGCATGATCGACACGCTTGCCGCGGTGGGCCAAGGGAATCTGATGTATCGCGTCACCACCAACAAAACCTATCCCGGCTGGGGATATATGGTGGACCAGGGCGCAACGACGATTTGGGAAACCTGGGCGGGGCGCCCGCTGTCACGCGGATACCCCGGCGCCGAAAGCATGGTCATGTGGGCCACCATCGACGGGTTCCTCTACAATGACCTGGCCGGCATCCGGGGACCGGAGTACTACGGTCCCGGTCAAATGGCACCCGGTTTTCGCCAGATCGAAATCCGTCCGTATGTGGTGGGCGATCTAACTCACGCCAAAGCCACCGTCCGCACCGTCCAAGGCGTGATCGCATCCGCTTGGAAGAAGGATGGAAACGCGCTGACCCTTGAGGTGACCATCCCTGCGGGTGCCCGGGCCAAAGTGTGCGTTCCCACCATGGGACTGAAGAACGTCGCCGTCGCCGAGGGCGGAAAACCGCTTTGGAAAAACGGCGCGTATGTGACCGGCGTAGTCGGCATCAGCGGCGCGAGCCAGAGCACCGACTTCATTGCCTGCGAAGTAGGCTCCGGTTCATACTCGTTCAGAATGACGGGCGAGTGATCCGCCAGCTTCAGCACCCCGAGAAAACCAATCCCTAACATAAAAATGGAATCCCAGACCCATCGCCGTCAATTATCCAGTGGCTTGATAGCTGGCACAGTGGCACCGCAGTTCATTTCCTGTCGGTCGCTGAGGATCGCGTGCGCCGCCGCGTGCGTTTCCGTTTGGAGTGTCATGTTGCCGGCCACCCGTGCGGAAGCCGGTTCGTTGGTGATTCCCGCGTGGTCGTTTGCCCGCGGTAATGTCCGGGTCCATGCGAGTCCGGACCCCCTGGCCGACGCCGGACCGGTGGTGGGCGGCGGCCCCGAGCAACCTTGGGGCTGGAAGGTCGAATACGATCTGGACGTCCCGGTGGACGGCAAGTACACCCTACAGGTTTGTTATACGGCAGCCGAGGCGCGGCCCGTGGAAGTCTTCTTCGACGACCTGGACGTGGGCACTTGTTGCACCGGCGTCACCTTCGCTCCGGCCCCTTCCGACAAGGCGGCCGAAATCACATGGAACAGCAGCGGCGCAAAATGGGAATACGTCCGCAAGAATTTTGATAGCCGATTGACCCTGCCGCTCACCAAGGGGAAGCATACGATGATGCTCATCCGTCGCGGACCGCTGCCTCATCTGGTGGCCCTGCGCCTGGACACCACGGAGGCATTCCCGGCGGATTGGCAACCGCCCCGGTTCACGGTGCGGGATCTGGACAGTATCCCGGCCGCATCCCGCACGGCCTTCCAGGCTCCTGGCGGTGTGAACGACGCGGTCATGAAATTGCCTATTGAAGAAGTGACCAGCCCCCCGTCTGCCGGATCGCTCGAGATTCCGGCTTGGTCATTTGATCGCGGCAATGTGCGGATCTATGGGGACCCGTCCGAGTATGCCGATGCCGGGCCGGTGGTGGGCGGCGGCCCCCCAGCGCCCGAGCAAGGGATGGTCGAGTACGACATCGACTTCCCCGCTACCGGGGAATACACGCTGATGGTCAGTTATGCGGCGGCCGAGGCGCGGCCGGTGGACGTTCTTCTGGACGGCAAGCATCTGGGCAAGGGTTGTACCGGCGTTACCTTTGGTTCGGCCCCCTTTGAGAATCCTGTTAGACTCACCTGGAGCAGCAGCGGCGCGTTGAAGAAGTGGGAAGGACTGTCCAAGCAGGGACTGCCTGTCAAGATGTCTGTCACCGAGGGAAAACACACGCTGAAGTTCACCCGCAGCGGTCCGCTGCCGCATCTGATGACCCTGCGTCTGGATGGTTTTCCGCCGGAACAACGTGCCCGCAAGGTGCGCAACCTCGACAACGTCCCGGCCGCGCAACGCGCCGCTTTTTTGCCACCGGGTGCCGTGAACATCGGGGCCTTGCGGCTGGCCATTCAGGACACGATGGCAACCTACGGCCCGCAATACCCCGATGGGGAGCAATGCCTGAAGCAACTGGCCGGCTTGGAAACCCAGCAACGCGCGCTTGAGAGCGGCACCGCCGAGGACCAGAAGAAGAACGAGGACGCATTGGCGGCACTGCGCCGCCGGGCCATGCTGGCCCATCCGGAGTTGAAGTTTGACAAGCTCCTGTTCCTCAAACGCACGGGCAGCGGTTACGGCCACACTTACGCGGATCAAAATGCCAACGAGATGGGCGGCAATCTCTGCATCCTCTCGCCGGTGAGCGCGGACGGCAAGGTCACCCCGCTCGTGCCGGAACTCGAGGGCGGACTGTTCGACCGCTTCGACTTGTCGTTCGACGCCAGGAAAGTGGTTTTCGGTTACAAGAAGAAGGATCAGTCGTTCCGCATCTATGAGATCGACATCGACCCGGTGGCCGGGAAAATGGTGCCGGGGAGTCTGCGGCAACTCACCTCTGCCGCCGCTGATGAGACCGAAGTCTTCAAATACAAGGACATAGTCTGCCGCAGCAGATCGGGTGGCTTTGACGACATGGACCCGTGCTATCTGCCGGACGGCAGGATCGTCTTTGTTTCCACGCGCTCAATGCGGGGCGTCTTCTGTGCCGCTCCGTCAGTCACGACCCTCTATGTGATGGACGCCGACGGCAAGAACATGCGCTGCCTCTCGGCCGGTCCGATCAACGAAACCGCCCCGTCCGTCATGGAAGACGGCCGGGTGATCTACACGCGCTGGGAGTACGTGGACAAGGGTCTGGGCAACGGGGAGAGCCTGTGGGCGGTGCGCCCGGACGGCAGCGCTTCGGACCACGTGTTCAAGAACAACACGGTCCGCCCGGCCGGCATGAGCAGTGCCCGCGGCATTCCGAGCAGCCAGAAGATCGTGACCATCGGCGGCACGCACCATAATGCGGCCATCGGCCCGGTGGTGCTGGTGGACACCAACCGCAGCCGCCTCGGCACCGAGGCCATGACCTCCATCACGCCCGAACTCGGTTATCCATGCATGTGGCACGCCACCATCAAGTTCGGCTTCTTCACGGACCCCTATCCATTTTCGGAAAAGTTCTTCCTCGTCGCGCACAACCCCACATCAGATCCCAGCAGTCCGAAGGGCTACGCAATCCACACCCTGGACGCATGGGGCAACCGGGCGGAACTTTATCGGGATCCTGACTTATCCTGCTTCGAACCGATGCCGCTTCGCCCGCGCCGCAAGCCCACCGTGATTGCCGCGCTTGCCGCCACAGACAACAAGGCGGCGGATGGTGGCAAGGAACCCATGGCCACCGCTGTGACCACCGCTGCTACAAAGGAGAACACGGGTTCGCTGTTCATCCAGGACATCTATCAGGGCATGACGGGCATCGAACGGGGCCGGGTCAAGTATGTGCGCGTCATGGGGGCACTGCCGTGGCCATGGAATGAGAATGGCATGAATTGGGTGGGCCAGAATGTCGACGTCCATCGCAAGAAGGTTTACGGCGTGGTCAAGGTCCACGAAGACGGATCGGTATATTTCAAGGTGCCGGCCAACGAAAACCTGTTCTTCCAAGCACTGGATGAGGATTTCATGGCATTGCAGCAGATGCCGACGTTCATCAACCTGATGGCGGGCGAGCAACGCTCATGCATCGGCTGCCACGAGCCGCGCAAAAACGCGCCAAGCATCGTGCCAGTCCGGTTGCTGGCCTTGGACCAGCCCCCCCAGTCGCTGGTGCCGCAGCCGGGCGACACCGGTCCGCGCATGGTCCACTACGCCGCGGATGTTCAGCCGACCTTCAACAAGCATTGCGTTGTTTGTCACAGCGGCGAGAGCGCCAAGGGACGCCTGGATCTAACGGACGTGCCGACCGAGAGCTATAACATTCCCTACGAGAAGCTCATCGGGCGGGGCTTGGTCAACTTCGCCGACTGCCGCTTCGGCCGGTCCAATTTCGTGGCCGTGCCGCCGCTGTCGCGCGGGTCGCATCCGAGCAAGCTGGTCGCACAGATTCGCAAGGACCCTTGCAAGGCGGATATCACCCGCGAGGAGTTCGTCAGGATCGTCACATGGATCGACGCCAATGTCCCGTACTACGGCACCTATCAGGGCAGCAGGGAGCTCAAGGACAAAGGCAAACCGGACTTCCGGCCGCTGCCGCTGGTCGGGAAATGATCCGCCGCCGCAGGCTCGCGCACAGCACGATCCTGCGGAAGCCAGTCGTTATTTTCCAGAGCCCTTGTCGGATGTTCTGGGTTGGTTCGCTGACACTGGGATGGGGACCTCAATCCTTGGGGCCAGCACCACTCGGAAGCCAACCGACATATTGAAATCGAAATCAAAGGGAATACCGATTCTTGACGCGCTGCGCAATCCCCGGAAATGATAAAACTCGCCCAGCTTATTCTCGAGCTTCTCGCCCGGATTCAAGCGGGGGGGAAATAGCTGACGGGACCCGCCGCGCGTAACCTTCTCGTTGATGTAGGCGTCCTGGCCGGGTTCGTTCTCATAGTTAACCGGATTTGTTTGGTCACCCGGTTTGTATGGGGCGTACGTATCCAGTGTCCATTCGGCCACATTGCCGTGCATATCGTACAGGCCGAACTTGTTGGGCTTTCTGTCTTCGCTGCCGGGAACCGGGTTGTTGCCGACATGGGCAAACGCCTCGAGTCCAGACGCATTTTCGAGTGTGAGGAATTTCTCCAGTGCCGCGTCCGTATTGAAATAACTCGTCGTGCCGGCACGGCAGGCGTATTCCCATTCGGCCTCCGTAGGCAGCCGATACGCGTAGCCTTCGGGAAGTCGGCCGGCCTGACGTTCGAATTGGGTCAGGCGCTGGCAGTACTTGACCGCCGTCACCCAGGACACACACTCCATGGGGCGCTCCAGTTCCAATTCACTGCTGGGGTCCAACCATTTTCCCCAACCCAAGTTGGTTCGGTAAAAGAAAGCAGCGCCGACATGAAGCGGTCCGCTCACGAACTTCCAATCCTCGAAGTTGTAATCGGGAATGGTCAGGTAGTAGAACTGACGCTGCGTCAGTTCGTATATGCCCATGTAGAAGGGTTTGGATATCTTCACTTTGCGCTGGCGTTCATAGTCAGAGCGATATTTCTCACCTTCGGGCGAACCCATCATGAATTCACCGGCGGGAATCAAATTCATCTTCATCGCCGTAATGGGAACCGTCCATTTCAGAGCCTGTAAAGCCTTCATGTCGGCAACCTGCGTGGCGCTTGCCGCGGGTTGCTCGAAATAGAGGGTATGCCTGGGATCAAGCTTGCGGAGCTTGAAAGCCGGATCATCCAGCGAACTCTTGGCGGTCGTTTCTTTGCCAAGCTTCTGATTGCCATATGTCTCCGTCGTCATTTCCTGGGAAAACGCCTCGGGAATCATCACCATCAGCGCTATGATGCAGCACATGCTGTATTGGGCCGTCTTCATGGGTATGCTCTGTTGTCTTAACTTGGTCATTGGATATTCTTTGTTGGATTCATCTCGTCTCGGTTCCATCCCTACTCGCGGATCGGTCCATGAGTATGCAAATACCACTGCCTGACAGTGGGCTGCAGCTTGTCATATTCGCCACTGAGGATGCCTTCCTTGCTCCATATGACGCTCTTGTTGTTACGCGGGAGCGGCACGGTTATGTCGGAACTCCTGACCCATCCTTTCGGGTCTTTCGCCCTCTTGTTCTGCTCCGTGAGAAGCTTGAGATCCTCCCTATCGCCGCCAAGCAGGCGCGGGTAGTAGTGGCTCTGCAGATAGCCGTGATAGGAGATGCTCCAGTGTGTACGGTAGAGCCCGCTCATCATATCATCAAGAGCCCGGGCTTCGTGGGGGAAATTGCGGTAGGCCGCCGGTTCAATCTTTTCCTTGAATTCTCTTCGCAGCTCGATGTGCCGCTTTTTGGCCTCCTCGGTCTGGCCTGCCGGAGTTTTTTCTTCCGCTTCTATTCCGGGCAGAATCTCGTCGTCCCATTTGCGGTAGGTCGCATCCCGGCGAGAGAGTTCGTACCAGCGCTTGGCAAGTATGTTGTTCGCGTAAAGCTCCTTGTAGTTCCCGGCGCCTTCGCGCCACAACGGCTCTTTATGTCCGCTACGACTTTCCAGCCAGTAGAATTTCTCAATCTCCTGCGCTGACTCCATGAACTCCTGTTGATGGTTGGGATCCTGCCTCTGCGCCAGGAGTTTCAATATATTGTCCTTGACAATCGGAGGTGCATCCATAACCGGTCTCGCATCAATCCGACTGTGTGCTTTCGCGTAGATAACAACCGAATCGAACACGGCTTTCAGCCTGTTCTTGCCGTCGCGTGAGCTTGCGATCAAGTTCGTCCTGATCGCATCCGGTGGGAAAACATCACACGGGCGGAAGCCGGTCGTTGTCTCGGCGATCTTGTCATCATTCATCCGGATTTCCGCGGTCTTGCCGTCAACGACCACGGACATGCTGACGGGACTGCCACGCACGATTTTCTTGCTGCCGGTCAGGCTGACAACGGCCTTGCCTTTCACCGCTGCATCGAGCTTCAGGGTTCCGTCGGCGGCGATGGTGAGAGTCATGCAATTGTCTTTATCGGCGCCGAAGTCGAAGACGGTTCCGGCCACCCCCGGCTCGACAACCAGCTTGGTCACGATGGTCGCTTCGGGGATGTCCATTACAGCCGCATGCAGTGTGGCGTACTGATCGTTGCCGTTGAACTGCAGGCCTGCGGCATGTTTGTCCGGACCGTCATTGTAGGCCACGGCTTCCGGCGCGCCGAAGACGTATCCGTCCAGGTTCGGATAGGCCGGCATATTGGCACTCAAGTCCACATCCGCATATCGATAGTAATCGTGAAGTTTCGTCCGATCGGCATCCATCATGGCATAGTTGGCCCATAGACCATCCTTGCGCAGTGTTGCCTCGCCGAATCTCGGTATCAACGGATTGTTGGCCATGAGGTCCGCCATGATGGTAGTCACCACGGGCACGTGGTATCGACTGTACCCGCCGACAACCGTGCTTCCATGTGCCTCGGCATTGCCGTAGAGCCTGGCATGGTCCTTGACGACCGCGTTGCCCTTGACAATGGCGAACCCTTCGATGGAAGCGTGGTCCAGCACCTTGGCGGTATCGAGCACCATCGCGTTGGGTCCGATGTAGGCTGTATCGGCAACCGTAGCCGTCTTGGCAACAAGGCCGCCGCCGTTCTTGTGAGGCACGAGTTGGGATCGATCCGCTGCACCGCCGCCCATGATCTTTGGCCCGAACTCTTCCGACAGGCGAGCGGGAGTGCCGGCCGTGGCCCGCGTGAGTTGGACCTGCCAGGGATAGGTTGGCATACGCTTCAGGAATTGGCTGCCCGGGGTAAGACCATTCGTTTCCTTCAGAGCCGTCGGCGTTGCGGCCACGGTAAGCCAGATGGAGCGGTCATCTCCTTTGATCGCAAAATCGACCGGACCTTTGTTCCATAGATTCGAGTATCTTCTTGTGCCGTCGGCTTCAACCGCGACGATGCAGGCCCGCCAGTCGCTGTAGATCGACGGATCATGGATTCCCGTGAAATCCACTGTGATGTTACTGGCGCCCTTTTCGGGAACCAGCCGGACAATATTGAAGCCTTGGGCGTAGGGAGCAAGATCGGTGGGGATCCGCCAGATGTTCTTCTCCTTGTCTATCAGCTCAAGGACATGCCTCGGCGGGCTGTAGCGGCTATTGCGATAGAGGTATTCTTTCTGATTATCGAAGGTGGCGCTTCGCGCTGCATATTCGCCGAACAGATCGCCGAACTCTTCGACAGGTTTGTTGACCATGTTCTTATCGGCGAATTCCGTAAGTCGTTGCCGTTTGAAAAGCTCCGCGGTAAGATGCATGGCGGAGTTGGCCGAGACCTGGTCGTTACCGTATACCGGAAATCTTGTGAACCACATATACCCCAGGCTGGGATCTTCGCCAACATTAGTATAGAAGTATGTGAAGCCGTAGCGATTCCCGGATAGGAAGAGATGCTGGTGGGGCGTTGTGAGTTCGGGTCCACCCGTTCCGGTGGGAAACGCGATTTCCTGGACGGAATCAGCCCATGTTTCTCCGCCGCCATGCCTGACACCGTTGAGAAACTGGGTGAGGTGGCCCCATTCATGCGCGGCGATCCCGGGTGAGCCGTTGCCGATATGCTGTCCGCCGCCGCCGCCCTTGGTTCCTTTGCCGTCTATGGTAGGACCGCCGACAAACCACCAGAACTTGGCCCTTGGCTCCGGCGAGTCGATTCCAGGCATGTAGAAACCGCTATAATCAAAGATCCGCCAATGGGCATCATACCAAGCACACGTCTTGGTGCGCACGTTTCTTCCGGCCTTCAGGTCGCCCATTGAGTTGACCCAGGTCACCCAGTGATTTGCATTGCCTGGCTCCGGATGTTCGCTTCCGGAGATAAGTACAACAAAATCAGATTCGGTGAGGAAGTGGCTGTTTTTCCCCCCGGGTTCGGATTGCTTCGGGTAGCGGTTCTTGATGTCGAGGGAAACAACCCGGGGCTGTTCTGGAATGCGATTGGCTTTGATATCGTCGAGGGCCGCTCTATGACACGTTGCCGCGAATTCCAGATCTTCTTTGCTCAGATATCTGGTTTCGATCATTCTTATTCGGCCGTCGGGCAATCTCAGCAGGACACAGGGAATATCCATTTCGCCTTTGAATTCACCCTCGTCGATCGTGTAACCAACGCCTCTGAAGCCGACGAGGTGAGCCTTGAGCTTGCGGTCCGCTTTTTGTAGCACCGCCGGAATAACGTTCCTGGCGAATCCTTCTTCCGTGAAGCTCCACTCCCTGAGGGGCATTCTCGGATCCACTGCGACGATATCGATCCCTTTTCTGGGGGCGAATTTGACGACGCGGGTGTTGTAATCCTCCGGCTTCTCGCCGGGCATGCTACCCTGCAGCACGGTTCGCAACTCGACGTCTTTGAGCGTTCTCATGCCCGGGGATTGATTGCGAGCAAAGAACGGATAGATCTTGGACTCCTCGAACTTTTTGCTGTAGGCCTCCAGTTCGGCCTTCTGTTGAGCGATGATTTTGCCAACATCCTCCGGAGTTCTCGGTGGTGGCGCCGTTTCTTGTGGTGATTGGGGCGCGCCGTATGCGACCCGGGTGAACGTCACGCATACAGCCAAGACGGCCATCAACACAATTGCAGGATTCTTTTGATGCATGACAACGTATTTCGCGAGTACTCCTATATTTCTCATGATAGATTCATCGTTCATTGTTCTATTTCTTCGTTCACTCACTTGTCCGCCGGAATACAGGAGACACGGAAGCCGATGGCCATATTCTTCGTTCCGGGCGCTGCGGATTCACGAATGATGGACACGACGCCATCCGGTTGGTGGGCAAAGCAACCGCCGCGAAACACGCGGGAAAAGCCCGATGCGGGACCACCCGGGTCTGTCACCTCTTCCGCCGAAAAAGGACGATGCCAATCCTGACACCATTCCCAGACGTTCCCGTGCATGTCGTAAAGCCCCCAGTTGTTAGGCTTCTTCACGCCAACAGGATGCCCCTTCCATGCCGCGTTCGCAACGAACCACGCGTACTCGCCCAACTTGCCCGCGTCGTCGCCAAAGTTATACTTCGTCGTGGTGCCGGCCCGGCACGCATATTCCCACTGTGCCTCGGTCGGCAAGACGAACTTCCCGCCTTTTCCGCCTGCCTTCGCATTGAGCTTATCGAGGAATTGCTGGCAATCGTCCCACGAGACGTTTTCCACAGGATTCGTCCCCCCCTTGATCTGGCTGGGGTTGCCGCCGATGATTTTTTCCCATTGTTCCTGGGTGACCTCGTATTTGCCCATGTAGAACGGTTTGGTGATGTTCACCTTGTGGATCGCCCCGCCGCCCGCGCCGCTCATCGTGAACGAACCGGCAGGGATCAAGACCATCTCGAGCTTCACCCCGCCGTCCAAGTCCACCGCAAGTTCCTTTGGCAAATCGTTCCGCACGATGAAGGCCGGGGCTCCGGCCGGCTTCGATTTGTCAGATTCTAACGGCACGGATTTGGCGTTGCCACCCGTGGTCGAGGTCTTGCCCGCGTCCACGGCAGGTTTCTTCGGTGCCGCTTGCGCCTTGCTGATCGCAGTGGTCCAGATCGACTTCAACTCGTGGGCTTCGAACGCGACGAGTTTGGCGTCGCCGCCGGTGGCGGTGACCGAGATGTTTTTCACATCCACTTTCTTGCCGGGCCCCGCGCCGGAAATATAGACCCGTCCGCCGTTGCCGACGATCTCCCTCAGCGCCCGGTCAACCAGAACCTGCAGCGTGATCTTGCCGTCAACCGGCTTCATCTCGGCATCGTTCAGCTTGCCGGCTTTCACGTCATACTTGACGGTGCCGCCCGGCACGTTCAGCTCGATGGTCCCGGCGGTGCCGACCTCCACGGTGAGGCGGATGTCTAGCAGGTCGGTGCCCACGGGCAGGTCGACCGGCTTGTTAGCGTCCAGCTTCTGCGGCTGCGCCGTGTTGGTTTTGGTGCGCAGTGTTTCGATCTCCTTGATGGGCGTGGCACACATGCGGATGCCGTCATCGGTTTTGTGCAGCGTCAGGCAGTGGGGGAAACTGAAGTGCTGGTTGTACGGCCCCGGCGACTCGACCTGTACCCAACCGATCTGGATCCGGCGTCCGTCGGGCGAATTGTCGAAAGTCTGGGAGGCATAGTAGGGCCCGTAGTGGACTTGGTGCTTGCCCTCGTGTTCGGGGGTGAAGGTCTTGCCGTCAAACTTGCCCACGGCATACTTGGCATCGGCTGCAAAGACGACCCAGCGGGTGTTTTTCGCATCGCCATCGACAGCCAGTTGAAAGAGGTCGGTACACTCGTAGTAACCGGACAGATGGCTCTGCTTGGTCCAGTCCTTCAGGTTGGTCGAGGTGTAGAAGGCGGCATTCTTGCCCACCTCCTTTTGCGGTTGCACGTCATAGACCACCATCACCCAGTGGCCGCCGAGCGCTTGCGCCTTGTCGTCGAGCGGCTTGTCTTCCTTGCTGTAGGCATACCAGCTCACCTTGGGGTCGCGGCCATTGTGTTTCACGACGGGGTTTTTGTCGTACCAAGTAAATGTTTCCCCATTGTCGGTGCTGTAGGTGATGCACTCGCCGCTGCCGGTATCGGTTAGAAAGGCGACCAGTGCATTCTCACCCCAGCCGGCGGTGTTTTTTTTATCCACCGTGGCGCTGCCGGAGAAAGCGGCGCCTTTGCACATGGTGCTGGGAAACAGTTTGTCGGGCTGCTGTTCCCAGTGCAGCAGGTCCTTGCTTGTCGCATGCCCCCAGGTCATGTTGTTCCACGGCAGACCCACCGGGTTGTGCTGGAAGAACAGGTGCCACGTGCCGTTGTGATAGACCATGCCGTTAGGGTCGTTGTTCCAGCCGACCTTCTGGGTGAAGTGGAACTGCGGACGCTGCGGTTCCTGATAGAAGTTCTCCTCGCCGGGGATGGTGTCGGACTGCTTGATCAGGGCGAAGCCCGCTTCCGTGGCAATTGCCTCGACCCGCGCCTTTTGGCCCTTGTAGTTACCGATCGTAAAGAAGGCATACCAGTCGGTCTCCGCCGCGGTGGGTGCCAGATTCAGGATGTATTGGCGAACCGCCTTGTCGTCGATATAGAGCTTGATGGTCGAGCCCTTGCCCTTGTTCTGGATGGGCATGATGAGATACTTGTTCGCGACCGTGAATTCCTCCTCCCGCTTTTCCGGGGCGACCGGCTGGGCTGCAGCCTCCGGTTTTGTTTGCGCGGCCGCCACATGCCATGCCGCTCCCAGAATCACACACGTTGCCACAATCAGTTTTTTCATAGTCTCTATCCTTGTTGTTTTTGTTTGTTGTGTGTTGAGCTTGCGCTGACGCACCGCCGGATTTCAGGGCAGGGCATTGCGCTCGCCACGCTGCCGCCCTTATTTTTCCGGCCAGCCCGCACAAATGATTGATGCGACCGCTTCAATCATTTGTGCGGGCTCGTCCCGGGTCCACACACGGCCGCCGGGTATTTTTCCAGAGATGCTTATTCACCCGACATTTTCTTCAGTTCCGGGGCAATCGCCTCGGCCCAGATTTCGTAGCCTTTTTCGCTCGGGTGCGTCGTGTCGGGCATGACCCCTTTCAGCAAGAAGCCCTTGTCGTCGAGAAACTTCGGGCCGATGTCGAGAAAGGAGACGTTTTTCATGTCCTTGAGCAATTCGGGCAGGTAGGAGTTGACTTCGTTGATTTGTTTGCGGTGTTTGTGGTCGGGCTCATTGCGGCGAGGAAACACGGCGAGCACCACGATCTTTGTTTCCGGGCAGATTTCCTGTAGTTTCCGGGCCACGGCCTGAATGCCCAAGGCCGCATTTCGAGGCGTGTCGCTGCCCCAGCACACATTGTTCGTGCCGATCAAAATGAAGGCGCCTTTCGGTGCTTTCTTGAGTTTTGGCATTTGTTCCAGGCGCCACAGAACGTGTTGGGTGCGATCACCGCCGAAGCCCAAATTGACGGCTTTGCGCGGCACGAAGGTTTCCTTCCAGACTTTGGCGCCCACGCCGTCGGCATCCACGCCGTGGGTGATCGAATCGCCGATCAACAATAGTTCGCAGTCGCCTTTTTTCAACTCTTCCATCTTGTCAGCGTGACGTTTCATCCACCACTCCTCGCCGCTGCGGGGTGCAGGCGTGGTGGCGTCGATTTTCTGGTCAGCAGTGGGTGCCGGTGGGGCGGCTTGCGCCACAACCTGTGCGGTTGGAAGGATGGAAACCATTGCCGTGGACGCAATGAGTGATAGAAGTTTCGAGCGGTTCATGATTGTTAGGGGATGGTTGTTGGAATTGCCGGGCATGTGAGGAGAATCCTCGCCGGGGAAACTACGTGTCGATCCCGCATTGTAAAGGGGTTTCTTTGGAATAACACCTGGCGCATGATTTACGATGCTCCGCCTGAGGCGCACCTGCGGCGGGACAAAAGCCGGAGACTCAAATCATCGCATGAATCCTTGCAAGATCGCATGGGTTGTCACCGTAACCACTAACATGCGAGCAACGGAAAGGCAAGCCATGGGCAGGCGTGTGAGCGGCGTGTTGGCGTTTGTATTGGCGGCGGGTACGGCGTCGGCGGTTGACGATGCCGGGATGAAGAAGCCCGGTGCCAAGGAGTGGACGGTGCCGGGCATCGAGATGCGGATGAAGCTCATTCCGGCGGGCACCTTCACGATGGGCAGTCCCAAGGACGAGATCAGCCGCCGCCCGGACGAAGTGCAACACAAGGTCGCGATTTCGAAACCTTTCTACATGGGGGTATACGAGGTCACGCAGCGTGAGTTCTACCTGTTGATGATGCCGCCGGACTATGACTACGAAGCATGGCAGTACAAGCGCGGGCCGCTGCATGACGGTGCGGCATTCTGCTATCGCTACCACAGGACCGGGCCCCTGATGAACGGCGGCAACGCCGTGGGGGGAAAAAGGACCGACCTCAACCCGATGGAGTGCGTCACATGGGAACGCGCGAGCGAGTTCTGTCGGAAACTAACGGAAATCGAACGCCAAGCCGGCCGCCTGCCGAATGGTTGTGTCTATCGGCTGCCCACCGAGGCGGAGTGGGAATACGCCTGCCGCGCCGGCACGCAAAGCCCCTACAACGTCGCCGGGGAACACACCAGTCTCGCCGCGATCCGCAAATTCGCATGGTTGGACTCATATAGCTTCACGGTTTTCGGCACGCAGGAAGTGGGAGGCAATCGCACGCCGAACGCCTGGGGGCTGCATGACATGCACGGCAATGTCTATGAGTGGTGCCTCGACTGGTACGCTCCCTATGCCAAGGGCGAGGCGGTGGATCCCAAAGGTCCGGCGGCAGGCACCGAGAAGGTCGTCCGCGGCGGATCGTTCACCGGACTGGAGAAGAAGGATAAGAATGTAACCGAAAGCAAAGCCTTGGAAGAGCAGGTGCATCCGTTCCTGCGCTCAGCCGCCCGCTACTCCGTGCCGCCCGACATTTCCTCCTACGCGATCATTGGCTTCCGCGTGGTATTGGCACCGGTGATCTCCCAATGAGAACAAAAAACATGAAATCAAGTAATCGTTCAAAGTCATTGTCCATCCTGGCAAGTGCCGCAGTTGTCCTGGGCGGTTGTATCTGGCTGGCATCACAAGTTCAGGCTGAAGATGCACCCGCGGAGACGCAGACGCCACCGGTAAAACTGCCGGCGAAAGAGAAATTCCATCTATTTATTCTTGCCGGCCAGTCCAATATGGCTGGGCGCGGTGTGATTGAAGAGGAAGACAAAGTCGCCAATCCGCGCGTACTGACTTTGACGAAAGACGGCAAGTGGGTGCCGGCGGTTGACCCGATTCATTTTGACAAGCCTGGTTCAGGTGTAGGACCGGGCAGGGGTTTTGGATTGGCAATGGCGAAGAAGCTGGGCCCGGATGTGACCATCGGACTGATTCCCTGTGCCCATGGCGGGTCGCCGATAGCAAGCTGGGAGCCCGGTGCGAAATGGTACCAGACCAACGGCCACCCATACGATGACGCGATAGCACGGGCAAACCTGGCATTGAAAGATGGCGTGTTGAAGGGCATCCTATGGCACCAGGGTGAAAGCGATGCCGGGAATAAAGCGCCCAAATATCAGGCGAATCTGACTGCGCTCATTGCAAGGTTTCGCAAGGATTTGCAGGTGGCGGATCTTTCGGTGTTGCTGGGACAACTTGGACCCTTCCGGAAAGAGGCCAATGACGAGAATTCGAAGATTCTGGATACCGCCTTGCGGTCCGTGGCAAAAGAAGATGGAAACGCGGCTTTCGTATCCGCCGAGGGATTGACCAGCAATGGTGATTTCGTGCATTTCGACAACAAATCACAGCGCGAATTAGGTCGCCGATATGCGGAGGCTTATTTGAAATTGATGGATGACAGGTTGCAGGAGAAGAAAGCAGCAAGCGGCAAATAGAACCGTTAGTATCGAATGGACCCCATGCGCGAACTTGTGAACCCGGACAAAGACATACGATGAAGACGAGACTGAACCTAGCAGCGGCTGTTGCCGCCGGATGTGTGTGCGCGGGCGCGATTGCCGCGGAGCACGACTACTACCAATACCTGCGCTATCCGAAAGAACTCGTGCCCGGCGTGGGCCTCGACAAGGTGGAGCAGGATGGCGGCCCCGACGCCGCTGGCTACCAGCGCCGCACGGTCGAGTGGTGGCCGCGCAAGGGGCAGGACTTTATCGACATTCCCGAGGGTGCGCCGCTGCGCACATGGACCCGGCACAAGGGGGGGGAAGACAAGGAATCCCTGGCCGGCATCAGCCGGAACTGGATGACTTCCGAGCCCGAAACATTCAAGGCGCACCTGGTCGCTTTCCGGGGTTACGGCATATCGACGGTCAATCCCAGGCAGAACTTCGCTCCCATCCCTATTGCCGTTCTGCGCATGGAAAACGGCGAGCTGAGGGGCGTTCATAACGCCGCGTTTTACCTGCCGATGGTTAGCCGCGAGGACCATGAGTTCATCCACAAGACATGGGAAAAAGCCTGCCCGAAACTTTACGCGGACGTACCCCATGATGAGCACCTGTCGTTCACTGACGGAGGAGCTCCGGGAGGAGTGTATGCCAACGTGAATCTGGAGGTCTGGAAAGACGGTGCCCCGAAATTCAACGCCATGGAGCCTCTGAAAGATGCGAAGTACCCCCGTTGGGGCCGGGACGGCTACAAGCTGGTGGTTGAAACGCCGCACTTTTATATTATCGCCCAACCCGACATCTGGGGAGGGCCGTGGACAACGCCAGCGAACTGGATACAGCCGGACAACCTTGCGGGGCAGAACCAATACCGCACGTTCGCCATGGAAAACCTCGAGAACATGTGGACGTATCTGGCAGCGGCAGGTTGTTCCATGCCCTATGTTCGCAAGCCCGGACCCAACTACAGATTCATTATTCACTCGCATCGAAACCGCGCGGCCGGCGGTTCAATGCACTGCGGCATCAGCGATGTCGATAGGGCCGGAATTGGCCACGAGTTTTTTCACAGCATGCCGGCCGGCGGCTGGGAGGGGATGTATTATGAAACTTGGTGCAATGCGGGACAACACGCCACCGTTCCGGACGAAATCCAGATGTTCCCCGGCAATTTCTGTTATCCCTGGCGCAACGTGAACCGTCTGTACTATCAATCCTCGTTCTGGGCCTTTGCGCTGGCCGACAACCCCAACTGGGGTCACGCGGCCGCGGTAACGATCGCCTCTCTTGCCGGAACTGCGGAGTTCACGCCTTATCATACCGTGGCCAGGCTGGGAGAGAAGAAGGGCCTGTGGAAGAACGGGGTCAAGGGGTTCGGAGATTGGTTCGGCGAGTATGCGGCCCGTATGGTGACGGTTGACGTGATTGAACAGTCCATCATCAGGAACAAGTATGGAATGCCCGAACTGAGCTGCGTCTATCCGGTGTACGGGCAGAAGAACCGCTACCGCATTTCCAATGCCGAAGCGCCCCGGTGGTGCGGCTTCAACATCATCCGCCTGAAGCCGGATGAAGGGGTTCAGGAGATCGCCGTTGATTTTGAGGGCATTCACGATGCGGCCCGGTATTCCGACTGGCGCGCCTGTCTTGTGGCCGTGGACGGCGAGGGTCGCGCGCGTTACAGCCCCCTATGGAACAAGGGCACGATGCGCTTCGGGCTGAAGCCTGAAGACAAGCACTGGTGGCTTACCGTTGCCAGTGCCCCGAGCGCGTTTCCGATTATGAAATCAGGCGGAGAACGTGTTTCGGCCAGCGATCTGTTTTTGGAGGGCAAGCGCGTTCCGCGTTATCCATGGGAGGTGACCTTGACCGGATGCCGGCCCGGCGCGCCGCACCGCAGGCAGGGCGATGTGGGCGGTTTCGACGATCTCTACGGCATCAGCAACAACGGCAACAAGTTCCTGGACTTGCCCGTGAAACAGGAAGTCCCCATTCCGCTGACGGAAAAATACGGTCCGCTGGCCCAGGAGAAGCTGGCGGCGATGCTGCCCCGCATTGCGGCATCCGCCACTGCGATAACGGGCAAGATTCAAGCGGGCACCTACAACAAGGATGGATGGTGGGAGATGCGCAAGATGGGGATATTGAACGACATGGCCCGGCGTGCCAGGTTCCTGCAGAGCAATGCCAAAGGTCACCTGCATCCCAACGGCGGCGGATTTGTGGCGGACGGTGCCCGCGTTGCCGCGACCGCCTATGTCGGTCCCGATGCCATGGTTTTGGACGGTGCCCGCGTGGATGACCATGCCTGCATCAAGGAGTTTGCGGTCATCCTCGGCCCGAAGACCGTCATTTCGGGCAACGCCAAAGTCAGCGGCAGGGCGTGGGTGTTCGGCGACATCGAGGTCAGCGGCAATGCCCGCATTCTGGAAGCCGCCACGGTCACCACCGTCAAGCGCACCCGCAGTCAGCCTCTGGAAAGCAAGGCGAAGATCACCGGCAGCGCGGTGATCAAGGGCGATCCGAACGTGTGGCTGTGCGGGAACGACCTGACTCTCACCGGCGGCGTGGTGGTGGACCATACGACAGACATCGAGACCGGGGAAAGCGGTGTTTTCGAGCACGGCAGGTTCTGCGAACCGTCCGGGCGATGGGGGGGTCCGTATTTCGGCGCGGGCGCTGACGACGGTGCGCTCTACGCCAACTGGCAGTTCAACCAGCCCAAGGACGTGCTCCTCGAAGACTCCTACGTGAACAACAACGGGATCCTTTACGGCAAGCCGGAATTTGCCGACGACGGCGAAGATGAGGAACACCAGCACATCGTGTTCAACGGCAAGGATCAATACGCCGAAGCACCGCCGTCGGTGGCGGATTTCGGGCAGTTGACCATTGATATGCTGGTCAAATGCTCGAAACTTGACGGGCGCCTGTTTGATTTCGGCACGGGCAGTGACGAATGTTTCTATCTGGAAATCACCGACGAGGGCGGCAACCTGGCCCTTGTGGCCCATCATGCGGGCGAAATTGCGACCCTCACCACCTCGGAACCCGTTTCGACCGATGCGTGGTGTCGGATACGCGTGGAAATGGACGGTTCGGAGGCCGCCATTTATGTTAACGGAAAGATGCTGGGAAAGGACACGTTTGCGTTCAGTCCGCGCGCTGTGTTCGCCGGCGACAGGCCGGAGGGCAATTTCATTGCCTGTTCGAGGGGCAAGGGCGATTTCTTCAAGGGCAAGATGGACCATTTCCGCATCTACCGCGCCGTGCACAAGGACTTCAATGCCCTCGGCCCGCGTCCATATGCGCAGACCCAGGTGCAGGAATGGTCCGGGAAATGGCAGGCGCGAGCGGATGACTGGGACGCCCGCCGGAAGGCGAAGGAGGAGGAACTGAACGCCGGTGAGTACGGAAAAATGCAGCAGGAGTTGAAGAAACTCAGGGAACAGAAATCAACTATCCAGAAGACAGCCAAGCCTGACGAACTCGCGACTTTCGATGCCCGGATCACAAAGTTGCAGAAGGAGTCGCAGATCCTGCGGGACAATGCGTTGAAAAGCGCCGGTCTTATCGGGGGGAATCCTTATCCCGGCAAGAATGCCGCCACAATCCGGGAGTCGCAGCAGAACGTGAAATACCACACCGCCGCAGACTGGGATTACAGGATGGCGACGGAAATTGACGGCGTGGTCCCGCCGAAGATGAAGGACTGGCTGCTTCGTTTCCGCGGCTACTAAGACCCCGTAAAGAAATGGAAAAAAACGAACCAGCAATGCATACTGATAAGTCCTTGGTTTGCCCTACAGTATTTTTTGCCGCAAAAATGCGCAAAATACGCAATAAGCCTGATGGCATTCATTTTTTGTGGTTTCTGTGCCTCTTTGCGGCTAACTGAATGTATTCCAACTCAGGGACTGCTCAGTAGGAGACGAAAATGAAAACATGCAACACATTACCATGACAATATATATATTAGCCGCAGCACTGCTGACCACTCTGTCCGGACTCGCCGGAGAAGAGATCAAGCGGGTGGAGACCAACCAACCGTGGGTCGCCCTGACGTTTGATGACGGACCATCCAAGGTGGAAGAGCAGTTGCTCGCCCTCTTCGAAAAGGAAGGAGTCAAGGCGACGTTTTTCTTCAATGGCAATAATGTTTCCAAAAACCCGGCATGGGCGCGCCGTGTGGTGGATGCCGGGCATGAAGTCGGCAACCACAGTTTCACGCATCCGAACTTCGGCAAGATCCAGGATAACGAGAAGACGCGCAGCGAAGTGCTGAACACCCAAAAGGCCATCAAGGAGGCAACCGGCAAAGATGCCGTGCTCTTCCGCGCCCCCTTCCTCGCACACTCGGATATGCTCTGGGCGGTGCTCGATGAACTCAAGATGTCATCGATTTCCGCCAGCGTTTTCACTGATGACTGGCAGAATGGCCTGAAAAAGGAAACCCTCCTTGAAAACGCGACGGCCAATACCAAGGCCGGGGATGTGATCCTGATGCACTCGTGGGGCTATCACACCCTCGCGGTCATGCCGGAGATCATCGCCCGCCTGAAAGCCAAGGGACTGCAATGCGTCACCGTGTCCCAACTGCTTGCGGCAGGATCGAAAACACCGAAGAAATAAGAAATAACAACCATGAACAAACATCCAATAGTTAGAAACTGGCTGGCCGCAGCGGTCGGTCTTGGCATCACCGCAACAGCCCAGGCTGCGGACGATAAGATCACCAACGCCAGGATGGACACGGAAAATCTGCCGGTGGTCGATATCTCGCAACAGACCCAGCGGCACGTGATCATAGCCGCCGGAACGGAGCAGGTTTACCAGGGGCATCCGACCACCGTGCTACTGCCGGATGGGAAGACGATGTTCTGCGTTTGGTCGGTGGGGCACGGCGGGCCGGCCGGTCCCATGGCCCGCAGCGATGACGCCGGACTCACCTGGAAACGCTTGGACGACGAGTTGCCGCCCGGCTTCAAGAGCCACCGCAACTGCCCGAGCATCTATCGAATGGTCGATCCCCAGGGGAAGGAGCGGCTTTCGGTCTTCTCGGGGTATCCGCTGATGCCCCGTATCGTCAGCGAAGATGGGGGCAAGACGTGGCAGGAAATGAAGCCGCTGGGCTTTGAGTGTGTCATGACATTCAGCTCGGTCGCCCGCCTCAAGGACGGCAGCTACCTCGGGTTCTATCACCGCGCGGCGGAATCCGCCCTGCAGGTGATGCAAACGCGCACCGCCGACGGCGGACTGTCGTGGTCGGAACCACGCGTGGTCGCGGAGGTCAAAGGCAAGGCACCGTGCGAACCGTTCACCTTCCGCTCGCCCGACGGCAAAGAGCTGTGCTGCCTGATGCGGGAGAACTCGCACACCGGCCGCAGCCTGATGATGTTCAGCACGGACGAAGGCCAGACGTGGAGCACGCCGCAAGACACCCCTTGGGGCCTGACGGGCGACCGGCACATGGGCGTGTACGCGTCCGACGGACGACTGGTGATCGCCTTCCGCGACAAGGCGCAAGCCAGTTCGGCCTACGACCACTTCGTGGGCTGGGTCGGCACCTATGACGACATCCGCAACGGCCGGCCCGGCCAATACCGGATCAAACTGCTGCACAGTTATCACGGCGGCGACTGCGGCTACCCGGGCATGGAACTGCTGTCCGACGGCACGATCATCGCCACCACCTACATCAAGTACCAGCCCGGCAAGAACAGGCATTCCGTGATCAGCGCGCGCTTCAACCTCAAGGAAACCGATGCGTTGGTTCCGGCGGCCGAGGCGGCGCTCAAGGCGCGCGAAGCGAGCGAGGCGGCAAGGAAAAAACTGCTTGCGGAGCGCACCATCGATAGCGTGGCGATCGGGAACGAGGCGGACGAGGGCAAGCATAACTTTCAAGGGAACCAGAGCAAGACCGGCCCATGGGTAGACAGGGTCTGGCGCGACGCGCGTCGCGGCGGGTGGTTCAGCTACGATCTCAAGGTTTTGCCAGACCAGCCAATGACGTTGGTATGCACGTATTGGGGCGGCGACACCCGGAAAACGTTCGATATTCTGGTGGATGGGCAGAAGATTGCCACGCAGGCGCTCACCGGCAGCAAGCCCGGGAACTTCCTCGATGTGGACTATCAGCTTCCCGCGGAACTGACGCGCGGCAAGAACAAGGTTACGGTCAAGTTCGAGGCTCCTCCCAATGGCGTCGCCGGGGGCGTCCTGGGTTGTGTGATGCTGAAGGCGGGAGAGCAAGGGAAAGAGAAAGAGCCAGAGAAGAAAGAGAAGCTGAAAGCGCGCTTCGGGCCATTGTTGAAGGAGTTCGGTCGGAACAGCACCACGAAAGTGGAGATTGTTTCCGGTCCCAAGGAAATCAAGATGAGAAACGGCGGCGTTCCCGGCAAGCAGTGGATCGTGACGAGCGGCAAGTATCGGTTCAAGCTGACCATTCAGGATGAGACGGGTGTCAAAGTCGAGCAACTGGTGGAACGTCTCCAGAAGATCCCCGGCCCGTACATGAAAGCCTGCGAGGTCGTGTCCGACGAGGGGGAAGACGGCATCGCGATCTACGCCAACCTGGGTGGCGCAGCCGCTCATGGCGGCCAGGGTTACATCAACATCGTTCCCCGTGCCGACGCCCTCGTGATCGCCCATGAGTCGGGCCATACACTGGAGCAGTTTGCCCGGGCATCGGAGCCGAAGATGCTGGATATGTGGGATGAGGCCATCAAGGCGGACAAGATATCGGTCTCCAACTATGGCGATCACGTGCGCCACGAAGATCTGGCGGAATTCGCCATGATCCACGCCATCTGCCTGGGTGCCGGTCCCGAACATCTCGCCGCCCTCAAGGGGCTTTCGCCCGCGCGCTTCGAGCTCTGGGAGAAGATCTTGAAGTGGCCGGGTGGCAATTAGAACTTGGCAAGGGACCAGTCCGCGCCTAGTTTCGCGTATCATGAACTCTCGAATCCAGATGAGATGCAAACGATGAAGACGAAAGTGATCCTTGCGGCGGCTGTTGTTGCTTGGTTATGCGCCGGGGCTGCGGCTGACGATTACGACTTTTATGCCGGGCTGCGATACCCGGGTCCGAAACCGCGTCCCGACGTGGATCTCTACAATGTAAAGGAGGCCGGCAACGACGATCCGAAGGCCTATGATCGGCGTGAGGTCGACTGGTGGCCGCGCAAGGGCGTGGACCTCATTGAGATCAAGGATGGCATGATCGAGCGCGAGTGGACCTGGCGCGAGAAACAGCCCGGCCTCCCGGCATCGTTCAAGGCGCACCTCATCGCCTTCCGCGGCATGGGCAACACGATGAGCAGCAAGTTCCACGGCGACGGCGGACCGATCGAACCGGGCGTCGTGCTCCGCCTTGCAGATGGCCGCAAGCGATGCTTCCCGCAAGGCAGTTTCTCCGCTGCGGACAAGCAGTTCATCATGGACCTGTACGTCAAGGCGATGGCTCGCATCAAGGCGGGCCTCGACCAAACCCCGCGCGTTGGCAGCCACGGGGCCGCCCAGATTTTCCCCGACAACGCCAAACCCGGCGAGCCCGGGACCATGCAGGTGAAGTCCGAGCATTTTCTCTGGGGGTCCGGAAGCCAGGCCGGAAGCGAAGGCGACCCATGGGTCAACGAGAAAGAACCGGACAAGGCCGAATGGTTCCGCAAGGGATCGGTCGAGTGTGCCGAATTCTGGTGGGCGTTGAATGAATATGCCGGCCACCTCATGCCGTTCTGGGACCAGGAGGAACAGATGAAGTATGTAATCACCGTTCCCGGGACGAAGCGCGACGGCTATCAGGTGATCCCCGGCTACGCGGGAGGAGGGTACGGCTCTTGTGGAATCAAAGGTGCGGGCGGCGGCCCGTGGGCGCCGGGACTCTTCCATGAGTGGGGCCACGGGGCGAGGGGCCCGGGGAGTATCGGCGGCGGTGAAGCATTTGCCGACACGCATCAGTGCCTTGCCGATCCAGGCATGCTGAAGGGAAACCACCACATCAAGGTACCGTGGCGCAACATCTTCAACGGTGAGAGCGGCTACGGCTTTACGGAGTTCTACAGTATCATGGGCGACGACCCGAACTGGGGCTACGGCTGGTTTGTCGCCCTGCCGTCCGGGGCGGGTGAGCATAGTATCATGCAGATCGTCGCCCGCGTGGGCCAGCAACGTGGATTGTTCAAGAACGGCATCCGCGGGTGCGGCGATATGATGGGCGATTACGGCGCACGCCTCGCGACCTTTGATTTTGAACTCCAGGATCTCTACCGCAAAGCGTATTTCGCCCCGGCGCGGAGCTGGCTGGAACCCGTGGACCCGGCAAAGGGCGTCTATCGAATCCCCATGGAAGAAGCGCCGGAACCTTACGGCGTGAACATTGTACGCCTGGCGGCCAACGAAAACGCAGCGGAGATCGTGGTGGATTTCACCGGACTGCACGACCCGGATTTCTACAGTGACTGGCGGGCCTGCATCGCCGCAGTGGGCGCGGATGGGAAAACCCGCTACAGCCCGCAGTGGTCCAAGGGCGGGATGACCATGAAACGCAGCGAAGGCGATGCGAGCTACTGGCTGACGGTCGCCGCGACGCCGACGGCGATCTGCGGTGATGAAAAAATCGTCAATGCGGTCTACAGCGGGCGGTACGCATTCCGGTATCCGTGGTCGGTACGCCTGACGGGTGCCAAGCCGGGCACACCGCGCGCAGGCAGGGCGGATTTCAGCGATGTCCGCATGCGATATGCGGCCAAGGATTCCGTGCCGGCACCGATTGACACATCTGAAGGGAAGGCGTATCGCGCGGCCATCGAGGCCTTCATCGGACGCTTGGACGATGCCGCGGAAGCAGCCAAGTTGAAGCCCGGGCTGCAGGCCGAGATCGCCCGCATGACGGAAGGGCGGCGTCACCCCAACGGCGGAGGCTGGGTCGCCAAGACCGCGACCGTTGCCGACACCGCCTATGTCGGCCCGGACACCATGGTGCTGGGCAACGCGAAAGTGCTCGATCAGGCCATCGTTGAGGATTATGCGCTCGTCGATGAAGACGCGATTGTCGCCGGTCATGCGCGCATCAGCGGGCAGGCCATCGTCAAGAAAGGCGCCAGGGCCGCTGGGTATGCGCGGACGTGGGATGTTCTAACGGAAGAAGCGGCCGAAGTGCCCAAGCGCGCTGGAGCCGACAAGCTCGACTCGAACGGTCTCTGGGCCAACTACGCCATGGACCGGGAAGAAAAGACCGTGCTCGCCGACTGGTATCGTTTCAGCCACGAAGCGGACAAGCGCTACGGCATGCATCTCGGAGTGAACCTGGATGGTTACCTCATCGGCCGCCCGCAGTTCGTGGTCGATGGCGAACGGCAAGGTTTCAGTTTCGATGGCAAGACGCAGTATGCCGAATTGTCTCCGCGCGTTGCAGACCTTGGCCAAATGACCGTGGATCTGGCACTCAAGATTTCGGGGCAGGCGGCGCAGACGATCCTGGACCTGGGCAGTTCGCCCGACAACCGCCTCGTGCTGCGGACCGACGCCGCGGGCAAACCCGAACTGATTGCCATGGTCGGCGGCAAGATCGTCGTGCGCACGGCGGCCGACAAGGCACTACCGACAGGTGCGTGGACCCGCCTGCGCGTCGAGAGCGACGGCAAGGCGTTGGCGTTGTGGATCGATGGGGTGAAGGCCGCTTCGCAAGCCACGAGTTTCCGCCCGTGCGACGCCTTCCCGGCTGGCACGGCAAAACGGAACTTCCTCGCCGCCTCCCGCGACGGCTCTAACTGCTTCAAGGGAGTGATCGATTACGTCGTCTTCTATCACAACGTCAGCGATGATTTCAGCAAACTCCCCCCGCCGATCCGCGATGCACCCACCCGCCCGACCGGGGAGTTTATTGCCGCTGTCGAAAAGTCGTACGGCAACGTCGCCGAACTCAATAAGAAGATTGGAGAGGAAGTGGCCCGCCGGCTTGCCCCCTATAATGAACTCAACCCGCAGATCGATGCGCAAGAACGCGAACTGCTCGAACGCTCGCCCGCATACGTCAAGGCCGAGGCGGATCTGAAAGCCGTCAAGAAGGCGATCGAAGACCACAAAGCCCAACTCCAGACCGATATGACCAAGAAGGTCGGCCAGGCCGAAGCCGCCCTCGCCAATGCTAACGATGAGGCGATGCGGCCCTACTTGCCGGAGCAAATCTGGATGCGGAGCTTCCGATATCAGGCCTTCCGGGGATACTACAACACCGCCTACGGGCATTACCTCGGCGATCACGTGAAGGCCATCCTTGGCGGGGGCGAGATGAGGGAAAACCTGGGATTGCTGGGCGAACTGCAAAAGTCGTTCGCCGACGGCAAAAGCTGGCATGCCACCGTCGATTGGGAATGGCGCACGAGGGAAGAAATCGACGGCAAGATCAAGGACCTGCCGCTGATGCAAAAGTGGCTGCTTCGCGTGAGGGGGAAGTAATCCGTCCGATCCGTCTGATCGGACGGATGTTTCGGGGAATCGAAGACTTGAAAGAGAAACCACAACATGAATGCACAACAAAAAGCACTGGCAACACTTGCGGTTCTCTTGGCGACAACCGCATTTGCCGCGGACGACGTCGGGAAACTCAAGCAACTCGAGGCCGCCGACTGGACCGTGCCGGGTCTGGATCTGAAGCTCAAGCGGATCCCGGCAGGCAAGTTCGTCATGGGCAGTCCGGCGGATGAAATGTGCCGTCGTGACGACGAAAGCCCACACGAAGTCACGCTCGGCAAACCGTTTTACGTTGGGGTTTGCGAGGTCACCCAGCGCGAGTTTTACAAGCTGATGATGCCGCCCGACTACAACTACGACGCGTGGCAGTACAAACGCGGACCACTCGCCGACGGCGCGGCCTTTCACTTTCGATACCCCACCGGCAAGGGTCTCATCTTCAGGGAAAGCGCTGTCGGAGGAAAGCTCACGGACTTGAACCCGATGGAGTGTGTCACCTGGGCCCGGGCGATGGAATTCTGCGCAAAACTAACGGACATCGAAAAGCAGGCCGGACGACTGCCTGCGGGCTATGTGTACCGCCTGCCCACCGAGGCCGAGTGGGAATACGCATGCCGGGCCGGGACCAAGGGCCCCTATCACATCGAGGCCGACTACACGAAGATCGACTCTATCCGGACGTTCGCCTGGGTTGCCGGGCCGGATTCGGTGTTCGGCACACGGTCGGTCGGCACGCGCAAGCCGAATGCATGGGGCCTGTACGACATGCACGGCAATGTGTACGAATGGTGCTTGGACTGGTACGGGCCTTATCCCCAGGGCTCTGTCGCCGATCCCACGGGCTCCGCTACCGGCAAGGAGAGGGTCGTGCGCGGCGGGTGTTTTGCTGCCATCGAGAAGAAGGAGTCGACCTCGGACCACGAGGCGCTGGCCCAATGCATTCATCCGTTCATGCGATCCGCCAGCCGCTACCGCGTCAACCCGGAGTTGAGTTATCTGGGGATCGTTGGTTTCCGCGTGGTGTTGGCCCCCGAGATCACCCGCTGAAAACAGCGGTTTTGTTAGATGGCAATGTCAAGAACCGGAGAAACCACCAAAACCTGAAACCCGAAATAGAGAAGCAATGAAACGATTTGGAATCATGATTGCATGGGCTGCGGCAGTATGGGGCCTTGCAGCGGTGCCGCTGTCCGCTGAAAACAAGGTGGCCGGCAAACTGGAGATCAACGCGTGGGAGTTCGATCGCGGCAATGCGCGCGTTTCCGAGAATACGGGTCTGTATGGCGATTACCGCGACAAGCAT
>CAISTY010000262.1 GCA_903888515.1 Akkermansiaceae bacterium | reverse complement strand
TCAGAATCGCCACGAGGGTGGCCCGGTTCTCGGGTTTCAGGAGCGACTCGACGGTTCCGGCTGGCAGTTTGGCGAACGCCTCGTCGGTGGGCGCGAACACCGTGAAGGGGCCCTCGCCCGAGAGCACGCCGACCAATTCAGCGGCGGTGGCGGCGGCCAACAAGGTCTTGAAGCTGCCGGCGGCGGTGGCCACGTCCACCAGCGTGTTACCCTTACCAGCGGCGACGGCGACCGTCTTGGCGGCGGTCTGTGCATCGGCGGTCGCAATCACCGACTCGATTTCCAGCCTGAAGGGGCCGGCCTTTTTGTCAGCAAGTATGAAGCCGATGGAGTCCACCTTGGCCGGGTTCACGGCCTGGATCGGGAGCGCCCGACCGTATGCCTGAGGCTTGAACTCATCGAGCGCAATCCGGGTTTCCTGCCACTGCCCGGCGGTGGTCGGCAGACTGGCCCGGTAGGAACTGGCGCGCATTTGACCGGCCACCCGCAGCTCGATCGAATACGTTCGGCCGTCTCCTCGCGCCTTGACGACGATGGCGGATTCGTTGGTCAGCCCGAGAGAACTCGGCTTGGTGCGGATCGAGGAAAAGCCGCCGTTGTTGGCTAGGGAAAGCTCCCCGCTGAAGAGCAAGGTGCCTTCTTCCGTACGGCTGGCTCCGCCCTTGGAAATGCCGCCCATGACCCCGTCATTCACGGAGTCCCAAGCTTTCACAGCGTCATCGGTAGCGAAAGATGCCAGGGCTTTATCCGCCGCAGAGGCGGGGATTTGCATCAGGAAGATGGCGGCGGCGGTGGTCAGGATGGAGGTTTTCATTTGTCTTGGTGGTGATTGGCGTCTTGGGTGCCAAGCTTAACTTCACACAAATCTTATAAACCGCAAAGCATATGTGGCAATCTTGTAAAATCATGCGCAGGAAATCATCCTCCTGATTTTTAATGGAAAACGAGGGTTGGATGAGGTTCCATAGCATTCGTTACAGCAAGGTAATAGTCGGGGCCCGGCCCCCGCGAACCGAAAACGGACCGACCCGCTCTGCCGGGTTGCATCCCTTTATTGTTCTGCTGTCCGATTTACATCGGTTGAGGCAGTACGAATACAAGATAAAAGACGGTGTAAAGTGATATGGGGATGAGTAGGAGTAATGAAAACGGCCAAAATCGCTCTCTTCGCATGCAAGAAAGCAGGAGAATCACACTCACAATGCAAGTGGTAGATCCCATACTCCTAATAAATGCTGCTGGAGCCGTAAGACCAACCCCAGATTCCGGACCCCAGGCATTCGCTATTGATGTCGCTCTCAAATATCCCATTCCGATTATTAGGATGGACAATGCCAGCAACAACGGAATGGGCCGTCGTCGTTGTGGTTGGTCATTTGGGGCATGACCCCGAAGGCTGTTCGGAAGAAGCATTTTATATTGCAGAACGCCAAGGGCCTGCCACCGGCTACCGGGGGCCGTCCTTCGACGTGGGGGTTGATGGTTGATCCTTCACTGCTGGCTTGTCTGCGGGCTTGGTAGCCGGTTGGCCAGCGCCCGCTTGTTCTGCCCGCAACCTTTCGACGCGGGACCGCTCAATTTCACTAATCGCGGTATCGAATGCTGTATCAGGCGTGACGCCCTCCTTTTGGAGTTCCTCGTTTAGAACATGATTCAGCTCGATCTGAATTGATTCCCCTACCTTTTCCGCGAACTTGCAACCCTCGATGAACCCATCTAGTTCCCATTCAAATATATCACGCAGCTTCATGCAGCGGGTGCCATCGCCCCTCGTGAGTCCATCATTCATCTGGTAACTGCGAACTCCTCGAATGAACCCGGCTTGGAAATACATGCGCTTTCTGGCATCATTCCGAAAAGCTTCAGGAATGATGTTTTCGGGTGGGTCCAATTTCCCAGCGTCCATAGCGTCAAGAAACCGCGCGTGGAATTCATCATCGACAAGATCTTTGTAACGTGCAACCTTGACATCCTTGTCCTCTGCAAATGCGCACTGCCCCAGCATCGCTGCGACAAATCCCAGGTGAAATAGTCTGATCATAAATTTCTTGCAGAACAGTGTATTCTCCGTGAGTAGGGTGTACACATGTTGCGGAGATGTCAAGCTGATTCTGATAATTGATTTCGCAGCACGCTGATTTTCAGATGGATGGGCTTTTGGTATTGATTTCTGGAATTTCAGGCCATGTTGGTTTAGCCGTAATCGCGAACCTAACAGATACGTTTTCTTCAAGGTGATGTGATTTTTTGGATACATGGAATTTTTTGTGGAAACGAAAGGTGCATTTTTTGGTTGCCGCGCTCCGTGACTCACGTCCTCTTCCG
>CAISTY010000261.1 GCA_903888515.1 Akkermansiaceae bacterium | reverse complement strand
ATTGCTTCATGATGTCGTCGAGGACACCGATTGGACATTTGAAGATCTCGTAGGTGAAGGTTTCAGCAAAAATATTATCGAGGCGCTCCGCTTGCTGACCCACACCGATGGATCGCCGTATGAGGACTACATCGAACGACTTGCCGCCAATCCATTGGCCACAGCCGTCAAGATGGCGGACCTGACCGACAACATGGATTTCAAGCGGATCCCGAAACCAACCGAAAAGGACTTTGCCAGGCTCCGGAAGTATCATCGGGCATGGCAGCGATTGGCGCAGAAGTAATCTTAAGATGACAGGAACTCGATTCAGTTCAACCCCATCACGAAAGAAATAACAAAATGAATTTAGGTGGATTCTCATGGAGACGGCTTGTGGGGATTTCTGCTATGAAATCCAAAATTTCGCGGACCATCGGTATCCCGCTCACCAGGAGCGGACGGCAGCAGAAGATCGGCCGCATCGTCACCGGCGGCGGTTGTCTGGTTGTGACTGGCCTTGGTTTTTCGATTTTAGGGGTGCTTGCCATCGCCGCAGTCAAACTGATCGAGTTGTTCGTGTGATCTTATCCCCTTCGTCACCATGAGATCGTTGCGCTCTGTCATTTTCCAATCCGCCGGATGAACTACCACGAACCGTCGTTCCATCGTTCAAACCGCGCTCCCTCGATGTCGATGCCGTTCGGAGTGAGTCCAGACGGACGCTGGATTCTTGCAACGGCTGACTTGCCGATGCTCCCCATGGCGCGTCGAGTGGTGATGGCACGGGACCACATCGAGATCGACGGATGGGTGTTTCCGTATGCGAGTGTCTCCAAGAACTGGCTGGCCTGGTTTCGGAAAATACTCCTCGACTGGCACGGGCAGGATGTATCCGAGCGAAACAAACAGTGGATTGACGGGATTCTGGATGCGTTCCAAGACGGGGTGACCGGGAAACTGTGATCCCACCGGGCGGCAGCCAGTTGCCGGCATCCTCCTTTTTGAGTCAACGACCTTCTCCAGCTACCTCCAGCCAACCCTCCCCGATGTAAAACTTTTGAGGCAACAGGCGGAGTCGAGCGAACCGGATCCTTGACTTTCCGCCCCGCCTGTTTCAGCTTTCTTTCACGGGCTGGCATCACTCGCGCGGGTGAACAGCTCCACCGGAACCGATTGGCTCGCCATGTTACTGGCCATCGGCCTACTCCTCCCAGCTAACACGGGTGTCCATGGGAGGACCTTCTCTTCACCCTTCATCAACCTGGTCAACAGGCGGAAGCCGTGCATGTCGCATTGCGATCACAGGTATCCGGGTTCGGAGGACGGAAGCCCTCCTTTCGTCGGGTCGTCTTGGATCAGGTGCAGCAGCCGGTCGACCGGTGAATTGGCCTGATAGATATATTTCTGCCATTTGGTATATCAGCAAGAAAGTGTCGAGTCCCACGATCCCTCCCGTCGTTTCCCAAACCATATTCACCTGCTCCGTCGGACCTTGTCATCCCTATCTCCTTGTAACTGGTGTAAGGCATTGCGCGCTTAGTGTGTTAGACCCTATTACTCATCTTCCGCCGTGTCAGGGGTGCCCCTGTGCACGAGTGGCTGAAAAAGTCGATCTCCCGTATGAAGATGATGCCCTCCCCACATACAATTCAACGAGCCATGAAGTTGCCATCCTTTGGCGAGGAGCATGTTCACTTTTCTTTCCAGTTCCTCAGGAGTGCTAGCCCAACAGATTTTATATTGGCAGTTCGTTTCAGTATTCATAATGGTATTTTCTTTCGGGGGTTACGGCTCTGGCTATCTGCAAGATGATGGAG
Organism: Akkermansiaceae bacterium; assembly: GCA_903888515.1. Classification (GTDB taxonomy): domain Bacteria; phylum Verrucomicrobiota; class Verrucomicrobiia; order Verrucomicrobiales; family Akkermansiaceae; genus Luteolibacter. Next base: position 273 of record CAISTY010000261.1, on the reverse strand, counting down.
TGCCAATGGAGATGGTCAACTTTCCCCTTTTTGTCCAGACAATGTGAACGGAGCGGACATGTCAATAGTCCTTGGAGACCGGTGTGGAAAGCAGATTTGTAGAAGCTTGGGAATGGCAGATCGGTAGTCCTTTGAGGCGGACCCCGGAAATCGGGCCAGTGGCTAAGCTATGATTGTGGTGTGGGGGGGCGGACTGTAAACCGAACCCAACACACACCAAATGAAAGCAAAACGAAGAAGGCACGATCCTGAATTCAAGGCCCGGGTGGCGCT
>CAISTY010000260.1 GCA_903888515.1 Akkermansiaceae bacterium | reverse complement strand
TGCGCGAATGTCTGCCGGAATTTATCGCAGGTTTCCGCAAAACCAATCCGTTGGCGAAAATCATTTCAGAAAACCTCGATGTTGACAGGGCCGAAGGTTGGCGCCTAGCCTCGTGAGGGGAATTCCCCACTGTTGAGTAATTGATGCGAAGGCTGAATATGAAAGAACCAGAAGGGAGATCGGAACATGAAAAATGTGTTCATATGGATGCTTGCTGTCATGCTAGCATCATGCAAGCAAGCGCCAGTTTCTAGGCCAATTCACATGATTGCCATAGAGGCTAATGGTGCCGAGGTGTCACCTGACATGCTTTCCGAGGGATTTACTCCGAGCAGGATTTACTGTTATATCGTTAAGGATGGGAAGCGTATTAAGGACGGGCAGGAATTCATTTTTATCGACAAAAGAAGTTTGCAAATAACAGAGTATATTGACGGGAATGTTGTTAATTCCGATTTGCTCAGGAGTTTTCCATGAGTGAGTCGCTAGGGTCAGTCTCGACTAACAAGCATTTACCAAGGATCTAACAGACACTGTTTCTAGGCGTGTTTGGGGTCGGTCCTTCAAAATTACAATTTTATTTGATAGAACACCAAATGCGTATCCCTGCCTCCGGGCGTTTGGGACGCTTGTTGTTGCGGGCCGAATTGATATCGTATGAGATTCCCAAATTGACATCGTCGCTATTTTGCTAGATTGCCATGCTCTGATCGGGTTTCAGGTCCGCTATCATCGTAGTTTCGGCGTTTGATGATGCCGACGCCGGAAGTTGTCAGACGCCCCGGGGCGCTGCCCCGGGGCCCCGGGGTTTTGTGAGGCATGGCAGAGGACTCAAAATGCCGGAGTGTTGACGTTGCCATGTTGCGCTTGGGGCATCCTGCCTGCCGCCCGGCGCTTTGGCGACTCCGAAAGGACGGAACTCATAAAAACCGCTCGTCATGGGCCAGGTCGCTTGTTTGAATACCCTCATGACTGCAAAACAGTTTTACGAGTGGCAGACATCCGGTGGCACGAATGATGTCATGCGTCTCATTGATTGCCTCGAGCGGGCGGATATCCCGTGGTGCGCCATCGATGGGGTGGCTGTCAATTACTGGGCGGATGAACCGATGGTAACTCAGGATGTGGATTTTGTGGTTGCCAGCGAATCCATCGAAAAATCCATCACCCTGCTACAAGCCGGGGGATTCACCGCCACGCGATTCGAATGGTCGGTGAATTTCAAAGGACGTTCCAAGGTGAGCCTCCAGCTCAGCACCGAGGATTTCTATCGGGAATTTGTTTCTCGTGCGGTTCCCGCTGACGTTCATGGGATATTGCTGAGGGTCGCTTCGTTACGCGATACGTTTGCAGGCAAAATCAAGGCTTGGAATGCCGAGGGCCGCAGGCAGAGCAAACGCATCAAGGATTTGGGCGATATCTCGCGATTGGTGGAATCCCATCCCGAACTTTGGAATGAACTTCCTTTGTTACTGCAAACGCAGATCGAGCGACCTGCATGAAATTGTCAGTTTGAAGCAGGCGTTGATGGATTATGCGCTTGCACGTTAGCGGGTGGACCGGAACTCTGGCGGCGTGATTTCTCCGCTGGATGTTGTTGCGTCGGTGCTGCCGGTCTATCTGTTGATCGTGGCGGGAGTGGTGCTGCGCTGGACGGGCATTTTGCGCAAGGAGCACGATGACGGGGTGATGCGCGTGGTGTACACCATCATGCTGCCGTGTTTCATGCTCGATAAAATCCTCGGCAGTGCGGTACTCAAAAGCGGCGCGGTGGTGGTCAGTGCGTTGATCACCGGGTTTTGTTTGCTATTGGTCGGCATTGCCATCGGGGTGGTGGTGGGCCGCCTCATCGGCCTCGAGCGTGGGACCGGCATGCGCACGTTCGCACTGGCTTCAGGCAGTCAGAATTTCGGCTTCACGGCCGCGCCGGTGGTGGAAATCCTGTGGAGCACCGGGGCGCTGCCGCTGCTTTTCGTCCACAACATCGGCGTTGAGCTGGCGATGTGGTCGGTCGGCGTCATGATCATGAGTGGAGAACGCGGCATCCCATGGCGCAAGATCATCAACGGACCGGTCATGGCGGTGATCGGCGGACTTCTGTTAGTCATCCTCGGGTGGGATTCGTACTGTATCGGACCCGCGCGCAAGGCGATGTCGATGATCGGGATCGGGGCATTCCCGCTGGCGATTGTGATCACCGGCTGCACCATCATGGATCTCGTCGTCGCGGAGAAACCCTCATGGAAAATCATCTGCGGGGCGTGCTTGGTGCGCCTGGTGCTGGCACCCATCGCATTTCTAACAGCAGCCAGATTCCTGCCCCTCGCCACGGAATTGCGCCAGGTGCTCGTGGTGCAAGCCGCGATGCCCGCAGCCATGACACCCATCATGCTGGCCCGCTTGTATGGCGGGCGTCCGGCCACGGCGGTGCAGATCGTGGTTTTCACCACCGCCCTGAGCCTCATCACGTTGCCATGGATCATCACCTTGGGCTGCCAGTGGATCGGACTGCATCCGGTGTTGCGATGATCCGCCGAATTCCATATCTAACACAATCATGAAAGCCATCGGTGCGCGCCAGTTTCTCCCGGTATCAGATGCCGGATGCCTTGTGGAGTTTGAGACGGCCACGCCGGTTCCGGGGGCCATGGACGTGCTGGTGCGCGTCCATGCCGTCGCCGTGAATCCGGTGGATACCAAAATCCGTGCCTCGCTCGGGGCGGGGCCGCACGATCCGCCGCGTATCCTCGGCTGGGACGCCGCAGGTGTCGTCGAGGAGGTCGGGGCGAAGGTCACCAATTTCTTTGTAGGTGACGAGGTCTATTATGCCGGCGACCTGACGCGTTCCGGATGCAACGCGGAATATCAAACGGTCGATGCGCGTTTGGTCGCACTCAAGCCGCGCACATGTTCATTCAGTGAAGCCGCCGCCATTCCCTTGGTGGCGCTTACCGCATGGGAACTGCTCTTTGAGCGCATGGGTGCGGACCCTAACGGCAATGACCGTGGCAAGACCCTGCTCATCATCAACGGCGCGGGCGGGGTCGGATCGGCGCTGATTCCATTGGCCCGCAATGCGGGCCTCCAAGTCGTGGCCACCGCTTCGCGCCCCGCGACTCGCGCCTGGTGCCAGTCGTTAGGGGCGCATCACGTGATCAACCACCATGATCCTCTGCGCCCGCAAGCCGAGGCACTTGGCATCAGCGCGTTCCCTTACATCGCCAATCTGTTCAACACCGTAGCCTATTGGGAAACCACGGCGGACCTCATCGCTCCCCTCGGCTCCTTGGGACTCATCGTCGAACCGCGCGAAAAACTCCATCTCGGCGATCCTCTCAAGGCGAAGTGCGTGCGCATCGCTTGGGAATTCATGGCCGCACGCGCGAAATTCCAAACCCCCGACATGCACCGCCAAGGCGAAATCCTCGCCGCCATTGCCGCCCGCTGCGACGACGGCGACTTTCCGAAAATCCACACCCGCATCTTTGATTCCATAACACCTAACAACATTCGCGAAGCCCACGCCGCCATGGAATCCGCCACCGCCCACGGCAAATGGGTGCTCACTCAATCTCAAATCTGAGATTCGGGATTTCAAATTTCAAATATCCTATCGCCCCCCCCCCATGTCCGCGCATACTGAAACCTTCACGATCCGAACACGCGGCAAAGGCACTACCGAGATCACCCGCGAGATTGCAGCCATAGTCGCGCGTTCGGGGATGATGAACGGTGTGGTCACCGTGTTTGTGCGCCATACCAGTGCCAGCCTCGTGATCATGGAAAACGCCGACCCCAGCGCCCGCCGCGACCTGGAGCGCTTTTTCGATCAACTCGTGCCGGAGGATACCCGCTGGTTTGCCCACACCGAGGAAGGTCCGGACGATATGCCCAGCCACATCCGCATGGCGCTCACCCGCACCAGCGAAGTCATTCCCATCATCGACGGCCGCATGACCCTTGGTACCTGGCAGGGCATCTTCCTCTTCGAACACCGCCACGCCCCCCACCACCGCGAAATCGCCGTCAGCGTCGTCGGGGAATAAACCGCATGGTGCGAAGAATGCGCCACTGTTGTGAAATTCCTCTCGCATTTGCGACGGAAATGCGCTATTTCTCCGGCATGAGCATGTTGACTCTCACTCCGACGGCAGCCCGAGGCAACCTTTCCGAGTTGCTGCGCCGGGCCATCCAGGGTGATGACATCGGCATCGTCGTGGATGGTAAAATCGTTGCGCTCCGCCCGGTAACGGTGGAATCCACCGATTATGCCATGCGCGAATACGGCCTATCAGCAGGCGAGATGGCGCATTTTGAGCAACGCATCCATGGCCAAATCCAAAAAGCAGACAAAGCTGGCAGACTCCACCAGTTCACCGGAGACATCGAAGCCCTTGTTGCAGGCAAGGGTCACTGACGAACTGTTGGAGAAAATCCGCTGCAGGTCCAAGCCGGAACGCCACGCAATCGGCGAGGTCATGAACCGGGTGCTGGATGCGTGGGGGCATCCGCATCACCATGCCGGCATCGGCATCCGCCGCCTGACCAGGACCATTTACGAATGCCGGATCGGTCTGGACGAGCGCTTGGCTTTTGTCTTCATCGCCACAACCCCCGCATTGGTATTCTTCTTTCTTGGCAACCATGATGAGATGCGGAAGTTGCTAAGGACTAACAAATGATCACCGGTCATTATCCGTCAGCTCAGGAACTCTGGCCACCTCACCATTTCAAGATGTGTTCCCGGTAGGGCTCATTGAACCATTCCCCATATGAACGACCACTCCTCCATCCTCATCGATCTCGCTCTAGCCGAAGACCTCGGCGAGGGCGATGTCACCTCGCTCTATTTCATCCCGGCAGACCGGTTGGCCCGGGCCTTCGTCACGGCACGCATGGAGGGTGTGGTTTCGGGCGTCGAGCTGGCAGCCCGCGTGTTCTCCACCGTCGATCCGAAACTGATAGTGGACATCCTCATCCCGGACGGCAGCCGCGTGTGCGATGGCGCCCTGCTCATATGCGTCGAGGGCAAGGCCTGTTCGATCCTCGCCGCCGAGCGCACCGCCCTCAATTTCCTTCAGCACCTCAGCGGCGTGGCCACCCTCACCGCCAGCTACGTCGAACTCGTCCAAGGCACCCGCGCCTGCATTCTGGACACCCGCAAGACCACCCCGGGATATAGATTGTTAGAAAAACAGGCGGTCATCCACGGTGGCGGCCTCAACCACCGGCTGGGCCTCTACGACCGCGTCATGGTGAAGGATAATCACCTCGTCGCCGAGGGGGGGCTGGCGGCGATCCAAGCTGCGATCCATCGTTTGCAGGCCGAAAAACCGGGTATCGAAGTGGAACTTGAGGCCGACCATGCCGCGCAAGTCCGCACGTTTCTCACACTGGACGGGGTGGATCATATATTGTTAGACAACATGAGCCTGGATGAGCTTCGCGAAGCCGTTTTGGCCCGTGGGCAACGCGTGACGCCGTTGTTGGAAGCCAGCGGTGGAGTCACCCTCGAGACCGTGCGTAGCATTGCGGAATCCGGCGTGGATTTCATCTCGGTGGGTGCGCTCACCCATTCGGCACCGGCTCTTGACATCGGGTTGGATTTCATGCCGCTGTGAGGGTGTCTAACGCCATCCACCTGACGAGACCACCATGACCGATGACTTCCACGGGGCCGCCGCCTTTTTTCCACCGCCCTTCCGGCTGATGGTCCGGGAGTCGGCGGGCTCGACCAATGACGAGGCGCGCTTGCTGGCGCAGGCGGGTGAGCCCGACGGGCTGGTGCTGTTAGCCTTGCACCAAACGACCGGTCGCGGGCGCCGCGGCACGCCGTGGTTCTATCAACCCGGGGTATCCCTCGCCTTTTCCATCCTCATCCGGCCGCAGGAACCCAAGGTGCTGTGGCCGCGCCTCTCGCTCGCCGCCGGTCTCGCCGTGGCCGAAGCGATTGAAACCTGCGGTCTGACAGCAGGCATGAAATGGCCTAACGACATCTGGCTTCAACACCGCAAAGTGGCCGGTATCCTCGTCGAAGCCGTGGCGGATTTCGTCGTCATCGGCATCGGCATCAACGTCAATCCCACCGCCTTCCCCGCGGAAATCGCCGACATCGCAACCTCGCTGCGGATTGAGACCGGACACGACCATCCGCGTGCCGAAGTGTTAGGCGCTGTCATCCGCCGCTTTGCGTTGCGCCGGATGCAGATTGGCGCGGATTTCGAGGTGGTGATCGATGCGGTGCGCCAGCGATGCGTGCTGACCGGCCGGCGGGTTTCCCTCACCACCGGCAGCGCCTCGCGGCAGGGGCTCATCGAAGGGATCGGCCCAGGCGGTGAACTTTGGTTACGGACATCCGATGGTTTGGAAAGCTTGCTTCAGGCCGACGAAATCCGCATCCTCCATCCTTGCTGACAACTCGCAAAACACCACTCCTCGTCATGCATGTGGGGGTTTTGCGCAACGAGCGATGAGCCGGAATCAGGCGTGCTGGACCAGGCATCTATGGTTAGAATGCTTCTCATGGCATCCGTATCGAGTGGACTCGCTTTCTCGTATTGACGAGCCGCGTTGGATTTTGTTCATTTGCACACGCGATGTCCGTTCTCCCTGCCGAGTCGAAGCCCCTGGTGATGACGCCCCATGCGGCGCTCCAGCGGTATTTCGGGTTTGCCGGGTTTTTGGACGGTCAGGAGGAAGTGATCTCGGAGATCGTGGCGGGCCGCGATGGCTTGGTGGTGATGCCCACCGGCGGTGGCAAATCGCTGTGTTTCCAAATCCCCGCACTGTGTTTCGGCGGAGTGACGCTGGTGGTCTCACCGTTGATCGCCCTGATGAAAGACCAGGTGGACGCACTCGTCGCCCGCGGCATCGAGGCCACCCTGATCAACTCCACACTCTCCTGGCCCGAACAAAAAGAACGCCTCGACGGCATGCGCCAGGGGAAATGGAAACTCGTCTATGTCGCACCCGAACGGTTCCGCGCGGAAAGTTTCCTCAACGCCCTGAACGGCATCGAAATCTCGCTCTTCGCAGTGGACGAGGCGCACTGCCTGAGCCAGTGGGGCCATGATTTCCGGCCCGATTACCTGCGCCTCGGCCGATCTTTGGAAAAACTCGGCCGCCCGCAATGCGTTGCCCTAACAGCCACCGCCACGCCCATCGTGCGCAACGACATCACCAGCGTGTTGGGACTGCGCGATGCCTTCGAGCAAGTCAGCGGGTTTGCGCGGCCGAATCTCGCGCTCGCCATTTCCGCCGTGGACAAGGCCGCGCAAAAAGACGAACGGATGAAGGCGGTGATCGTCGCGTACAAGACCGGCATCATCTATTGCGCCACCCGCAAGAAGGTGGAATCCGTTGCGGAAACCCTCGCAAGTTGGGGCCTCAAGTGCGTGGCCTACCACGGCGGCATGACCGACCAGGAACGCCAACACGCCCAGGAAAACTTCATCCAACGCAAGATGGACATCGCCGTGGCCACCAACGCGTTCGGCATGGGTATCGACCGCTCGGACGTGCGCTTCGTCATCCACTACGAAGTCCCCGGCAGCGTGGAGGCCTACTATCAGGAAGCCGGCCGTGCCGGGCGCGATGGCGAGTCCGCTGTCTGCGAATTGCTCTTCAACTACGCAGATACCCGTACCCAGGAGTTTTTCATCGAGGGTGCCAATCCCACGGCAGCCACCATCCGCTCGATCTATCACTATCTGCTAGGCGAGGCGGACAGCGACTACGAGATCCATCGTACTCTCGATGAAATCGCCGCGGGTGCGGGCGTGAAAAACCCGATGGGGGTGGGCAGTGCGCTCGCCTTGCTGGCGCGAACCGGCTACTTGGAACGTTTTGATGTGCCCAAGCGGCGGATGCGCGGCACGCGGTTGCTCAAGCCGGACGTGACCGCCCGCCAACTCAAACTGGATGAGGCGGCGATTGAGGAAAAAGATCGCCGCGACCGTGAGAAACTCAAGTCGATGGTCACGATGTGTTATGCGCGCGTCTGCCGACAACAGTGGATCCTCAATTATTTCGGCGAACACAACGCCGGCGTCTGCGGTTGCTGCGATATCTGCCGTGAAAACGGTGCCGGCGAAGCCCGCCCACCCACCGAGGCAGAGGACATCATCGTGCGCATGGCGCTCAGTGGCGTCGCCCGCATGTCACGCCGCACCCGGAACGGATGGGAACCCCGCTTCGGGCGCGGACGCATCGTCCAGATGCTCGCAGGCAGCAAGTCGCAGGAAATCCTTGCCGCCGGACTCGACCAACTCACCACCTACGGCATCCTGCGCGACAAAGGCGCGGGCTACCTCAATGGCCTGATGCGTTCCCTGTCAGATGCCGGCATCGTTTGCACCGTCACTGGCGAATTCCCGCTGATGACGCTCACACCGTTAGGCGATCAAGTCATGCGTGGAGGGGCTGCCTATCAGCTCGTGTGGCCGGATGCCGGGGCGGGGCGCAAGGAGGTTGCCCTCAAGGACCACGGCCATGACGGACAGCTCTACTCGATGCTGCGCGATCTGCGGGCGAAGATGGCCAAGCGCGAAGGCGTGCCGCCTTATGTGATCTTCAGCAACAAGACCCTCGAAGCCCTCGCCCGCTACCAACCGGTCACCACTGAGGAAGGGCTGCACATCCCGGGCATCGGCACCGCCAAAATCCAGCGCTACGCCGAACCTTTCCTAGATGCCATCCGCACTTGGAAAAAGACCCGGCACGCATGATGGGTTCCAAGTGTGAATGCATCGGTCAGGATTGGTTCCGAAGCATGAGCATCACCCGGGGAAGGAAACCCGTATGCGAGGTTTCTTGGTTTGGCCGATTTTCCCATGTGCCACACTGCGGGATGCGCTACTCCCACATGGATTTCATTTTCCACGCTTCCAGGCTTTTCAGCGTCGCCTCTCCTTCATCACTGAACGCCATCACTCCGATTCTATCTGCCGGTGCAAAGGATTTATGCGTCACGGCCACCCCATTGCAGTAGACCTCGATCACACCGCGATCGACAAAGACATGCAGCACCGCCGGATCGTTCTCCTTGAGGAAATGCGTGTTCCCGCAGCCTTCTATTCCAAACATATCACCGGCACTGACCCAGATTTTTGTTCCCTCTCCCTGATTGTTGGCCCGAACGATCAAACCGCAGCGTTTTGCCGTCCCCCTCTCAAAGGTGGCGACAATTTCCAGCGCATCGCCATGGACTGATGATAGGGGCACCGGCTTGTTGGGAGGAATTACCTGGCTGGTTCCGCACTGTCTGTCATAGCGCAGGCATTGCAGTTCGGGAATCGGTTCCTGCCAGAGGCGGTCATCCTTGATTGTAATGACGCGCGGAATGGAATGCGCCTGTTCCCAGTATGGAACGCCGTCCACCTTCGGCGGCCTTCCAATGGTGGCCCAGCCATGCATGATGCGCCGTTCGGATCCATTCGGCCCCTTGTCATCCACCATGTGGGGATTGAATGAATAGTAGTGACCCGTATCCACCGAGCGAACTGGTGTTTGGGGTGTGAACTCCATCGTTTTCGCGTCATAGCTGCCGATCCAGTAGGGATTTCCGGCCCCCACCAACAGCACATGGCGGCCATTCAGCGGCACCAGGTACGGGAGTTCCCAATAGCCCTTGTACTGGATTGACGGTGCAATATTCCTTTGGAGCTTCCAGTTTTCCAGGTCCGTTGACTTCCATAGCCATGCCGCGCCTTGTTTTCCGCCCTCGGTTGTACCGCCGATGAGCTGGCACCACGCATCGCCCTCTTTCCATATCTGCGCATCCCAGTGTACGGGCGACCGTGCGTTCGGGCGCTGACTGTTAGGCATGACCATTTTCTTTCTGAACGTCAGGCCACCGTCCTCACTCCACGCCAGCATGCCGTAGGTCTCGTTGTGTCCGCTCACATTGCCGGTGTAGAGAGCGGTGATTTTCCCCTCATGAATGAAGGAGTTTCCCGAATAGACGCCGTCTTTGTCGAATTGTGTGTCGGGCCAGAGCGCGACCGGCCAGTCTTCCCAGTGGACCAGATCCTTGCTGACCGCGTGTCCCCAGCAGCGCTTGCTGCGCTTGCCCTGAACGATCGGATCATATTGATAAAACAGGTGGTATGTTCCATTATGATAGATGACCCCGTTGGGATCATTGATCCAGCTTTCCGGACCTGTGAAGTGGAAGATCGGCCGGTAGGGATCGCTCTTGATCATCCAACGCCGCAAATCCAGGGCGGCTTTCGCATAAGTTGACTTGTCCTTGCTGGTAACAACGGCCCGATACGCATCAACAGGCGCCATCGTGTCTGCTGCGAACAACACTCCTGCTGGAAGAACTGTGAATAGGTGGAACAGTAGTCGTAAGTGCATGATGGTATCTGTGTGGAAGTGGAAGTGGAGACGGGACGGGGAGATTCAGCGTCGGGTAGGCCCGCCGGGCAACCACTTTTTCATACGGGCAGGTTGGCGCAAGCCGTGCGGGAAAGCAAGGAGGATATTGGAGGTGATCCGGGAGATGTGAGACGCGTTTCCATGTTCTTTGTTCCCCGCTTGAAATCGATTGCCTTGCGGGGCGTGTCGGCGCAATGTCCGCGCGTCCGTCATGCAGCGTCCGCCGAAAAAGTTCATGGCCATTCCTTTTGAGTATCATCAGGAGATCGAGTTGACGATTGACGCGTTGACCAATTTGGGTGCGGGCATTGGGCGGGTTGATGGGTGGGTGGTTTTCGTACCCTTCGCGCTGCCGGGGGAAAAAGTGAAGGTGCGCGTGTATCGCAACGACAAGAATTGCTCGCACGCCGATCTGGTGGAGGTGGTGGAGTCATCGCCGGATCGTGTGGTTCCGGTGTGTCCGTTGTTTGGTGACTGCGGTGGATGCCAATACCAACACCTTGCCTACGCACAGCAGCTCGCGTGGAAGACCCGCCAGGTCGGCGAGTTGATGCAACACATGGCGGGCATTGAGTTTCCGGTGAGCCCTTGTTTGTCTAACGGAAAGATGTGGAATTACCGGTCGAAGATCACGCCGCACTTCGAGAAAGCGCGGGACGGCGTGATGGGTGCGATCGGGTTTCTTGCTACGGGTCGGCGTTCGCAGTTGGTGGATGTGCCGGAGTGTGCGATTGCGATGGATGCGATCAATGCCGCGTTGCCGGAAATCCGCGCCGGGATCCGGGCGCGGGCAGACACCTTCAAACGCGGGTCCACGGTCCTGATCCGGGCCACTGGAGACACCGTGGAAACCGACTTCAAGGCCATTGTCAGCGAGCGGGTGGGGGAGCTGACATTCCAATTTCTAGCAGGCGATTTTTTCCAGAACAATCCGTTCATACTGCCCGCGTTCACAGGGTATGTGGCCCGTCAGGCGGTCGGCGGAGGCGCGCGGTTTCTGGTGGATGCCTATTGCGGATCGGGATTGTTCGCGTTGACCCTGGCGAGGCATTTTGAAAAGGTCGCGGGCGTCGAGGTGTCGGACACATCGTGTGAGTGGGCGCGCCGCAACGCGCAAGCCAACGGGATCACCAACGCATCCTTTCTAACTGCGGAGGCGGAGGCGGTTTTCGCGCGGATCGATTTTCCGGCGGCTGAGACGGCGGTGGTGATTGATCCGCCGCGCAAGGGATGCACGCCGGAGTTCCTCGCGCAGCTCGTTGCATTCGGGCCGGCGCGGGTGGTCTATGTTTCCTGTGATCCCGCCACCCAGGTGCGTGATCTCAAACATTTAGGCAACGGCGGCTATCAGCTTGCCGAAGTGCAGCCGTTCGATCTGTTTCCGCACACGCGTCATCTCGAGTGCGTGATGACGCTGCAGCGGGGAGGTCCGGCTGGCGGGGCGACATGATGGGCGAGTCTGGAGTACGGAGCGCGAGTCTCCAGACTCGCCGGTGAAAGATGGGACAATTCGAAGGTGGCTGATGCCGCAGGTTTTTGGCATTCCTTTTGCATGCGAGTCTGGGAGACTCGCGGTCTGGTTGCGGGTCAATCCATGTATTTGACGATGGCGGCGGCGAATTCCGAGCACTTGACTTCGGTGGCGTCCTCCATGAGGCGGGCGAAGTCATAGGTGACGATTTTTGCGCCGATGGCACCGTTGACACCCTTGATGACGAGGTCTGCGGCTTCGGTCCAGCCGAGGTGGCGGAGCATCATTTCACCTGATAGGATGAGCGAGCCCGGGTTCACCTTGTCGAGGTTCGCGTACTTCGGGGCGGTGCCGTGGGTGGCTTCGAAGATCGCGTGGCCGGTATCGTAGTTGCAATTTCCGCCCGGGGCGATGCCGATACCTCCGACGCAGGCGGCGAGCGCGTCCGAGATATAGTCACCGTTGAGGTTGAGGGTGGCGACGACGCTGTAATCCGCGGGGCGGGTGAGCAGTTGTTGGAGGAAGGCATCGGCGATGCAGTCCTTGATGATGAGGCCGGTGCCGGGCTTGCCCTTGGGGATGATGCACCATGGACCGCCATCGAGTTCGACGGCACCATATTCTTCTTTGGCGAGTTCGTATCCCCAGTCGCGGAACGCCCCTTCGGTGAATTTCATGATATTGCCTTTGTGGACGAGGGTCAGCGACGGCTTGCCATGGGCGATGGCGAAATTCATGGCGGCACGCACGAGGCGCTTGGTGCCCTCTTCAGAGACGGGTTTGATGCCGAAGCCGGAGGATTTCGGGAAGCGGACTTTTTTGTAGGCCTCCGGGAAGGATTTTTTGAGGAACTTGCGGAACTTCCTGGCATCCCGGGTACCTTCCTTGAATTCGATTCCGGCGTAGATGTCCTCGGTGTTTTCGCGGAAAATCACCATGTCGGTTAGGTCCGGGCGTTTCACCGGGCTCGGCACACCGGCGAACCAGCGCACCGGGCGCAGGCAGACGTATAGGTCGAGGATCTGGCGCAGCGCGACATTGAGCGAGCGGATACCGCCGCCTACCGGGGTGGTGAGCGGTCCTTTGATGCCGACCAGATATTCGCGGAAGGCGGTGAGGGTGTCGTCGGGCAGCCAGGCCTTGCCGGGATCTTGCACTCTGTCCTGATACATTTTGAAGGAGGTTTCACCGGCATAAACCTCGAACCATGAGATCTTGCGGTTGCCCATGTAGGCTTTTTCCACGGCGGCATCGAACACCCGCTGCGAGGCTTTCCAGATATCCGGGCCGGTGCCATCCCCTTCGATGAACGGAATGACCGGATGATTTGGAACCGTCAGTTTGCCGTTCGTGATGGTGATTTTCTCGCCGGCGGGTGGGGTCAGGTATTCGTACAATGACATATGGGTGGAAATGGTCCGGCCAAACAAGCAAAGTATTCGGTAGCCGTCAAGCCAAGGGATGCAAAGTACGCAAGATCGCAAGATCCCTTTGATTGGAGCATTGGAGCCGGGGCCACTTGTGAACAACTTGGGAAAAGTCGCGAATGTCCCCCGAACTGTGTGATTTCCAAAGCATTGGCGACCCGGACGGAGGGGCACCAGTGGATCAGGCTGGCGGATAGGGTAATTGGGTATGGACACGCGGTCGGTTTTTCCCACAAACACAGCCTGGAAGCTGGTGCTTTCCGGAAAATCTTTTTAAAATCAATGAGTTGAGAGGATGTCGCGAGAGTATTCCCGATAGTTGACCGGTTATTCACAAGTGTTAGAGGAAGCCGGTTGCGACAAAATGGGGCAGGGAATTTGCAGGAATTGCAGGTCCGATGATTGCATTAGGGATCGGGAAAGCGTGTGGAAATGCCGCTGTGAACAACATGGGAAAAACAGCTTGAAACCGAGTTTTTGAGGGGATGACAGGGAGAGCGTGCGTCCGAATCAAGGGGTGGGGGGCGCATGGAGGAGTTTCACGCTCCATGGGGTATGGATGCGGACATTCTGCCTGTGGGGCTTTCGGTTATCATGGTTTTAGTTTGTGCGACTTGATCTTTGGACTTTACGGTTGGTGAGTATCGCATCAAACATGGGCTGCTGCCGCGCGGTCTGTCTGCGGGTGGTCCTTTCAACATCATTCAATCCTCCATCATGGATATTCAAATTGCCACCCTTTGCGACTTTGCAGCCGACTACAACGGCAAACTCGCCATTATCGGAACCTTCGACACCCTGGCGGCCCGCGCCGTGCCGGTCGTTCATCCGTCCTGTGCGCTTGCCATTCGCTTCTGCTTCACTCCGGAGGACGTCGGCCGTCACAAACTCTCGATCAACATCATCAACGAGGACGGTGCATCGCTTGATCCTAACAACATGCCGATCGAGCCCGAGTTCGAAGTGCAGCTTCCCAAGAACGTGCCGTTCCTGACGCGCAACATCGTGATGAACCTCCAAGGACTGCGTTTCCCGGAGATGGGCATTTACTCGATCGACATCGGCTGCGACGGTGAAATCATCGTGCGTCTTCCGCTGCGTGTTGTGATGGTGACGCAAGGGCCGAACGGCGAAAACCAGATGGCGTGAGCCGTGGCTCCCGTCTCATGCAGCGGGCGATCGCGACAAATTTTCCACTGATCATCTGCGGATTTGTCACGTTTTGCGATGGTGGCGGAGGGGGGGGGGCGAAAACTGGCTGGGTGACAACGCTTCGGGACTTCAAGAAGATCACGGGTGCGAACGCCCGCACATTCTCCGGCATGCGCATCCACACTGCATTGCCGGGTCGTCTTCCCTGCCTACCGAAGGCTGTTGCGGGTGGCTCGTCCTCAGCGCAGCCAGACCGATATCAGATAGGGCTCGGCGGTGAAATCCCGGGGCATGGCGGAGTGGTGGGGTTGCAGCGGGCGGGGCAGGTTTGCCAGCAACTGCCGTTCGAACCCGCGGGGTGTCATGTTTGGGGAATTCGAGCAGCAAAGGAGCCATCCCTCAGGCGATAGAACAGCCGTGGCCATGGCGGCGAGTTCGCCGAAGTTTTCGCGCACCCGGAAGACCTTGCCCTGTTCGTTGCGCGAGAAGGTCGGCGGGTCGAGCACGATGGCGTCGAAGAAGCGGCCTTGTTTGGCGAAGCGGCGGAGCCAGTGCAGGGTATCGCCCTTGCAGAAATGGTGGGCGGCGGAATCGAGGTGGTTATGGGAGAAGTTGCGTTTTGCCCAATCGAGATACGGTTGTGATAGATCGAGCGTGGTGGTTTCGGCACCCGCCATGGCTGCGGACACGGAGAACGCGCCGGTATAGGCGAAGGTATTGAGCAGGCGCAGCCCGGGGCGCATCAGGCGCCGGACCTCGGCGCGGTTGTCGCGTTGATCGAGGAAAATCCCCTGTGAGTAACCGGATTGGAAAGAAATTTCATAACAGACGCCGTGTTCGCGGATCAGGAACGGTTCCGTTACCTCCGGCCCGCACAGCCGGACGGGCGACTCCTTGCGGTGAGGGTCGAGCCGTTTCGAATAACAGGAACCACCGAGGTCATGCAACCATGTACGCACTTGCGGCGCAATGAGGTCGGTGGTGCATGATAGCAAATACCGGCCGGCGTAAGTTTCCAGAATCACGCCGGGCAAACCATCGCCCGCCCCGTCAACCAGGCGCACGGCGTCGGTTGTATCCGTTAGAATGCCGGCACGTTTTGCGACGGCGGCTGCCAGAAGTTCCCGCATGGGCGGGCACTGTAGCGGCGGTCTTTGACCGTCGCAAGACTTGGGAAAAGCAGCGGCGAAACATGCGCTGCATCCATCAGAAAGTAGCAACAAGCCAATCGCGGAAGGTTGCGAAATCGATGCCCAGCGGGACCGCAACTTTTTCGCGGTTTGCGAGGATGGCCAGACGTTCGGGGACGGCCATGGCCTGCTGGCCGAGTTCGGCAACCATCACATCGGGGAACTTCGCCGGATGGGCGGTTTCGAGCGTGATCGTGGTGCTGCCCGGATGGAGCGCGCGCCATTGGCGGGCGGCCAGCCACCCGACCGCGCCGTGGGGGTCGATGACGTAATCATGGAGCGATTTCACCTCACGGATGGCGGCGCGCGTTTGTTCGTCGGTGAACGACATGCCGCTGATCATTGATTTCATGCGCTCCCACGAACCACCGAAGAGCGCCTGCATGCGGACAAAGTTAGAGGGTGCCCCGACGTCCATGGCGTTGGAAATCGTCGGCACACTGGGCCGCGGCGCGTAGCTGCCGGTGCGGAGGAATTCCGGGACCACGTCATTGCGGTTGGTGGCGGCGACGAAATGCGCGACAGGCAGGCCGAGATGCATGGCGAGCAGCCCTGCTGTTAGATTTCCGAAATTTCCGGAGGGCACGACGAAGACCGGCTTCACGCCTTGAGGGAGCTGGCGGGCGGCGTGGATGTAGTAGAAAGCCTGCGGGACCAGCCGCGCCAGATTGATCGAATTCGCGGATGTTAGATTGAGGTTTTCAGAAAGTTCCCGGTCGAGGAAGGCGGATTTGACGAGTGCCTGACAATCGTCGAACGAGCCGTTGATTTCCAAGGCGGTGATATTGCCACCGAGTGCGGTGAGTTGTTTTTCCTGGAGGCCTGAGACCTTGCCCTGTGGATAGAGGATGACCACGCGGGTGCCTGGCACATTGAGAAAAGCGGAGGCCACCGCGCCGCCGGTATCACCCGAGGTGGCGACGAGCACGGTGAGTTGGCGGTCGTCGCCGCGGGTGAGCCAGGCCATCAGGCGGGCCATGAAACGCGCGCCGAAATCCTTGAAGGCGAGCGTCGGACCGTGGAAAAGTTCGAGGATGTGATCGTCGGGCGCGAACGTGACGAGTGGGGCGTCGAAGGTGAGTGAGGTGGCGACGATGTCGCGCAGTGCGGCGGTTGGCACGTCACTGCCGAAAAACGCCTGTGCCACGGCACAACCGATCTCATGGAAGGAAAGATCGCGCCAGGATTTCCAGAAATCCGCATCGAGCACGGGTAGCGAGTCCGGCATGTAGAGACCATTGTCAGGTGGCAGCGAGCGCAGGATGGCTTCCTTGAGATCGACGCGGTGGGTCGGGTTGTGGGTGGAGTGATAGAGCACGACGGGAATTTGAGATTTAAGATTAGAGATTAGAGATTTAAGATTTGAGATTTGAGATTTGGGATTTGAGATTTGGAATTTGGAATTTGAGACACTGGCAGGATCGGCTGGGGGCATGGTATTTCAGATCGGAACGAGTACGGTCACATCCGGCCAGAGGGTGGCAAGGGCTGCATCAAGGGTGGCGAGTTTCCCGCTTTTTCTGCGGGCGAGTTCAGCGAGCCAGGAATCCGTAATTTGCCGACAGCCGGTGATGCGGGTGGGAACGATCTCGGCGTAGGAGAAATTTTCGGGCCAGAAGACATGGCGGGGATGGGCGCGATACGCTTCCAAAGTGCGCCATGCGGCGGCGGCGCTTGTATCCTGCGCCAGCATCATGTGAAGCCGCAGCAAGGTACCTTCCGTGACCGCACAAGTGGCGAAAATCTCGACTTGGCTGAACCAGTGCAAGCAACGTGCACGGTGAACGTGGTTATGCAGCGCCATGGCCACCAGCACATTCCCATCAAGGAGCATCGGAGTCATGATAGGGTGGGGGGGTGGGCGCTTTGGCCTGTCGGTTCAAAATGGCGGAGGTCTTCATCAGCGAGGGCACGCTGGACATCGGCATCGCAGATCACCGTGCCCGCACCCCTCACAACGGGCAGCAAGGTCACCGGATCGATTGAGAAATCCGTGGCGGAGTCCTCACTTGAGGGCGCGGATGCGCCAATCCGACGCCGCAATAGATTCCCCACGGCTTTGCTGATCGAGATTTTCGCCGTGATGGCGTGGCTACGGGCCATCGCGTAGAGATCGTCGTCGAGATTGATGGTCAAGCGCATGACGGCACCATGGTGCGTTGGTGCGTTGGTGTCAAGAAGTGCTTTTCTTGGTTGGCACATGGTACCATCATGGTGGTTGTTGCGATTAGCCTGCCAGACCTTGAGGGCTGATGAGGACCACTTTGACTCAGAAGAGCCCGCCGCGATTGCTGCGTTTGTAGGAGCCATCGCCGACGGACAGGACTTCGATGCGGGTGGTGGTCAGGCCCTGGCCATAGAAACCGAGTATTTGGGCGGCCCGTGGCGTGACGTCGAGGTGTCGGTTAGGAATGAACGGTCCACGGTCGTTGATGCGGATCTTGACCGATTTGCCGTTTTTCAGGTTGGTGACTTTGACGAGGCACGGTAGGGGCAGGGTTTTGTGGGCTCCTGTTAGATGCCATGGCATGACTTTTTCACCCAGCGAGGTGGTGCCGCGGTTCAGGCCGAAGAAGGTGGATTCGTTATACCATGAGCAGATGCCGGTTTCCTTGAAGTTGAGTGCGGCGTTCACGCTCATTGGCTGATAGTTCTGACCGCGGACACGATAGGCACGGGTCATGTATCCTTGATGGCCACCCGGATAACCACAGGAAGCCAGCAGGACGGAACTGAGAACCATGCCTGCAAGGGCGATTCTCCCGAAAAAAGATGAGAGGTTCATGAACATGGGCAAGGCGGATGGGAACCGCCGCCGCCACGGGTTACAACTTGCGTTCGCGAATGACTTGCAGGCTGGTGGCCACCTTCTCCTTCATTTCCTTGCCGGGCTTGAATTTCACGGCGGCGCGGGCGGGAATATGCACGTCCTTGCCGGGATTTTTGGGATTGCGGCCGATTTTCGCCTTCGTTTCGCGCACTTTGAAGGCGCCGAAATTGCGCATGACCACCGTGTCACCTTGAGCGAGGGACTCGATGATTTCATGGATCAGGGTTTGGACGACTTCCAGAACTTCTAGCTGGCTCAGTTTGAAACCATTGAGGCCCAGTTGGTCGGTGATTTTGATGGAAAGTTCGCGTTTGGTTATGGTGGCCATGAGGATGGAAACGGTGAAAATTGAGTTTGCGCGCGGATTACATCATGAAAAGTGCCGGTTTGTCCCGCCCAAAAATCGATTTGTTTTCAGTGCTTTATGACTCGCCTGGCGGGCCTTCCACGGGCGACAGTCCGAGCACCTCCGATGTGGTGCGGAAGTGGAGTTTGGCGGCTTTGCCAAGGGCCTCGGAGCCGTGGCGGGCGATCAGGTCACGCCCGGCTTGGATGACGCTGGCGGAGGCTCCGAGAGGGAGTTTGATACCGCAGGCGCTTGAGGTTTTGTCCATCCACCCGATGAACCGCTCTCGGGCGAGGATGGATGCGGCGGCGACGGCGGTGTCGGATTCGCCCTTGGTGCGTTGCTCGAGTTTGATTGTCAGGTTTTTTTCACGCAGGGCGCGCTTGAGCACTTCCGGTCGGGCGAACTGGTCGCTCAGCGCGCGCGGGCAATCCGGTCGTGAGGCTGTGAGTTTCTCGATGACGCGGGCATGGCCCCACGCTAACAGCCGGTTGAGGTTGCCGAACGAGGTGTACATTTCGTTGTAGCGTTCCGGGCCGATGGCAATGACTTCCGCGATGCATCCCGGCGTGGTGCGGATGGTGGTGGCGAGTTGGCGGATACGTGTCGCACTGGTGACGCGCTTCGAGTCCATCACGCCGGCGTCGATCAGGTGGCGGGTGATGGCGGCGTCGGTGAACACGCCGGCAATAACCAGCGGCCCGAAAAAATCCCCTTTGCCGCTCTCGTCGATACCGAAGTGGGGTGCGAATTTGTCGGGATCGAGGATTTCCTCATAACCGAGGCGGGCCTCGCCGAGCACCTCGGGTTCGAGGGTGAATTGGATGAAGTCCTCGGTGTCCTTGCCCTGCACCAGCACCTTGGGTCCTTTCTGATAGACAGTGATATTGAGTTTGCCTTTGTGTGCCGCAAACAGCGCGTGGGGTTTGGGCTCGAAATTATAACCTTGGCGCGTCAGCACGCTGCGAAGCGTTTCCGCCTGGGAAGTTGTGAGCGGCGCCGTGTAAGTGTTCACGGAGCGGAAGATGCGGGATTCCAAGTGCCGGATGCAAGCGGATAGAAAGTGGTAATTTCGCGGTCGATGCCCTCACGTCCTGACGGGATGTGGCCCTCATGTGTAAATTCTTCGTAAACCGTTTGAATCACATTGACGAAGGACGGGCGGCATTGGGAAGCTGAACCGCAATCGGATGATTGAACGACCGATCGATTTCCAAGGATTTGCCGGATGCCGTGTCGAATGCATGGGATCCGACGCATCCGGTTGATGGAAACCCCAATGCTCCGATGATCGCCAAATGCAATTCATAAGAAAGGAACCTGCTCCCATGAAAAAGCTAATGTTCACACTAGGCCTGCTTGTTATCGCCATGACACACGCTGTGGCCGCTCCTTCCCTGCTATCACAAGTCCAGGCGGAAATGCGTGCCCGACAATATGACCAAGCCGTCGTCCTCGCCGGACAAGCCATCGCCGCCAAGGATGATGCCGCCGATCATCTATGTTTTCTCAAGGCGACGGCGTTGTTCCAAGGCAGGAAGTTCCCGGAAGCGGTGGCCGCCGCCGAGCAATTACTCGCGGATTTCCCGCAATCCGCCTGGTGTCACAAGGCAGTTTTTCTCAAGGCCCAAGCGCTCATCGAGCAGAAGAAATTCGCCGAGGCAGCAGCCATCTACGCCGCCGAATCCGCACGCATCCTCGCGCCCGAGCGCAAACAGGCGCTGGTCGGCGAAATTCTCCGCTTCGCCGGAAAACTCGCAACCAAGCCGGACCCCAACGTCCCGGACGCCCCGCAAGCGGATTTTCCCAAGGCCTATTCGCTCTATACCAAGGCGCTGGCCATGGAACTGCCGCGCGAGTTCCGCGATGACATCGTCTTCCGCAAGGCCCGCGCCATCCAACAAGCCGGCAATGCCGCCCAAGCAATCCAGGATTTCCAGGCATATCTAACGGAATACGACCCGGTCTGGATCGGACCCGCCGGATCAGGAGCCGCCCGCCTCCCGATGCAAAACCCACCGCCCGCCGGCAAGCATGTCGCCTTGGCCCGCTTTCACCTCGCCGAAGCATTCCATCAATCATCCAACGCTTCCGTCGCGCGCATGGAACTCGAGGATTTGCTGAAAATGATCAGCATGCCAAATCTAACGCTTACCGCTCTAACCAAAGAACTTCTCGCCGCCGAAGGCAAAAAGCTTCCCGCCGAAATCCGCTGGTTGAAGGTACAAACCTATTTCATCCAGGCACCCATCACCGCGCGCAACAGCAACATCGCGGCCCCCAATCAAATGGCCCAGGGAGTCTCCCAGATCGGCAACACCGGCGGACTCCCCACCACCGACGTCCGCTTGTTCACCCTCGCCCATGGCGAACTCGACCAGGCCGTCAAGACCTGCCGTGAATATCTAACCGCCCATCCGGACGGCAGCCGCGCCACGCGTGTTGCCTGGATGATTGCCGAAGCCCTGCAATCCGCCGGACGCGCCGATGACGCCATCGCGGCTTACCGTGATTTCATTGCCGGCAAGGATTTTCGCCTGCCTGAGGGTGAGGCCGCCACCACGTTTGACGAGGAAATCCGCGCCACTCCCGCCACCCATCTGGCCAACCTGAAAATGCGCGCGTTGTTCCGCATCGGCCAAATCCTCGCCACCCAGAAAAAACACGAGGATGCTATCGTCGTTTGGCAGGGTTATATCAAGGACTATCCGAACGGCCCGGAATGGTCGGAGAGCCAGAATGCCATCATCCATGCCGAGTTCCAGATGGGGCTCGATGCCCTGACCGGCAAACAGGAGGAGCTGGCCATGCAGCGCTTCGATGCTTTCCTGCGCTCCCATCCGCTAGACGAACGCGCACCGCGAATTCTCTATCTGTTCGGGGCGCTCCATGAAGCCGGGGCCATGGAGATGGAGGATGCCAAACGGTCGAAAGATGATATCTCCGCCAGCTACCGCAAGGCCATCGAGGAGTGGGCCAAGCTGGTCAGCAAGTATCCCGAAAGCGCCGAGGCCCGCGCCGCCATGCTGAAAAGCGGTGCCCTCTTTGAGGACAAACTCGGCCAGTATGAAAAAGCCCTCAAGCTCTATCAAAAAATCGCCGGCGAGCGAGGTGATGGCGCGGCCACCACCTCGGTCGCGCGCTTGACCCGGAAGTCGCTGGCGCTCTCCGCCGAGAGGGTTTTCCGCACTAACGAAAAGCCGCTCGTTCACCTCAAGTTGCGCAACATCGAGAAGTGCGAGGTGCGGCTTTATAAAATCGATCTGCAGGCATACTTCCGCAAGATGCACGGCATCATCGGCGTCGAAGCCCTCGATGTTTCACTCATCCAGCCGGACAAATCCTGGACGCTCAAGCCCGAGGGTTATGCAAAATGCAAACCGTTGGAATTGGATGTGGAAATCCCGTTTCCGGGCAAGGAGGCCGGAGCTTATGTGGTGAGCGTGGGCGACGACGACCTGGAATCCACCGTGCTGGTGTTGCGCTCGGATCTGGAAGTGGTGGTGAAATCCAGCCGCCGTGAGGTGCTCGCCTTCGTGCAGGACATGCTCACCGGCAAACCGGCTGATGGCGTGGAACTGTTAGTCAGCAGCGGCAAGGCTGTCGCCGTCACCGGCAGGACCGGGGCCGACGGCGTGTTCAAGACCGCGCTGGAATCCCTGAAAGATCTGGCAGACGTGCGTGTCTTCGCCCTGCGCTCCGGCCATGCCGCCGCCTTCAATCTGCCGCTCGCCGGCCTCAAGCTGTCATCCGGCCTTACCGCCAAGGGTTTTCTCTACACCGATAGGCCGGTCTATCTGCCCGGCGAAACGGTGTCGATGCGCGGCGTGCTGCGTGATGTTAGAAACAGCGCCTATGCCATCCCGGAGGACGCGAATTTCAAGATCCGTTTCACCGACCCGCATGGGCGGCTGTTGTCTGAACAAGCGGTGAAGCTGAGCCGGTTCGGGACCTTCGACGCCTCGCTGGTCCTGCCGGAAAAAGCGGCCATCGGTCCCTATACCATGACGGCCTGCCAGGAACGCAAGGGCAAGGACACCCTCCAGTTCCAAGGCACCTTCGATGTGCGCGAGTTCAAATTGGAAAAAATCAAGCTCACCATGGATTTCCCGCGCCGCGTCTGGTTTCGCGGAGAGAAAATCGAAGTGACGCTGCAAACCGCCTACTATGGGGCAGAGCCGTTAGCTAACAGGGTATTGCGCTGCACCCTGCCGGACCGCCGCATCGAACGCGTCACCACCGACGCCGAGGGCAAGGCGAAACTCACATTCGACACCACCGCCATGACGCCGGGCAGCCAACTCGTCTTTACCGCCGCTCTCGACGGCGATAACGTCACTACCACCGAATCGCTCACCCTGGCACGCCTCGGGTTTTCGATAGACGCCAAGCCGAGCCAGCCGGTGGTCATCACTGGCGAGCCGTTCGATATCGATCTAACCACCACCGGGGCCGATGGCAAGCCAACCGGCGAGTCCCTCAAGATGAGCGTGCTGCGGATGGAGAAACCGAAAACGCGGCGAATCCTCACGCTGCTGCCATGGCCGCAGGCCGAAACCCCGCCGGGTGCCGAGGTCAAGGACTCCGAACACGACGCCCGGACCGACGCCACCAGCGGCAAGACCCGCGTTTCACTGACCCTGGAAAAAGGCGGGATCTATCAAATACGCGTCACCGGCACCGACCGCTTCGGGCAAACCATCACCCGCGAAACCCGTGTCGAGGTTTCCGACAACGAAGACTCTAACAAGCTGCGCCTGTTCGCTGCGGAAGCCAGTCTCAAGGTTGGCCAGGACGCCAAGGTGCGCCTGCACTCGCGGATGGAAAAGGGCCTCGCCCTGCTCACCTACGAGGGCGAGACCATCCTGCGCTATCAGATTGTCGATCTGCACAAGGACTATAATGACATTTCCTTCAAGGTCGGGCATGACCTTTTTCCGAATTTCCGTCTGGCCGCGGCCGCCATTGATGGCCGCGACCTGCGTGCCACGTCCAAGGAATTCACCGTCGAGCGCGAGTTGAAGGTCGCCGTGAAACCTATCAAAGACGCGTTCCTGCCCGGTGAGGATGGCAAGGTCGAAATCACCGTGACCGATCAGATCGGCCAGGCGGTCGTAGCCGAGTTAAGCCTATCCCTGGTGAACGAGGCGTTGTTCACCGTGTGCCCGGATCCGACCACGCCGATTCTCGATTTCTTCCAAAAAGAAGCCCGCCGCCATGCCGACTTCCACACCGGTGCCACCTGCGCATTCCGTTATGACGGCACTACCCGCCCGGTCGCCAAGGCGGTCACCGACGAAAAAGGCAGGCTCGAACGCGAGAAGGCGCAAGCCAAGGACCTCGAACGGGTGCGCGCGGAATTCGGCCGCAGCATGGCGAATGCCCCTGCCCCTGCTGACGTTCGTCCGCAAGTTGCCCACGAGCCCGGTGGTTTCATGGCTGGAGCCCAAGCGGAGGGTCGGAAGATTGAAGGTGATAAGAAGCCTGCTGGCGATGGCAAACCCCAACCCCGCCGTGAAGTGCGCGGTGAGGGCCGCTGGCTGACATCCGTGGTCACCGGGGCGGATGGCAAGGCCGTGGTTTCTATCAAAATGCCGGAAACCACCACCGCATGGCGTCTAACCGCCCGCGGATGCACGGTGGAAACACTCGTCGGCCATGCCACTGCGGCCACCCTGACCCGCAAGGATTTCTTCGTCGAATTGAAAACTCCTTCCTTCCTGCGCGAAGGCGACGATATCCGTGTGGTCGGCCGCGTCCACAATCTAACCGACATTTCCGGCACCGTGCCGCTGACCCTGCGCGTGCTGGATGCGAAGGACCCGTCCAAGGTGCTGGCCAGCCGCGAAAAATCCGTCGAGGTGAAAGCCAGGGGGGGGGCGGAAGTGGCATTCGATGCGTTCACGATTCCCAATACCCTGAACCTCACCTTTGAATTGACAGGAAGCGCCAAGGAGAAAAAGGACATCCTTGAGCAAACGCTGCCTGTCCAACCGTGGGGCCTGCCGTATGCCGTGCATGCCGGCGGCACCGCCGACGCGGACACCGCGGCCATCCTGCGCCTGCCTGCGGGCCGTACTTATAGTTCGACTTGGATGACCTTGGCCATCGGCCCGGATGTCAAAACCTCGGTGCTTGACATGGCCATGCGCAATTGCGGCTCGCTCGGCGACTATGCCCGCATCATGCCACCGCCCTGGGGCGGGCATTCCGGCAATGATCTGTTAGCCACAGCTTCCGCGCTCGCCTATGCCAACACCGGGAATGCCAATGACATGTATTCGCGTCGTCTCGCCGAGCGTGCCCGCGCCTTGGTCGCCAGTTTGGTGTCCAGTCAGGCGGCGGACGGCAGTTGGACCGGCGATGTCATTGGCGGCTATACCACGGCGCGCGTGTTCTGGGCGCTCATCACCGCCCGCAATGCCGGCATCGCCGTGCACAAGGACAGCATTGAGAAGAGCGCCGCTTTCCTGCTCAAACAACTCGAAGGCTTCGACGCCAACGACCACGATAGCAAGGCGATCGTCCTGCATGCGCTGTCCACCGACAAACGCGCCGATTTCGCCGCCTGCAACCGGCTCTATCGGGATCGCAATGCGTTGGGTGTCGCCACGTTGGCCTATCTGACCCGCGCGTTTTACCACATCGAGCGCAAGGAAATCGCCGCCGAACTGGCCGGTATTCTCGAAGGCAAAGCCAAGGCCGAAGCAAAGCGCCCGGTCAGTTGGGAATCCGGTTACAAGGCGGCCTGGCTCAACGACGGGCCGGAAACCACCGCCCTGGTGCTGTTAGCCCTGGCGGAATCAAAACCGGACTCGCAGCGTGCCGAGTCCGCCGCCCAATCGTTGCTCCAATCCCACGGGTGCTTTGGATTCCCTAGCGCCCGTGCCCATGGCGCGGCCGTCACCGCCCTGGCCACTTGGTTCGCCTTGGGTAAACAGCAGGCCACGGATATGGAAATCACCGTGCAGGTCAATGGCAAGGATGTGGGCACGGTTAAAGCCGTGAAGACGCAGGGCCTGACATTGTTGGAAGTTCCCAAAGAGGCGATCGCGGCGGAGAAGAACATGGTGGAATTCAAGATGCGTGGCCGCGGGCGTTACACTTATGCCGCCACTTTGTTGGGGTTTTCCGCCGACACCATGACTACCGGGACGTCGGTGCATCCCTGCATGCATGAGTGGCAATATCTGCACGCGCCACTCGAATACCGTGGCAAACCAATCCCGGTACCCAGCAGCTCACCGGTGAAAAACCTGGAAAACGGCCAACGCATCAATGTGCGCCTGAGCGACTACCATGGTAGTTGGGTGAACAACCGCTGGTTCATCCTCGACATCCCGCTGCCCGCCGGTGCCCGGTTGGTGGATGGATCTATCAGAATCGGCAACAACCTGCGCTGTGAAGTCCGGCCAACCTCGCTGTGCGTCTATTTTATCAACCACTGCCCGACGGTCACTTATGATCTATCAGGTTACGCGCCGGGCAAGTTCCGCATCCTGCCAGCCGTCATCCGCGAAATCGGCAATCCGGAATTCATGTCCGTGGGGCCGACGGCCGAACTGACCGTACTTGCCGCCGGCGAGCAATCGCCCGATCCCTATATCATGAACATTAGCGAACGTTTCGCGCTCGGCCAGTGTCACTTCAACGACGGCGAGGACGCGATGGCGCTTGAATACCTCGCCGCCGTGTTCAAGGAAAATCCCAAGCACAGCGAAAGCGAACTCGCCCGCATGCTGCTGTGGATCTACACCAAACCCGGATTCTACGATGCCCGCAAAATCGTCGAGATGTTCGAGATCCTGCGCGAGCGGTTCCCGACACTGGAAATCCCGTTCGACAAAATCCTCGTCTGCGGCAAGGCCTATCAGGACATCGCCGAGTTCGAACGCGCGTGGCTGGTCTATCGGGCCGTCATCAGCGCCAGCTATACCAACGATTCGGGCATCAGTGCGGTGCTCGAGGATGAGGGCCGCTTCCTCGGATCCATCGATTTCCAGGAACGCGTGTGGCGCGATTACCCGGATACCGCCGAGGTGGTCTCGGGATATTTCGCGCTCTCACAGTTGCTCTATCAGAAAGCGCCGAAGGCCCACGAACTGCCCAAGGAGGACAACGTGCAGCCGGAAAAAACCGCCATGCTCAAGCGCACGGTGGAGATGCTGTTGTCGTTTCTCGCCCTCTATCCGACCGACCCGCTGGCCGATGACGCCGGCTTCAGCCTGTGCAACGGCATGCTCGACCTGAAGGACTACCCGCGGGTCGTCAGCCTCAGCCGCGAGTTCGCCCAACGCCACGCCGAGAGCGAACTGGCCCCCGGCTTCCAATACATGACCGCACTCGGATTGTTCTGGCAAAAACAACACGCCGAAGCACTTGCGGCGGCCCGCGTGGTGGCCGACGGCGAGAGCAAGGACCGCGACTTCGCCCGCTACATCCTCGGCCAGATCTATCATGCGGAAAGCAAGCCGGCCGACGCCATCGAGTGGTATGGCAAGGTGAAGACGCTCTATCCCGATGCGGCCGAGGCCATCGCCTATTTCGAAAAGAAGAGCATCGCCATGGAGGAGGTCACCGTGGTCAAGCCCGGCGCCCCGGTTTCGCTGGCCTTGAAATACCGCAACATCAAGGAGGCGTTCGTTCAGGTCTATCGGGTCGATCTGATGAAACTCTATCTCCAACAGAAAAACCTCAGCGCCATCACCAGCGTGCAACTCGCCGGAATCAAACCGGAATCCGAGCAAACCATCGTACTCGGTGACGGCAGGGACTATGTGGAAAAGGAGCGCGCCCTCCCGCTCGCCCTCAAGGATGAGGCGGCCTATCTGGTGATTTGTCGCGGTGATGATCTGTTCACCAGCGGCATGGTGCTCATCACTCCGCTCAAAATCGAAGTTCAGGAAGATCCCGCCAGCGGCCGCGTCCGCGCCAATGTGTTAGACACCGTCAAGGGCGGCTACCGCCCGGAAGTCCACGTCAAGGCCATCGGCAGCGCCGACAGCGAATTCCGTGCGGGCGATACCGACCTGCGCGGCATTTTCATCGCCGAAAAACTGCACGGCAAAGCCACCGTCATCGCCCGCGAGGGTGACTCGCGCTATGCATTCTTCCGCGGCAACACCTGGCTCGGCACCCCTGAAAACGCCCCGGTCCCGCCCCCCACACCCCAGCCCGCCGGCAAACAGTCCGTCGATTACCAGGACAACCTCTATGAGAAAAATGATGCCATCCAGCGATTCAATAACGATAACTTCAACAAACAGCGCCGCGGCGCACAACAAAAAGGGGTGCAGATCCAGAAGGCATATTGAGGTGGCGCGACCTCGATGAGGCCGCAAAGGTGGCGCGGCCTCGATGAGGCCGCAGTCAAGGGATGGCTCAAGAGCAGTCCCAGAAACGTCGGAACGTCCATGCATGGGATCCAGAGAGGGCGCACGCTTCCAGGGGGGGCGCACGCTTCCAGCGTGCATCCTTCCGCATCTTGCGGAAGGAGTTCTCAACACCCGGAGCGCGCCAGCGCGACCACTTTCCCCCGACATCAGGCAGCGCACCGTGTTCCAAGCAAGATCTATACTTCCGCCTGCTTCTGGCCGCCGGACTATCAGCCTGTCGTTTTCATTGGCGGCAGGCCGGAGAATTCACGCTTGGTCCTCCCCGGGTCTCCATGCTAGAAGTTTTCCGTGCCCGACAACTCCGAAAACATCCGCCGCATCGCCAGCTTTCTGTGGGAGGTGGCCCAGGACCTCCATGGAGCGGTGGCCAAGCCATCGGCGATAAACGCCGCACCATCGAAGGGTCCGAGAACGAAATACTCCGCCAATTCACCGCGTGGAAGGAAACCGGACACATCAAGATATTTCCCTAGCACCGCCTTCGGTTATGAGATCAATTTCAACCGCCACTTTTATACCTATCAGCCGCCCCGCCCCGTCGCAGCCATCGACAGCGACATCCGCAAAGTCGAAAAAAACATCCTCGCCATGCTCAAGGAGGTGATGGGATGAAAATTCATTGTCAAGGGCTGAATGCCCGCACCAAGCCAGCCCAGGGCAACGCCCTGGGTTTCAAATTCGATAGAATATCGAGCCCTGAAAGGGCGGCACAACGGCGCAAGGAGGTGACCCTCACCGTCGCCGGTCGGCTTCCTGCCAGCCTCTAAACTTCCGCCACCATGCCCGCCAAAAAGAAAACCTACCTCATCAAGCCGCCCACCACGATCACCGGTTTTGACTCCACGCTGGTGTCCGACTTGCGCCAGATCATTCTGAGTGCGCGGGAGCAAGTCGCCCGCGCCGTCGATTCCGGCTTGGTGTTGCTTTATTGGTCCATCGGCAACCGCGTTCGCACGGATATCCTCAAGGAGAAGCGGGCCGCTTATGGAAAGGAAATTGTCTCCGCAGTGGGGAGACAATTGGCAACAGAGTTCGGAGACGGCTACAGCGACAAAAATTTGCGTCACATGATCCGCTTCGCAGAGGTCTTCCCGGACCCTTCAATTTTGCAGACATTGATTGCAAAATTGAGCTGGACCCACTTCAAATCCATCATCTATCTTGACGACCCGCTCAAACGCGATTTCTACGCGGAGATGTGCCGAATCGAGTCGTGGAATACCCGGGCGCTTCGACGGAAAATCGACTCCATGCTTTTCGAGCGCACTGCCCTCTCGAACAAGCCCGCGAAACTGGCTGGCATGGAGAAAGACGGCATTCGCATCTCTTCCTACTGGACCGATGCCTTGCCCAAAGACCTTCTTCAGAAGAAACTCCACGAAGCCGTCGCCATGGCGCGTGCGGTGATGAAGGCGCGAAAGACGGAAACGGCAAACCTGCAAGCAAGTCCCGCGCCACCGAAATCCCCCAAACCATCGCCCGATGCTCCCACCCGCCAACAAGGTCAGTTCCTTGCCTTCATGCGCGAATACATGATGCGCAACCATGCAGGCGTGGCTCCGACCCACACGGCCTTTCAGAAGTTCTTCAATCTCACACCGCCCTCGGTGAATTCCATGCTCGTCCGCCTTGAACAACGCGGCTTCATCAAGCGGAAGCCCGGCAGGAAGATGCCCTACAACAGCAGGAGCTGGATACAAAGATCAGAAAGCAGCGAGCCGAACTTTCTGCCAAAAGTCAGCATGTGAGACAACGTATTGAAGATCTCACTGGACGCTTCAACGATATTGGAACCCGACTTGGAACGCAAGGGGCCGGTTACGAATTCGAGCAATGGTTCTACGACTTGATCGATTACTTCGAGATTCCTGCCCGCCGACCTTATACGCATGACGGTCGTCAAATCGACGGGTCGGTGACTGTCGGAGACACGACCTACCTTGTAGAGTTGAAGTTCACGACAAGCCAGAGCGACTCGCCGACTGTCGACACATTCCTGCGCAAGGTCACCACCAAGGCCGACAATACAATGGGAATCATGGTCTCAATGTCTGGGTACTCGTCAACCGCAATTCAGGAAGCTTCAGGGCCACGAACGCCTTTGCTTTTGTTGGATTATTCCCATGTCCTGATGCTCCTCAGGGGGGTAATGACGTTCCGGGAACTCGTTGAGCGGGTCCGCCGCCACGCGTCGCAAACCGGGGTTGCCTTCCTTGCCGCAAACGATTTCGGTTGATCCACACCAATTTCAGGATTCCAATCACTGGTTCGAGATGTTAAATTTCCCCAAGTCACGATGAACTCCACCCTTCTCAAGCGACTCTTCCGCGCGATCCGTGCCGGTTCCGGGCCGGATGTCGAGGTGTTGTGCCGCACGGTGGTTGAGGACGAAAAAAGGGCCGGTCACGCCCGCGTGGCCGAGGAATTGGAGCGGATTCTTGACCAAATATGGAAATCCGTAGTCCCCTCTACTGCGCCACGGTGCGAAGCCAGCTCGACTTAGCGGAAAAAATATTCTAGATCACTGCCATGTCAAACACCCACAAATCTCCTTCCCTCGACCCGACACCAGGTGCCAAGTGGTGGCGTGTGGATTTCCACACCCACACACCATTTTCAACCGATGCATACAATGGCGTGGGTGAAGTAACCGAGCGTGATTGGCTACTTGCCCACATGAAGGAGGGTATCGATGCGGTCGTTGTGAGCGACCATAATGGAGGTGGCTGGGTAGATAGCCTCAAGCAAGAATGCATCCAGCTTGCGCAAGAAAATCCAGATTTCAGGCCGCTTGCGATATTTCCAGGAGTTGAAATAACCACATCCCAAAATGTCCATATTCTTGTGATTCTAGATCCATCCGCACCTGGGAGCTACATCAGTCGGGTTTTGCAGATCGCTCGCTACAGGGGTATCGAGGGCAATCACGAAACAGCTGCGGATTGTGGCACGGTGCCTTTGGTTGAGGATCTGCAAGCACAGGGAATCGGATGCATTGTGATTCCAGCCCATGTGAACGGTGCCAAAGGAATTCTGCATGAGTCGGTACCCTTCGATACCAGGCATAAGACACTTTCCCATGCGATGGTTTTCACTTTGGAGTGCCACCATCCAAAAAAACCTGACTGGGACTTGCGTAACCTAGCTCTGGGGGACAAGGGTTTTTCCGTCGTATACGGTTCAGATTCCCACGATATGTCTGAGGTCGGCCGGCGGACGACTTGGGTTCGAATGGAATCGCCCACGCTTGATGGTCTCCGGGTAGCGCTTCTCGACGGGGAAACGTCAGTTCGGGAATTTGTTGTTGACCAGCCGAATCCGGGGCCACATAGCCCGTATTTTATTGAGAAAATCCGAATTGTCGGCACTAAATACATAGGGCGCAAGGAGGATCAAGTAATCGAACTGAACCCGTCGTTCAACGCCATCATCGGCGGGCGAGGCACCGGGAAATCGAGTATCCTTGAGTTGGTGCGTGCCGCAACAAAGCGCGGTGCATCGTTCAATAACAATACAGCAGACTACGCGAAGAATTTCCAGGATCTGATTCGCGAGATAACTTTGGGGTTACCCAAGGAGGAGGACGACCTCACACCAATGGTTGAGGTTGATTACCGTCAGCATGGGAAGACCTTCCGTATGCAGTGGCATGCAACACCTCCAACTTTCAGCCTCTTCACGGTCGAGGAGGATGGTACAAAAAATCTCGTGACAGACCAAGGCATTTGGAGCGAGCGCTTTCCCCTCCGAATTTTCAGTCAGAAACAGCTTTATGCATTCAAGGAACATACCGCGCCACTTCTAGCGGAGATCGACGCGACACCTCAAGTTGACGGCCCGACTTGGCAGCGTGAATGGGAAAACAAGGTAGCCGAGTTCGTCCAGCTATCCGCACGTATTCAACAACTCACAGGTGAATTAAAGGAACGCGATGACTTGAGGGCCAAGATCACTGACATTCAACGCCAGATCGAGATTATGGAGAAGGCCGGCCACAAAAAGGTTCTTCGTGAGCTAGCGCTTAGGCGGCGCCAAGGGAGTGAGGTCGAACGCTGGCAGGAGCAAGTTGAGCCTCTTCCCGCTGCATTGGAGGATCTTGCCGCACGCTTTGAGGTAACCGCGCTCACCCTATCACGTATGCCTGCCGATGAAGATGCGGTATCTTCGCCCGAAGATACACCGGAGCAAGAACTCGAAGCCAACGTACGCAAAGTAAAAGCCACCCTTGATTCAGACTCCATGACACTCCGCAAAATGGCAGGCATGTTGAGAGATGTCTTTTCAGATTGGCAGCGGAAAATTGCATCTTCCGACTGGGATGTGGTTCGCAAAGCCAGCGAAGAAGCATACCTCGATTTGATTCAAACCATTCAAGGCCAAACCCAAACAAAGCCCGAACAATACGGTGAGCTAGTACAAAACTGCCAAATTTTGAAAAAGAAGCTGGACGGGTTGGATGCAAAGACTGAGGAACTTGAGAGGCTACGGAAAACACGTAAGGATGAATTAGTTGCGCTTGAGAGTCGTCGTTCTCAGTTATCGGCCTGTCGCCGCGGTTTTCTTGATGGTCTCTTTTCTAATGATGCAAATCTCAGGGCGTCACTCATTCCCTGTGGCGATATTCCGGCGGGAATCGCAGAACTACGACTAATTCTAAGTCGAGATGAGAATGTTGCAGTCGAGGAGTTTGAAAACATCACCTCATATCTTGTTTCAGCAATCGATGACCAAGACCGTTTGACACGTATTCATGAACTAAAAGTAAAGCTCTGGCAAGTTGCGAATGAGGGACAGAATGGGGGCAAGGACATTGGAATCCGAATTGGCAAGCGTTTTGGCGATCACATGAAAGGACGGACTACAGAGGACCGCACGCGCCTGCTAGCTTGGTTTCCTGCAGATTTACTGAAGCTTCGCTATCGCAGGGATGGTAGCGGCCCTTTCAAGGACCTCGAGAAGGGATCTCCCGGGCAGGTTGCAGCGGCAGTTTTGGCGTTCCTTCTTGCATATGGGGAAGAGCCTATCCTGCTCGACCAACCTGAGGACGACCTGGATAACCGCCTAATCTACGATTTAATCGTCCGCGAAATTCAGACTAACAAACTACGGCGACAACTACTAATCATTACTCACAATCCGAACATAGTCGTAAATGGTAACGCGGACTTGGTGATTCCCGTGGAAGACAGGAATGGCCGTGCCGCCATACCTGTGATGGGAGCACTCCAGAATCAGGACGTGTGCAAAGTTGTCTGTGATGTCATGGAAGGTGGTCGCGAGGCTCTGGAGCGTCGTTTTCGCAGAATTGTCACCTAATATATTATATTATGTTTGATACCATCGAAGAACTAGCAGCCCATATTCGCCTTGGGGAGGATTCTCTTCTTGAGCTAAAACTCGTAACAGCGACACGCAAGGGCATTACATCCCCGCACCCGGATAGTCTTGCCCAAGAATTTGTCGCCTTCGCCAATTCCCTCAAAGGTGGAGTAGTCGTGTTCGGGGTCGAAGATAAGACGCGTGAGATCGTCGGGTTGACAATAGAAGAAGCGGACGGAGCGGAGCTATCCATCAGGAACATACTGAATGATTCCATCAGGCCGCCTCTAACTGCAAGTATCACACGCATCGAACTACCCGACACGATGGGAATAGCAAGACTCTTGCTTAGAGTGGATGTCCCAAGAAGCCTCTTCGTCCATAAGGCTCCTGGTGGTTTTTTTGAGCGTATTGGAAGCTCCAAGCGAGAGATGTCCATTCCATTGCTAGAAAGGTTGATGCAACAACGCAATCAGAGCCGACTTGTGTTGTTTGACGAAATGCCGGTTCCAGGCACCTCACCCGATTCGCTTGACCCTGACCTGACGGACAAGCTTATTGGGGATTCCGAAGTGCCATATGAAGAGCTTCTTCATAAAATGGGCATACTCTGCACCAACCCAGAGGGACGTGCTGCATGCAGCGTAGCTGGAGTGCTGTTGGCGACGTCGCGTCCCGATCAGATCCTGCACTCGGGTGCCTGTATCGAGGCCGTGCATTATGCGGGCACGGAGCGGGATTCCGACTTGCAAGTCACATACCGCCGGATCATGGGGCCCATTGATCGCCAGATTCTCGACGCCTTTGACTTTGTGAGATGGACCATGCTGCGGCCCGCCACCAAGGAACCGGCGCGGATTGAACGCCCCGCATTCAGCGAAAAGGCTGTTTTCGAGGGCATTGTCAATGCCGTCGTGCATCGCGACTATTCCATGTCAGGTTCGAAGATCCGCTTGTTCGTGTTTTCCGACCGGTTGGAAATTTACTCGCCCGGATCGCTTCCTAACACC
This sequence comes from Akkermansiaceae bacterium, assembly GCA_903888515.1. Lineage (GTDB taxonomy): Bacteria > Verrucomicrobiota > Verrucomicrobiia > Verrucomicrobiales > Akkermansiaceae > Luteolibacter. Next base: position 909 of record CAISTY010000260.1, on the reverse strand, counting down.
CTCACCGTCGAAACCCTGCCGCACCGGCAATACACCCGCAACGAGATGCTTGTCGGTCTGCTAGGTCGGCTGAAATTCGAGATCGACGCGCCCGACGCGCCGATCCGCCGCGGCCGCTTCATGGAGTCCCGCGGCGAGGGGGTTCCGATCATCTTCCGGGAGTCCAAGAAACTCGGCGCGCCGCCGCCCAAGTACGAGCTTTTCGACGACCAGGAATTGAGGCTCACGATTTACGCCCAGCCCTGACCATGCCCAAGACCCTCTCCGAGCAGAATTTCGAGAACGCCATCGTGGCGGATCTGGTGGCGTTGAACCGGAACTTCCAGAATTTCTGATGCCAGTTTCGGGCTGCACCCCTTATCTGCCAAGGGTCGCAGCGATTTTTTTGCCCCGAAGATGTAGTCACGTAAAGATAAATTAAATTTAAAATAGCGCTTGACAAAGATTGTCTAAAACGCTGTTTTGCGTAGTCATGTTTATCACACGCGTCCAATCCAAAGGCAAGAATGGCAAGAATTACGTTTCCGTCCTGTTGCGCGAGTCCAAGCGCGTCGGCGACAAAGTCGTCTCCAAGACCCTATCCGTGCTCACCGAGATGCCCGGGTGGCTCATCAATGTCGTCGAGCGTGCCGTCAAGGATGGCAAGGGTGCCGACAGCCTCCAACAGATCGCCGAGCACCCCGACTCGCCGCTGGGCATGCGCCAGGCGGAGTCCTTCGGCGCGCTTTGCCTCGTTCATGAGATCGCCCGCAGTTGCTCCATCCTCAAGGCCCTGGGCTCCGCCGACGAAGCCAAGCTCGCGCTCTGGCAGGTACTCGCGCGCGTCCTCTCGCCCGCCACCTCGCTGCTCGGCATGGTCCGCCTCGCCGGCTCTTGCGCGGTCACCTCCCTGCTGGGCATCAGGGAGTC
>CAISTY010000259.1 GCA_903888515.1 Akkermansiaceae bacterium | reverse complement strand
GGTTTGTTGATCTACTGCTACGCGACGGGCACCTTTTCCAGTCGCCGCATTGAAACGCTCACCCACGAGAACGTAGCCGTGCGCTATCTCTGCGCCAACACCCACCCCGACCACGACTCGATCTGCAAGTTCCGGCGCGAGAACAAGGACCTGCTCTCCGACGCCTTTCATCAAGTGCTTGAACTTGCAGCCCGTGCCCGCGTGCTGCAAGTGTGGATGGGGTCTGGATGGGGTCAGTCCTCGCGGATTCACACAAGCACTTTAGGACGCTTACTGATATCGTATGAGATTCGCAATTTGACATCGTCGCTATTTCGCTGGATTGCCACGCTCTCATCGGGTTTCAGGTCCGCTATCATCGTGGTTTCGGCGCTTGCTTCGGGGTCCAGTCCCGACTAACATGAATAGGGTCAGGCCTCACGGATCAACATGCTAGATTTCCTCTGTTCCCCGCCATCCCTGAACTCCGCCGCCCTCAAATCGATAGGGTCAGTGAATGGGGTCAGTAGTATCAGATTGAATCAAGAGTTATTTTTTATTTTTTTTCGTGCCTGATTTTGGGCGCGTTGAGCCGGGCCAGGGCGCGAGGGCTTTTTAGCCGGGTGAGGTTCGGGGCCTGCGTGGCATGCTGGCTGTGGGAGGGACAATCGGTGCGGGGGGCGGCGGCGAAGCGGGCCGGGTCAGCTCGGCGGCCTGTGCTGCGGTCGCATTGTACGGCAGGCGCTTGATGACCTCGGTCAGGTACATTTCGGGCAGGTGCCGGAATTATCTGTCGGGGTCGGAATTTACCTTGCCCCCGCAGCAAAGTGATGGCATAAGCAATGGCATGCAAACGATGACTCACCGCACCACCTTCGCTCTGGACGGAACTACAGCCAGTCGTCTGCGGCGTCTGTCTGCGCTGTGGCAGGTGTCACAGGCCGAGGTCGTCCGCCGTTCCTTGGAACAGGCGGAAAAGCAGGCGGAAATCCACAAGCCCGACCCGGTCGCCATGCTGCGTCGTCTGCATGAGAACGGCGGCGGGTTGGATCGCGCCCAAGCCGAAGCGTATTTGGCCGAGGTGTACCAAGATCGCAAACACTGGCGGGGCTTATGATTTGCCTGGACACCAATTATTTGATCCGCGGAGTCACGGCAGGCACGGTGGAAGCCGCCGAACTGGTTGCGTGGATCGAGGCGGGAGAAATTCTCATCACCCCCATGCCAGCTTGGTTCGAGTTCATCTGCGGACCTGTCACCGACGAACAAACGGAGACCATGCGGGCCTTCCTGACCACAATCGTCCCCTTTGGTGAAGCCGAGGCCAAGGAGGGCGCCCGGCTTTTCAACGCGATTGATCGCAAGCGTTTTCTCAGGGTGGACTCCATGATTGCAGGAACGGCCAGCGCCGCCAATGCTCGTCTCTCCACACTGAATCGCGCCGACTTTGAACCATTCGTTCCCCACGGTCTTCAACTGCTGTGATTTTGCTTTCAGCCACAATCTTCTATCAGCCGACCCCAGCGATGACCGCCGTCCTTCCAGCCCCCGCCGCAATTCCCGATTCGGTGCTTTCCAGCCCCCGGCAACGCGGGAAATCGCCCGGCCCCCATTTTCCCGCCCTCCGGTCCGGACACCGGCTGTTTCACCAGCCTTCACCCCCAAAGCAATTTCCTAGCAAACTATCCATCGACGGCAACGCCAAGTCCGCCAGATGAATCGAAGCGCCAAATAAGTGCCTCCGGTAGTTCAAGAAATCGTTTATCTACAATACCATGAAACAATTACTTTTCCTTTGTTTTGTATTCCTTGCGCTGGCAGTCGGACGGTGTTTTGCCGGCGAGCTGCCGGGAACCTCCCGACCGCAAGGGAGCGGATACCGGATTGAAACGCGGCAGCAAGCGATCACGATCCTCGATGATCGCGGTGCGCTGGTGGGTCGGGTGCTACCGTGTAGCGGTGATGCGGTACAGGCGGACGATGTGCTGGAACCGGCCGGCGAGTGCCTGATGCGCTGGAAACGCAGCTTCCGGCTGAAAGAGGGACAGCCGAAGCAGCGGGTGCGCCTCCTGATGGACTTCGAGTCGGCACATGCTTGCCGCTACGCCATGATCCCCGGCATCTCGTGGAATGGAAACGAGAAGGATCGCGGCAATGTGTATCATGGCTTCACACATCAGGGAGAGCCCTGGTCATTCGCATGGCATCGCACGCTCATCCCCGGGGCGACCTATTCCGAAGGCGAGCGTCACACCGTGGGGCTATTTGCCGATGTAGGCGATCCAAAGGTGGGCTTGGCATGTTCGCTGATTCCCTCCGCAGACACCACAATCCACCGCTTGATCTTTCCCGAGGAAGAGATGCCGAAGCGGGTGGTGATACGCAACGGCGGACTCAATCCGGGCCGGGCGAGCGTACTGGAGTTGAACCCGGGACAGGTCTTCACCGCGACCACGTGGCTGGTTCTACATCCGGTCGAAAAACCGCGTCTCGGCTACCGCTTCCTGCTCGACGCGGCGTGGAAGCACTTCTACAAAGCACCGGTCGCACAGCGGTCGAAGGACGAACTTTACGAGTTTTCCGTCAGTTATGTCCAAGCGCTATGGAATGATCGCGCGAAGAAGTTCGGTCTCGCGATGGCCAGCGATGGTCACGGTCATTGGAAGCCTAAAGAGTTGTTCGATATGGGCTGGACTTGCCGCAACGGCGACGCCGCCAATGCCATGCTGACCGATTACCTGCGGACGAAGAATAAAAATTCGCTCGATATGGGTCTGGCATGTCTCGACGGGTGGGCCGCTCAGGCGATAGGACAACCAACAACCAAAACCCAAGGTCCATCCGAGGTGTTTCGCGGTTTGGCCCATGACATCAATAATTTGAGCGAGGCAGTTGACGAATTTTTCAATGCCCATGACTTGGCCGGTCGATGCGGTCAACCACGGTCTCGCTATCGTGAACTGGGACTGGCGATCTGTGACGAGGCGGTTGCCAACCAGCAGCCCGATGGACGGTTCGCCGGTTACAAAGCCGACAAAGGAGCCATCGGTGCGAATATGATCCCTGCGTTGCTACGCGCCTACGACATGAGCAAGAATACCCGTTATCTACAATCGGCGCGGTCGGCCATGGAATATTATATGGCGATGTTTTATCAAGACGGTTATCTCTGGGGCGCTTCGCTCGACACGGTCTCGATTGACAAGGAAACCGTCTTCCCGCTGCTGGCAGGGGCGGTGCGCCTGTATGAGATCACCAAGGAAAAGAGTTACCTGACCCAGGCCGAGGAATTGGCCTGGTACCATTCCGCCTGGCAAATCACACAGAGCATTCCGAATGTGCCCGGTTCGCTGATGGACGCGATTCATTATGAAACATTCGGCGCCACGTCGGTGGCGACCGTACACATGTGTGCTGACTCGTACAGCCTGCTGGCGGTCGCACCCTTGATGAAACTCGCCCGCTATACCGGAAACGATCGGTGGCGCGAGCGTGCTGTGGCGATTTGGGCGACCTCGACATACGGTATTTCCGACGGAACCTGGCAGATGATGGGGCAAGGTCCCCGCCCTCGCGGCAGTCAGGACGAAACCCTCAATTTCACGGATTGGAACTATCACATCGGCCGCGGGCTGAATCTCGACCGCAACAACCCACGCGGCTCGAGCAGCGAATGGCTCACTATATGGCCAAGCGCCATGCGCCTGGAAATTCTGTCAAACCCGGAGTTGCGATCGCTGATCGATACCATTCCCGTCAGGCCGCTCCCGGGACCAGTGAAGCAGGAGTATTAAGAAACAAAGTGCAACCCCCATTTTCCCGCCTTCCGGTCCGGCCCTGGTCTTTATACACAAATCGATAGCTTGCCTTTTGCTCGATGGGGCGCTGCTTGCGGGTCGCGGTGGAGCGGAAAGTATCATCATCGCGCAGCATGATGGCGGCGTCCAACAAGCCCATCGGCAGGCCTTGTTCGGAATCCCAGAGCACGCAAAACTCGCGGATGGTGCGCCGCATTCCTATCCATTCGGATCGATCTGAACGCGCCACTTCACCCTTCCCCGCAGAACCAACCAACCAACCCCACCCCGCCGGACGCCTCGGAACGGCGTCCCTGCCCCGAATATTCTGAAAGGTCCGCCTTCCCCGCCCCGTATTCTTCTTCCGTATCCCGTACCACCATGCAACGCCGCCAGTTCATCAAGCACTCCGCCATCTTCTCCGCCCCGCTCATCATACCCTCACACTTCCTGACCTCGGCGGAAAATGATTTGGCACTTTTTGGCGTTTCAGGCGAGTTCGTAAATCATGCGCGCATGGGTTTCGGGGTGGAGGAAATCGAGTTGATTTAATTCGGCGAGGAGGGTGCCGATGGCCT
>CAISTY010000258.1 GCA_903888515.1 Akkermansiaceae bacterium | reverse complement strand
GCGGCGAACGATGTGGTCGTGCTGTTCTCGTTAGCCACCGGAACCGGCGTGCGCGGCGTGGTGACCTCGGTGCAGGCCGGGGTGTCGATCACGCTCACAGCCAACCTCGGCCTGGCCCTGGCACCCGGTGACATGGTTCACCTGATGACTTCCCGTGCTCAGATCCCGGTCGGCGCGGCCACCAAGGAAGCCAACGCGGCCACCGTGTTCGTCGTCCATGAAGGCCCGGCCCTGATCGAACTCGACGGCACGTCGGCCTGCCGCATCAACTTGGTGGCCGGCGAATACTCCTGATTTCCTGCGTTGGCATAGCGGGGTTCGTGGGCACCCTCTCTGGGAAACCGGGGAGGGTGCTTTGTTTGGGGCGCATGCCAAAAATCAAGCTCCGCTTTATTTTTTGGCATGCAAAATAAACATTTTGCTTGCCGATGATTACATTGGATGTCAAAGTTCAAGCCGAACTTGACCTATGGCAGGCAACTTAATCAGAAATCTTCAGACCTCCCAGCCACGGGGAATGCCCTTTGATGCCTCTACCTTGCGCGGTTTCGGGGTCTCATCGGCTCTTGCCCACGACTACGTCAAAGCGGGGTGGTTGGTGCGGTTGGGATGGGGAGTGTTCATCTTCGCGGGTGACGAACTGGCACGGGACCCGTCGCTCAAGTTCCTGACCGCAAGAATCCCGGGGCTGCATGTGGCGGCCAAGGCCGCGCTGACATGGCATGGTTTCCAGCAGAATCTTGCCCACAAGGAAACCCTGTGCTTATGGGGAAATGGCCAGGCTGCGCTGCCAGACTGGTTTCGGACACGCTTTCCGGCCCGCTACAGTGCGCCGCGTCTGTTTGAGAGCACTCTGCCTGCGGGCTTTGGTCTTGCTCCCATGCCAGAGTCGCCGGACGGGCCACTGGTGTCGGCTCCGGAACGGGCATTGTTGGAAATGCTCAGCGAAGTCGGCGTATGGCAGGAAGTGGAGGAAGCGCGTGGCATCATGGAGAATGTTAGAAATCTCCGCACACGCGAACTCGGGATCCTGTTGGAAAACTGCCGGATGATCAAGGCAGTGCGTCTTTGTGTGTTATGGGCGGAAGAATTCGGCCTGTCGTGGGCCGCATCCGCCCGTGAATCCGCTACGCCCAAACTGGGAAACAAACGCTGGATCAAACGACTCAAGAACGGTCGCACGCTCATTCTGAACGCCTGATGAACCAGACATACATCAACGCCGTCCGGCTTCTGCTCGCCGTGGCTCCGGTCGTCTTCCGCAAGCCGCTGTTTGCGCTGAAGGGAGGCACGGCGATCAACCTGTTCATCCGCGACATGCCGAGGCTGTCGGTCGATCTCGATCTGGTTTACGCGGACCGCCGCCCGAGCCGAGAGGCGGCGCTGAGTGCAGTCTCCGACTCGCTGGAAACCATCCGGGACGAGAGGTCTCTATGCGCATGGCGGTCTCACGCCAGGCATTGTCGAATGTTTTGTGTGTTACCTCGCTGGTCACAACCGTCCGGTGCATGAAGTCCTCTTCGGCAACGAAATCGATATCCGACCGGCGTTCGCTAATTGAACACGGCGTGAGGGCGCGGTGGCAGGGACTCGACCTGCTGGTGCTCGTTAGCCGCGTGAAGCGCGACCAGCAAATTGAGATGGGCGGGTTCGTGGAATCGCCCGACCTCAGCCTGCGTGTTCCGAAGCTGGCATTTCCCGGCACACTCCCGAAATTCGGCGAGCGCATCGAGGTGGACGGCGCGGATTACCGTATCTCGCAGGTTTCCAGCCATCCGCGCTCTCCCATTCTAACACTCAGCCTCTCCACCACCGATGAGTGACGGCTTCGTTAGATTCACCGCGAAGATGAAGGGCGGCGGCGACGTGGCCCGCCTGCTCAACCGCTATCCCGAAAAAGTGGGCAGGACCCTCGAATCCCTGGTGAAGCAGGAAGCGCGTGGGCTGGCGGTCGAACTGGCACGCAACACGCGGCCCTTCGGGTTTTCCGAGAAGGCGAAGAAGCGTGGGGAAAAGGCGGTGGCCGGCGACATCGTGAAAGTGTTCGCCCTGCCGTCCGATGCGTTCGAGAAAACCCAGTCCGGCGACCCGGCCGCCGCCGATAGATTCTGGTCTAACATCCAGAATCGGCGATTCTCCAAGGCGGAAAAGGCGCTCCAGTCATCCAACTCCAATTGGAAGGATCTCTCCGTGGGGCGCCTTGATCCGAAGCTCCACCAGCAAAGCAGGACAGGCAAGAACGCCAACGTGAAGCGCAAGAAGCCCGCGCAAATCGTCACCAGTCCGAAGGCGCTCGATTCCTACGTCGCCAAGATCCAGAGGCGGGTCGGTTTCGCGAAAGGCTCATGGATCAACGCGGCCAAGGCCATCGGCGGACGTGTCAGGGGTGCCGCGCAATGGGCGACACGTCACAAACAGTCACCCGGCACGGCCCGCGTGAAAACCGGCGAGAAACCGGCCGTCACGCTCGTCAACAAGCTCGATTACATCGAACAGGTCACGACCGCCACCGGCATCGAGATCGCGCTCCGTGTGGCCGCGGGGCGATTGAGGAAGGCGCTGGCCACTTCGCTGAGGGTCATCAACGAGAAAACCAACGCGCGCATGAGGCGCGCTGGATAAATATGCTTGATTCCATCGTGAAAATTGCTTTTATTGCAACTTTCCAGCACGGATCATGCAGATTTCGGATTTAACCACAGCGGGAGCGATTCTCGACACGCTACGGGCGAAGGAACTCCTAAAGGGAGTTTCCGACCGACGCGGGAGGATTGCCCGGTTGCTGGATTCCGGCGAACTGATCGCCCTGCGGCGGGGACTTTACGCCACCCGGAGAGACATTGATCCGCTCTGCCTGGCTGCTTCCATCTATGGCCCGTCCTACATCAGCTTCGAAACCGCGTTGTCCTGGCACGGCATGATACCCGAGAGTGTGATCGAAATCCTATCTGCGACCCTCAAGCGACCCGCTTCCTTTGAGAATGCATTCGGGCGCTTTCGATATGTTGGAATTCCGGAGGCGGTCTATCCGGTCGGCATCATGAGAGTAGCGGATGGCGAAATTCCATTCCTGATTGCAAGCCCCACCAAGGCTCTTTGCGACACCATTGCCAGGGAAGCCGGGTTCCGTGCCATGGCGGATGTACGACACTGGCTGGAAGGCATGCGGATCAATCCAAGCGTCCCCCTCGACCCTAACGAACTTCAGGAATGTGCCGATTCGTATGGACGCCCATCGGTCCGATGGCTCCTGCGGTATGCGGCGAAACACCGACCCGTCTTCGAATGAACCCGGCACTCCACGACATGGTCGCGGCGTACAAGCCCGTAACCCAAGGCGACTATCAGAACGCCGCCCGCGAGGTGGTTCAGGAGATCGCCCTACTCGGCTTGTGGCGCAGTGGATTCTTCGAGCACGCTGCATTCTACGGGGGCACCGCTCTGCGGATTTTTCATGGGCTTGCGCGATTTTCCGAAGATCTGGATTTTACAAGGCTCACAGAAAATTCTGAAGTCCGACTGGAATCCCATCTGCCCGGGATCGCGACCGAACTTGCAAGTTGGGGATTCGCCTTCGACGCGGAAAGCAAATCGGTAGGCGAACGAAGCGGAATCGAATCCGCATTCCTGAAAGGAAACACCCAGATGAATCTGCTCCAAATCGGAGCACCGGCCGATCTTGCGACAAGAATGCCGCGCAACCAGAAAATCCAAATCAAGCTGGAGATGGATCTCAATCCACCGCCATTTGCCGCCACGGAAGTCCGGACCCAACTACTACCCACTCCCTATCAGGTCCGACTCTACGATCCTGGTAGCCTCCTCGCGGGCAAGCTTCACGCGGTGCTCTGCCGGGCTTGGAAAAGCCGTGTGAAGGGGCGGGATTTCTACGACCTCGTTTGGTATGTGGCACGCAAGATTCCGCCTAACATCGCACATCTCGAAGCACGAATGCGCCAGTCCGGGCATTGGGGGAACGAATCGCTCGTTCCCCAGCGGCTGCGCGATCTTCTCAAGGAACGATTTCAATCGGTGGACTTCCAGAAGGCTGCCGATGACGTTCGAGTCTTCCTTAGGGATCCTCGGGAACTGGATCTGTGGTCTCGCAAATTCTTCGAAGACCTCGCCGATCATATCGTGCCCGGTTGACGCACCGCCAATGGGCAAGATGCCAAACCTCATTGAAGATCGCCTCACCTCGCTCCTGGCCGAATGGATCGACACCCACAGGCCGGATGAATTCCCGGATGCAGCAGCCCTGCCGGTCCACGTCGCCCGCCGCGATGAAATCCGCACCCGCCCATGTGTGGTTCTCAACGCCGCTGAGTCCAAACCGATCCCGGCCCTGCCGCACACCGCCCGCGTGAAACTCGACGTGCATTTGTTTTCCCAGGTGGACGACACGCCCGCCGAAACCCACGCCGGGTGGGCAGGGAAGCTGGTTGCATTGCTCAGGGGAAAGGCGGAGATCCAGGCAGCATTGGACTCGGAATCCTTCGTTCTGCATGACTTGCTGGACCGCGAGAGTGTGACCAGCCCCGACGAGGCGCGGGGCCGTGAATCGGTGCTCAGCTACGAGGCAGTGGTGTCGGCGGTGTGAAGGAGAACAGGCGTCTTCGCCTGTGAGGGAAGATAGGCGTCCTCGCCTGTCATTTCTTTCTCCAACATGCGGGACGCATGTTTTCCCACTCAGCCGGGACGGCTAAGCTCCCCGGTTGACACGGCGCACGCGGTCAAATGGCCGCGACATTCCTTGGCACAACCGGCAACTGGGGCATCCCTCAGGATGAGG
>CAISTY010000257.1 GCA_903888515.1 Akkermansiaceae bacterium | reverse complement strand
CGGCAAGCGGCGACATGTGGGAGTCCGCCGCAGACCCATGCATCGCCATCATGACACCCATCATCACTCCAAATACTGTTTTGTTCCTCATCATATCTAATTTGTTATCTGTTTTCTGACATCGAAAGCTGACCAAACCGCTGTTTTCAGCGGCTAATACACGTTGTTTGCTCCATATATTATATTTCTTTACGGGGTACTTAGTAGCCGCGGACGCGGAGCAGCCAGTCCTTCATTTTCTGCGGCGCCTCATTCTCGTGGAATCCCCCGTCGCCCTGAACCTTGTAATCCCAGTCTGCGGCGGTGTGGTATTTCACGTTCTGCTGCAACTCCCGGATTGTGGCGGCACTCTTGCCGGGATAAGGGTTTTCCCCGAAAAGACCGGCGCTTTTCAACGCGTTTTCCAGCAGAACGTTGGACTCATTCTGCAGCTTGGTGATCCGGGCATCGAAATTGGCAAGCTCGTCAGGCTTGGCTGTCTTCTGGAGAGTTGCTTTCTGTTCCCTGAGTTTCTGCAGCTCCTGCTGCATTTTTCCGTGCTCGCCTGCTCTCAGTTCCTCATACTTCGCCTTCCGGCGGGCATCCCAGTCATCGGCGAGTTGCTGGTCTTTCTCGGACCACTCCTGGACCTGCGTCACCGCCAAAGGAGGCAGGCCGAGCGCCTCCATATCCGTGTGAACCTTGCGGTAGATGCGGAAGTGGTCCATTTTGCCCTTGAAGAACTCCTTCTTGTTCCTGCCGCATGCGATGAAGTTGCCTTCGGGGAGATCGCCCGGGAACACGTCGCGCGGACTGAATGCGAACGTGCCGTTGGCGACCTGTTTGCCGTCGATATGGATGGAGGCTTTCGCCCCGTCCATGGTCACGCGCACCCGGGCCCACTGGTTCGCCGGAATGGCTTCGGAGGCCGCAAGGCTCTGGCTCTTGCCGGCGTGCCGTGCCGCAAGGGTCGGCTTTCCGCCCTCAATCGCCAGGTAGAAGCACTCCTCCTCGCCCGTCCCGAAGTCGAACAGGCGGCCATCGGCCGAACGATTCAGCATCATATCGATCGTCAACTCTCCGAAATCCGCCACCGACGGCGGGGCCTCGGCGTACTGGTCTTTTCCGTTGAACACGATGCACTTGTGTTCGCCCTCATCGGCAAACTCCGGCTTGCCGTACAGGACGCCGTCGTTGTTCACGTAGGAATCCTCGAGGAGCACGGCCTTGGGCTGGTTGAACTGCCAGTTGGCATAAAGCGCGCCTTCGTCCTGGCCGGCGCTGAGCGCGGCACCCCTGCGGAAATCATGCTGATAGAATCTCCCGTGCTGGAACACGCCGCTCTCTTTGTTGTCAATGCTGGCGTTGTAGTCCACGACCACGCCGCCGGTGATCACCTGATTCGTGGCATACGCGAGGATCAGGTATTGCTCGCCTTTGATCACCGCGTTGCCGGTGATTTCCGCCTGGCCTTCGCATTGTCGTCCCCTGGTGAAGGGTTCGCGATAGGTGGTGGTAACCGTGGCGGCTTCCAGAATGCGCGCGTTGCCGCTGACTTTGATGTCTCCTAACACCCAGGCCCTGCCGCCGACCTTGGCATTGCCCGAGATGACGGTTTTGGGACCCAATACAATGGCGGACTCCTTGATGCAGGCATTGTCCTCCACGCGGGCACCGTCCAGCACCATGGCATTGGGTCCGACGTAGGCGGTCTTGGCGACACGGGCGCTTTCGGCCACAAATCCGCCGCCGTTGGGATGGGGGCTCCCCTTGGCATTGTCCTGCAGGAACTTCACGCGCCTTGCGAGGTCTGCGAGCATATTGTTCTTCTTGATAGACCAGTACCCTTTGCTTTCCTTCCCCGTGGTGATCTTGTCCTGCAACGCCTTGGTCGCGGTCTCGACGCGGGGCTGCATGGCCGTCAGTTTCTCCTGCGCAAGCGGGCCGTATTTTTCCGTCAGCGGGATGGGCGCTTCCCATTTCACCGGGTAGTTCAGGAATGTATTGCGGTAATCCACCCTGGCACACAAGTCGTCGAAATTGACCACATCGCCCTGCCTGCGGTGCGGAGTCCCGGGGCGGCATCCGGTCAGGGTCACCTCCCAGGGATGCTGCGGGGCACGGATGCCTTGCAGGTACGTGTCGAGATAGAGTTGCGCATTCGATTTTGTAACGGGAAAGGCGCTGGGGCTGGCGGAAACGGTAAGCCACAGGTGCGCATCCGAATCCTTGAGAGCGAAGCGCATCGGGCCCTTGTTCCACAGGGGGCTGTAGCGAGCCTGGCCGTTGCCGTCCACGGCCACAATGCAGGCACGCCAGTCGGAATGCAGCGCGGGTTCATGGATGCCTTGGAAATCGACCGCGATTTCCTTTGCGTCTTGAGCCGGCTGCAGGCGGACGATGTTGAATCCGCACCACACCGGTGCTTCGGCATTGGAGATCCGGTAGCAATTCGGGCGTCCGTACACGGGATAGACGTGGCTCAGTTCGGGCAGCCCGTACTTGCTCTGGAGCATGTACTGCTCAATGAAGTCGCAGGTCACCATGCGGGCCGCATATTCGCCAAAGAAATCGCCGAACCCCCTGACGCCGTTTTTCCAGAGGCCCTTCTTCTGTCCCAGCCTGGCGACGGCGTGATAGCCCGTATGATCCTCGGGACTGGCAAGGCATCCGAGCATGATCGGAATCCCGTGGCCCCAGTTGGGGTTGTCGGAGAGGGCAAAATACCACAGCGACGCTCCATACGGCTTGAAACTCACGTTGCGCCACGGATACTGGAAATTTCCGTCAAACATCGCCAGTTGGTCCGGATGCGCCGCGTGCTGGGCCGCATTGCACATGGTTTCAGCTTCCCATCCGAAGCCGCCAAGCGGCTGGCCGTGGAAGAACTCGTGTCCCAGTGCGACGGTATCGGCGTTGCCGATGCCGCAGTGGCCCCAGCCGCCGGCGCACCGGGACGCCCAAATGTGGATTTGATACTTGCGGTTTTCGTCGGCACGGCGCCAGTAAGGCATGGAGGCACCGGCGGCTTCGGTATAGGTCCAGAAATTCTCGACGAATTCCATGACGTACTTGCGGTACCGGTTCTGCTCCTCGATGTTGTTCGGGTTGATCCAGGCCCCGGGAATCCCCCAGTTCTTCGGGTTGGCGATCAGCGAGAAGTGCTTGGTTTCAAACACGATCTCGTCGCCGCGTTCGCCCCAACGGGGATACTTCGAATCTTTCGGGAGTTCCATGCCCCCGAATTTCGGAGCAACATCCGTCCAACGCTTCGTTGCAAAATCGTGACCGCTTGCGGCGTCATCCTGGGAAACCATCGCAGCCACTTTCGGATAAGCCTTTTCCCATGTCTGATAAATGAACTGATGGTCTTCCACGCCCACCATATTGCTGATAGGCTCGGCATTGATAACAGCCCTCGGCTTGCCGTTTTCCATGCGCAGGATAGCGGCAGGGATCTTGGGGCTCCTCGGGTTCTTGGGCCAGGTGGTCGAGGTGCCGACACCCCGGAAACCGATCAGGTGCGCCTGGAACGTTTCGGGGTCTGACGATGCCCAGTTCCGAGAAAGTCCGGCCAGGGCTTCCTTGTCCTCCTGCCCTTTATTGCGCGTCCAGGTGCGCAGCGGCATGCCTTCGGGAATGTCCACGACGTCCTGCCCCTTGCGTGGCCACCACTCGACCGTGCGCCGCTGGTAGCCGACGGCGTTGGGTCCGCCTTCCTGTTCCACTTTGTCGACGCCCACGCCCGGCACGAGTCCTTTCGGATAGCGCAGGTACTTGAAGTAATCGTGTTCGGCGGCAAGCAGGCTGCCAGCCATGGCAACCCACATCAGCGGGATGAGGCAGTTTTGTTTGTTCATATTTGCGGGAACATCTCCTTTCGGTTAGGCAACCGGCAGGGCGCGGATTATCTCTCCGCCAATGGATTGGGCCGGAAGTCTGGATCGTCCTTCCATTGGATGTTCTTCTTGCCTTCGTGCGTGCCGTAGAATGGCGCATTGGCGTCGATCCAGGTGACGATTTTGATGAACTCCTCCTGGGTGAGCCCGGCCTTGCAGGGGTCCTTGCGAATCTGCTCGACCAGCTTGCTGCGATGCGACCCGAAGGTCAGCGGCGGTTCCAACGGGACACTGGCGCTGCCGAAAGTGGAGGTGTACAGGAAGCTGACCAACGCCTTTTTCTGCAGCTTGTCATTGAAGGTCAGGGCTTCGTACGAGCGGCTGAAGTAATTTCCTTCCGGCTCGCCGGTGAGAACCAGGTTGCCCTTGGGCGCATTGCCGCTGTGGCAACTGACGCAGCGTTTGTCGAGGATAGGCTGGACGTCCAGGGGGTAGTGCACCGCGCGCGGGCCGGTATCGCCCGGCTGCGGATAGAGCGCCTTGACGCCGTGGGCCATGGCCAGCGGACGAGCCGTGTCTCGCAGGTTCGGCGCTTTCCTGCGGAACTCGTGGCAGCCGACGCACGACCGGTTTTCGCCCGGCATCAGGTTGATGAACGTCCGCATTCTGTGGAGTTCCATGTAGTTCTCGTCCAGCGCCTGGAAGTATAGATTCTTGTTAGCCGGCACGGTGAAGAAAGCCGAGCCGTCTTCGTAAACCGTGGCGATGCCATGCACATATTTGCTGGCGACATCCCCCCCATTGCTGACAACCGATATCTGCTGGAAGGCCCCCCCGTCGCCCTGTTTGCACGCCCGCCAGGTGTCATTCCAAGTCAGATTCATGGCCTCCATCACACGGATGTACTTGACGCGGTTGCGCTCGATGCCCGGCAACCCCTGATACACGTCGTTCAGAAACATACTGGCCAGCTTCGGGCTTTCCTTCGCGGCCGCCGCGGTGACCGGGGTAATGTCCGTAGGCTTTAGGCGCGGCCGCAGCGGCATCGGCTGCAGACAAGACAGTGCCGGATCACTGTGCAATTCCGCGCGGTTGCCCCACGCGTCCAAGACGTAGATTCCGAAGCGCCCGTCTTTGTTTTTCTCGACGCTGCCCGGCTGGTGAGAGACGAGGAAGAACTTTTCCGAGAACGCATAAGGCTCCCGGAAGGCGCCGATGCTGCCGGGCATGGGGAACAGGCCCGGATACCGGATCTCGGGCGTGAGGTTCTCCATCGCGTCGGCGGTGCGCCGATGGCGGCGATTATCGATCAGCACGATAGGACCGTGCAGCCCGCCGTGGTGTCCCGCCGCCGTCGTGACAATCTTGCGACTATCCGGGATGCTGCGCGCATGGATCATGGCACCCGGACAAACGATATCATTTTTGTACACGTGGTCCGAGGCGCTGCCGTCGGGACGCACCGCCCACAGGCTCTGCACGTTGCCGAACCCCTTGTCGATATACTCCCATCGCATGTAGACCACGCGGCCGTCATCCAGGACGCAAGGGTTCATTTCGTTGACCTGGCCTTGTGAAATACACGTGATATTCTTGCCGTCGGCATCCATGACGTGAAGCGTCGTCACCGTCGTGGGGTTGCAGAGCACCGAGCGCTGGGAGCGCGTGGAGACAAACATGATCTTGCCGTTGGGCAGATAACAAGGGTCAAGGTCGTGATATCCTTCCGCGCAGTGAGTGCCTGCATACCGCTGCATGGTATCCGCCTCCTCGGCACCGCCGAAGGTGAGCTGGCGCAGACTCTTACCCGCTACCCGCTGTCCGGTTTTCGGGTCGATGTCGATTTCGTAGATGCGATAATGTTCGTCCTTGTCGTAACAGAACACCACCTTGGTGGCATCGAACGACAGATCGAAGCGCCCGAACCCCCCGTCGGTCAACTCCGGCACCAGATTGGTGACTTTGCCATCGGCGGATACCGGGGAGAGCAGGCAGAGATTGCGGGCCCGGTTACCCGGTTGGAAGCGGTTCCTTTGGAGGGTATACGTACTTGCGGCCATATACTCCTGCTTGACGAACAGGAGTTTGTCGAACTTCAACGACGGATGGTCCAGCATGGCCCGGCGGCGCAGCGATTTCAGCGCGGTATCGACTGGCTGTTGATCATCCGTCGTGCCGCCGGCGGTTTGCAGTTGTTTCTTTTCCAAATCGGCCAGTTCGGTCAGGTACTGCGGGCCCTGGGCATACTGCGGGCCGAACGTTTTGACGGAATCCTTGATGGCCAGTCGCAGGGCCTCCGTGTTCACGGCGTCCGGAGGCAGAAAGACATTGCGATACCGCACCGGGATCCGGCTGAGGTCGAGCTTGCGCTGCGGCGCCTTCCAGTCCTTGGGAAACACCACCGGCGATTCCAGCGATAGCGTGAGCGGGTTGGGCGGCGGCCCGTTCCGGGTCAACTTCAGCGTATGCTTGCCTGCGGTGATCGGGATATCGCAGGACGTTTCCCACTCCGCGCCATGTTTGTCCCAAGTGCGT
>CAISTY010000256.1 GCA_903888515.1 Akkermansiaceae bacterium | reverse complement strand
GCCGAACTCCAGGATGGCAGGGCTTGAATCTCATGCGCGGCACCGACCATGGGCGCTGCTCAAGGCGGGGATGAATGCGGGGATGAATGCGAGGATGAATGCGAGGATGAATGCGAGGATGAATGCGAACATCGAACATTGAACGCCGAACTCTGAACGTCGAACAGAAGAGGGCGAAAGGAACAGCCGGAACGACTCGGCTTTCTCTCTGCGGTTCGATGTTCGATGTTCGATGTTCGAAGTTCGATGTTGGAGAGAGGAGCATCCCAGCCATCGGCCCCGGGACCGGCCGGATTCCCTGAAATGGTAGGGCGTGGCGGCCTCGCCGCGCCGTGACTGGCCTTGCGGCCTGAAAGGACACGGAGGAAGCGAATGGCCAAGCGCATGGATTTTAGCGAATCAAGCTCCCTCCATTCGCACCGCCATCCGGCGGACAAGTGGGACGGCCGAGGCCGACCGTCCCTACCATTGAGGGAATCGATCTTGCTCGGCCATTCGACCCAAACGAGGTGGTTTGCTGAGTTCTGGGGCTGGCGGGCTCCTCCGGGCATGCGCGTCAAGTTCAGGGGCAGGCGTCGGAGCACGGGCGTTCCGGGTGCTTCGGCAGGCGCTCGTCGCGGGGGCGAGGCGGTAATTCGGATCTCATTTCAGTGGCTGATTCAGGACAAAACAGGCGGGTCGCCCGTTTGCCAAGACAGCCGGGACGGCTATCCTCCCGCTACCCTGAGGCCCCAGCCACGGTGCCACTTCTGAAGCGGCACTTGGATTCATCCGGCGGCATGACATGCTATATGACGGCAATGCGCGACTCCTTGCCGACAGATGGCCGGATGGTTCCGACCGGGTGCGCATGGCTGGCAAGTCCGTGGGATTCGAGGACTTCCGCGACTTCGGCGAAGGCGGCGGGATCGCAGGCGATGAGCAGTCCGCCGCTGGTTTGCGGGTCGCTGAGAATCGCCCGGCGGATTGCGTCGGGGCAATCGATGGCAGTGCCGTAGCTGGCCCAGTTTCTGCGGGTGCCGCCGGGTGCCATGCCGGCGGCCAGATAGCTGGCGAGGTCGCTGAGTTGCGGGACGGCGGCAAAGTTGATTTCGGCAGAGACCATGCTGGCGCGGCACATTTCCAGCAGGTGCCCTAACAGGCCGAAGCCGGTGACGTCGGTCATCGCGTGGACCGAATCCAGCAGGGAAAACCTGGCACCGATCGCATTGAGGCGGGTCATGGAGGCAGTGGCGATGCCGACATCCTCGGGGCGGAGTTGGCCATTTTTTTCGGCGGTGGCGAGGATGCCGATGCCGAGCGGTTTGGTGAGGATGAGCAGATCGCCGGGGCGGGCACCCTGGTTGGCTTTGAGGTTGCGGCGTTTGACCAGGCCGTTGACGGCGAGGCCGAATATCGGCTCCGGGCTGTCAATGCTGTGACCCCCGGCCAGAGTGATCGAGGCCTCGGCGCAAACCGTGCGGGCGCCGCGGATCACCTCGCCAGCGACTTCGGGCGGCAGTTGGTCGATCGGCCAGCCAAGGACCGCCAGCGCCAGTACCGGGCGGCCGCCCATGGCATAAATGTCGCTGATGGCATTGGCGGCGGCGATGCGTCCGAAATCAAACGGATCATCGACGATAGGCATGAAGAAATCCGTGGTGGCTAACAGCAAGGTTTCACCGTCGTCTAACAGCCATGCGGCGGCATCGTCGCGCAGCTCGTTGCCGATGAGCAGGCGGGCATCGGATAGTGTTGCCTCGCCGGTTCCGGCGAGGATGGCATCGAGCACATTGGGGGCGATTTTGCAGCCGCAGCCGGCTCCGGAACTGAATTGGGTGAGGCGGACGGGCGGGGTCATGGTAATTAACGGGTGGATTCCATCAGAGCTGCCGCGATCGTGTGCGGCTCGAGTTTCGGAAATGGATGGCGGGTGATGTGTGTCGGCGGATAGCCCGTCAAACACGTCTGATAGGTGCGGTCATAGTAGGCAAGGATGATGCGGCAGGCACCGGCGAAATCACCGCTGTGGAGCGCCTCGATGGTGGCTTGGACGCGGCCGCCGCCAAGTCGCGAACGGATCGCTGCCACACACGCCGCGAGTTGCGCGGGTGGAAAGCCGGCGTAAACCCTGCAAAGGTGGTGGATCCGCTCATCGTCGGGCAACTCGACCACATGGATGCGGGCGTCCTGTTTTCTTTGCCACAGCGCCTCGGGCAAAACCCGCTTGCCGATCATGCGGCTTTCGTCCTCGAGCCACACCGGCCGATCGGCAGCGGTGGCACGCCAGGCACGCGCGAGGTCGTTTTCAAATTGGGCCTGGGTCGGTTGCGCGTCTTCGCCGAGTTGTCCGAATGCGCTGCCTTTGTGGCGGGCAAGACCTTCGAGGTCCACGACGCACTCGCCGCGAGCTTCCAACTGTTTTAAAATAGCGGTTTTTCCACTGCCGGTGAGGCCCGAGACCACGCGCACTTCACGCGGGGTGGCAAAGGATTCCAGCACCCAGTGACGGAATGACTTGTAGCCGCCCTTGAGGGTGGCAACGCGGCAACCGAAGGTGGTTTCCATCAACCATGCCACACTGGCGCTGCGCATGCCACCGCGCCAGCAGTGGATGTGCAGGCGCGGCTCCGCCGGGTCGGTTAGAGCAAGCAGGGTGTGAGCCAACTCCTCGAGTCGCGGCCCGACGTAGCGTAGCCCGAGGCTCACCGCCAGATGCCTGCCGTCGCGCTTGTAGGTGGTGCCGATCGCGCTGCGCTCCGCGTTGGAAAAGAGTGGCACATTGACCGCGCCCGGGATGTGGCCCAAGGCGAATTCGTCCGGAGTGCGGACGTCGATCACCGGCACGCCGGGAGGAGGCGTTAGAAAGGCATCGGTCAGCAGTTCGTCAGGCATGGGGGGGTGGCCGGTTCCAGGCGCGCCCCTTGTTTGGGAAGCGCGGCGGGCGTTGACGAGTCAAAAAAATCCAGGACTTGCGCTTGGCCTGCGGTTGCGCTGGACTTGGATGCCGCCTCAGGGCCGGATCACCTTGTCGGCCATGGCCATCACCTGGACCGACTGTTCCATGGTGCCGACTTCGCCTATCAGAAGTTTGTCTTCGAGGCCGAGGTGCGAGAGGCAGGTGCCGCAGGTGGCGATGCGTGCCCCGCGGGCCATGAGTACTTCGAGATGAGCGATCACATCGCTGCCCTCGGTGGTGAGTCGCACGCCGGAGTTGACGCAGCCAATCAGGTCGATAGGAGTCGCCGAGGCGGCGAGTTTCTCCAGAAACATCTTCATCAGCTTGCGGCCGAGTTCCGCGTCATCGCCGCTGCCCATTTGGTCGGAGTTGAGATAAAGGAAAGTCATTGGATGGGTGGTTGGAGGTGGTTTTCGTTGGGGTTGGATGTTGGATTACTGAATCACACGCTACAAACTTTCAGACATGTGCGTCTCATTCCCCACTTTGTCTTCCCCACTTTGTCCTTGGCACCTTGGGACGGACGGGTAGGTTCGCCGGGAAAGACCGCCCCGCATGAATCCCGTTTCCACTCTGTTGATCCCCCACCCCGTCCCGACCGGAGCGCATGCTGCTGTGGCGTCATCCTCGCGGCGTTGTCCTGCGGGGTGCCGCGCAATTGGCTTGGCCCTGACGGGCACCTGGATGTTAGGCGCGCTCCCGGCGCAGGCGGATGACGTCCGCCCGGTCACGCCGGAGTTGCGCGCCAGCGCGGCACTCGACCCCTTTTACAAAAAATACACCTTGGTCGGCGCCTTGCCCATCGTCAGCTCGGACAAGCCATCCGACTTTGCGTTGTTAGAGGCCGCATATGTCATTCGCAACATGCTGGACGGACGCGACGATATCCTGCAAGCCAAGGCAGCCCGCGGCGGCAAGGTCGCCGTGATGGCCCACAATGAATATACCACGGACCTGCCCGAGCAGCACGGCCTCGCGCCGCGCGTGTTTTGGGACAGCCGGGCACGGGGCATCAACGGCAAAACGTGCAGTTGCGGTGAGGAAAACCTGCTCGGTTATCCGGGAGACCCGTATCCCACCGAGAACATTCTGATCCATGAGTTCGCCCATGCCATCCACGGGACACTTGGAAAAATGCCGGATGCGACGTTTGAGTCGCGGCTACAGACGGCCTATCAGGGCGCGATGGATCGCGGACTATGGAAAAATTGTTATGCCGGATCCAATTCCGCCGAATACTGGGCCGAATGCTCGCAGAGCTGGTTTGACAACAACCGTCACGACGACGCGCTCCACAACCACGTCCACACCCGCGCCCAGTTGAAGGAGTACGATCCATCTGTGGCCAAGTTGTGCGCGGAAGTCTATGGCGACAAGCCATGGCGCTACCTCAAGCCCGCCGCGCGGCCAACGGCCGATCGCGCGCATCTTGCCGGATTCGACCCCGCCAAGGCCCCGCGATTCCACTGGCGCGTGGCTCCCATACCCGACACGCCACATGTGGTGATAGAAACCGAGCTGGGAAATATCGAGGTGGAACTGAACGCCAAAGCCGCGCCCCTAACAGTCAAAAACTTCCTTCATTACGTGCAGGAAAGATTGTTCAATGACGGCCGTTTCTTCCGCACCGTGACGCTTGCCAACCAGCCGGATAACAAGGTCAGGATCCAGGTGATCCAGATCGAAGCCGATCCATCCAGAACCAGCGAGTTCGCACCGCCCATACCGTTAGAACGAACCAGCACCACCGGTTTGCGCCACCTCGACGGCACGCTGAGCATGGCGCGCGACGCACCGGATACGGCGCGCGACAGCTTCTCCATTTGTATCGGCGACCAACCCGAGCTTGATTTTGGCGGCAAGCGCAATCCCGATGGTCAGGGGTTTGCCGCATTCGGCAAAGTGGTGAAAGGCATGGACGTGGTCCGCAAGATCCAGGCGGCCCCGGCCGTAGGACAGCAGCTTCGCCCGCCAATGCTCATCCGGCGTGCGATCCGGATGGATTGACCGCAACGGTGCGCGCCCCAATTGCCGAGCGCATGGGACCTGCGCGACTATGGGGAAATCCATTGCACGATGTCTTTTTTGGGGGGGGCGGCACGCATGAGAATGGCTGGCGCGCCGTGTCGGAGTTGTGGTTGTCCCTCTGCCGTGCTTCGCGGCAGTCCCCGCGTCATGCAAACAATGACACGATTATCACAAACAAAGTTATTACCGATGACGCGCCGGTGTGCAGAATGGCATGGCAATGTTGACCCCATAACAAGTCTGCCCAAGTACTTAACTCCATACGATCATGCCATACGAATCCGAACGCAGTCTGAAGCTCTACATGAGTGAGATTTCCAAAACCCCTCTGCTTTCCGCGCAAGAAGAATTGGATCTTTCCGTACGCATTCAAAGAGGCGACTCCGAGGCTCGATCCCACATGATCCGCGCGAACCTCCGGCTGGTAGTTAAAATCGCCCAGGATTATGTCAACTTCGGTTTGCCCCTCACGGATCTGATTTCCGAAGGCAACCTCGGTCTGATGAAGGCGGTGGAACGTTTCGATCCGGAAAAGGGAGTCAAATTTTCCACTTATGCCGCGGCGTGGATCAAACAATCGATCAGGCTGGCCCTGGCGAACCAGTCGAAAACGATCCGTCTGCCGGTGCACGTGGGGGACAAGATCGCCAGGATGCGCCGGATCGCGGCGTTGCTCACCGAAGCAATCGGACGCGAACCCACAGACGAGGAATTGGCCGATGAACTCGGTCTCCCCCGTTACAAGCTCGCACTGCTGCGACAATCCGCCCTCCGGCAAACTTCGCTGGACGCACCCATCATCGAGGGCGAGGAAACGGCGTATGGCGAAATGATCCGCGACGAACGTGCGATACATCCGCTGGACATGCTTGCCGACAAGGATCTCCACACGCAACTCGACGGGTTGCTTTCCGTATTGAACAACCGGGAACGCCGGATCATTGATTTGCACTTCGGCCTGGGGGGCCGCGTGGCTCTCACATTGGAAGAGTTGGGGAACGACTTCGGCTTGAGCTGCGGACGGATCCGCCAACTTCAGAACTCGGCACTGGACAAAATGCGCCGCACCTTCACCAAGCGGCAGAAACCACGGCCAACGTCACTGCGAAACACCCTGGTGCAAGCCTGATTGCAAACACCCGTCGTTTCCAAAACAAAGCACACGATGTGGCCGCAACCACTCGCGTCCCGGCGTTTGGCCCATTGTTGATCTGCGGACTTGCGTCCCCCCCCAATTACGGACGGTTGGGGGCAGGCGGCACACTGACGGGCTTGTCCTTGGGGAAATCCGCAGGTACGGGGAGCGTGACCTTGCCGGTGGCGGCCCACTCGGTGCCACGGACCAGCACAGTACGGAAGCCGACGCAGGTCATGGTGGCGCCATCATGGCCCAGCATGGTCATGAAGACGCGGCCCTTGCCGAAGCTCACGGTCCAAAGCATGGGCTCGTTCATCTTGGTGACGGGTGAGAAGGCGGTGGCCAGAATCTCCATTTGTTCGGCGGGTCCGCGGGTGGCATGCCAGAGTTCGTCCTTCACATGGGGCCACTCGGCGGGAAGTCCGGCCATGATCGGATGCTGCGCTTGCCGGGTGGTGACCTTCCATTCGAACATGCGGCCGTGCCCGGTACCGGGGCCTTCACCCTTGGGCGTGCGCACGATCTTGCCCGCGTCGTCGAAGGCGACCCGGTCACCCGCATTGGCGGTCCGCCAATGCAGACCGGCCAAACGAAGGAACTCGGGATGACGCTCGAAGCTGGATGCATGAATGCCCACGAATCCGCCGCCCTCGCGCACGTAACGCATGACCTCATCCATCCAAGGAAAAACCCCGGTTTGATCTGCGGGAAGCTTCACCGGGTAATCGGTCCAGTTGTTGACGACCACATCGGTTTTCGAAAGGTCGAGACGAAATGCGGTCGAAGCCGCTTGATCGGCCGGGCTTGGCGGGATGACTTCGGTCACGGTGTAGCGACCGCAGCCTTCGAGGGCTGCCACGATCTCGGGCGTGGTTTGCTTCCACGGGTGGTGGTTGAGGCCACTGAGCAAGGTGACGCGGAGCTTGGCCGCATCAGCCGCCTGCGAGGAATTGAAGCCGAGCATCGCGCCCAGCAGGCATACAATTGATAGTGAAATACGTTTCATGGTGTGTGGATTCAGGGGTGGACTGATTACAACGCGCCAGAGCGGGGCAATCTTTCACCCGTTCTGCGATTCCGGCTTTGCCTTCCATGTGGGTGTTCCAGACGGGTCCGGCCTAACGGGTTTTGTCATGTGCGAACAATTGAAGTCCGTCGGCTTTCGAGCAAGAGACCTCAAGCGCAGCGGCAGCACTCCCACGGAATTTTTGGTTGAGGTGCTCTCCGTGATCGATGCGTGCATCCATCCCAAGCCCGCGTAATACTGAGCAGTCCCTGAGTTGGAATACATTCAGTTAGCCGCAAAGAGGGACAGAAACCACAAAAGTAGCGAGGCTGTGCCTCAGACAGAAGACTTGAAGACAGAAGACAGAAGACCGGAAAACTTGACCTTCTTGCGTATCTTGCGCATTTTTGCGGCAAAAAATACCGTAGGGAAAACCCAGGACTCATCAGTAATGGCGCACCGATTATTTCAGGCTGCCCAGCGGTGCGGTGCTCAATGTCACAATCGCACCGGGTTCAATGGATATGTGACCGCCCTCAGGCGCATTGCGCACTTCGTTTTGGTGATAGGGATCCGTGAGTTCCAGCGTTTCAAACTTGGCCTGGGGCCAGACGATTTCGACCGTCCGCGGTTTCGTGGAGCGATTCAACAGAACCAGGGTGCGGGCCCCGGCCTTGCCGTCGAACGCCGACACCAGCAGGTCAACGTCGTCTGTTTTTGCGTCCACGCGTATCATGCCTTCACGGATGCGGCGGCTATAGGCGCCGAAAACACGCAACTGATGGCTTGCGGCCTTGGGCACGAATCCTCCCGCCGGGTCCGGCACGCACAGCGTCCGACTCCAGCCGTAGGACGGCTGTTCAACATTCAGCAGCGTCCAGCAGTAACAGATGGCCGCGGCATCGGCGAGCACGAGGTTCTTGTGGTATAACTGTCCCATGGTCAGGGCTGGATGATAGCCGGGCAGTTGATATTGTGCATGGTTGATGCACAATTCGGTCGAGAGAAACGGCTTGTCACCGACCGCTTCCTTCCATTTCCCCAACAACGCGTCAAAGCCGTCCGGATCGGTGAAATGATTTTGATAGTCATACATGTGGGTCGCCGCATAATCAATGGCTGCCCAGACTTCCGGCAGGTGCCGGAACGTCTCGGCACGCTTGATGCCGCCGGCCAGCCTCCCGTCGTCGCTCATGTGGATGCGCACGGATTTGAACCCCGCCGCATCGAGTTTGGCGCGCAGCGCTAGCGTCATCTTCTGCCACTGCGCGGGCGACTGGCCGACCTCGTTCTGAATGCCGACCACCTCCGGCGGCGCCCCGGCCTTGTCCTTCGACACCTGGCAGTAACGCACCATGGCTGCGGTGTATCGATCGATGTCGTTGCCGACCCACCGGGGAAACTTCCAGAACTCGAACCACACCATGCCGCCTTGCCGGCGGAGCATCTTGATGTATTCGAAGTCGCTGATCTCGCCGTTAGGAAAGTTGTCGCCGTAGTAATGAGGAACGGCGTCGTCAAGCCGGTCCCAGTTGTCCATCGCCTCGTTGAGCATCTGGCCGGCCGGATACTCACGCTGAATCAGCAGGTTGTATTCACACACCATCTGCCACCAACGGCGCTTGCCCTCGACGCTGAGCTGGGCGTAAGCCGTGGGTGCGGCGATGCCGCCGAAGCCAACCATGGTTTGGTGGCGCTGTGCTGGATCAACGATCACTTTGGCCTGTTCCGCCTGCGGAATCAGCAGTTTTCCACGTACCACGCCCTGGCCGGCCTGGCACCGCAATTGGTGGCGGCTCAAATCAAGCGCGCAGAACCGGCGCAATGCTTCGCGGCCGTTGAGCGCCACGGAAAGTCCGAACTTGTGGTCATATCTAACAGTCACGGCGTGCAGGACACCGGTGAACTCCACACGCGCTGCGGGCGTTTTCCATTCAGGATGCCGCGGTGGTTTGCCGCCGGCCATCTCGTTGAATGCCGGCGAGTCGTAATGGCGTTCCACCAGTTCTACATGATGCGGTGTCACGGTGATCGTGCATCCGCCCCGCTCACCGGTAAACATCCACACCAGCTCGCTCTTTGCATCCAACTTCTCCAACTCCAGCGTCCGTTCAAACAACGCCGGCAGAAGATCATCGAAATAATGCCTGACACCCCCGCCACCGCCCCAGATCGCGAACTTCGGCGCCACTTCTCCAAGCTCAAACGGAGTTGCCATGACCGACGCGGGCCTCTGCCATGCAGCCAACCCCAATGCTGCGGATCCGCCGCCTTGATAGTGCCTCTCCCCGCTGCTTTGTCCGGCACCGGGGGCGCTCTGCGGTGGGGATGGTGCTTGAGACTCCCGGGCACTCGCCAATGCCGCAAACACGGCCATTATCATTCCTATTCCTATCGTTTTCATGATCATGATGTTTGTGAGCTGATGGTTGATGGGGGGCGTTCGATGTCCCGTCAATCTGATAGAAGCCCGAAGGACTGGCTAACGGGATGAGAGATGGAAGTTGCCAGACATCATGATGCCATGTTGCCATGTTGCCTCGTCGTCAATTCCTTTCTTTGTCTCTGGCCTCACCCCTGTGGCAGTCGTGCCTCGACGAGTTTGGCGACGTATTTCGCCAGCATGTCGGCTTCCAAGTTGACCGCCTGACCGACGCGGGCGGCGTGCAGGTGGGTGCACTCCCAGGTATGCGGCGTGATCCAGAAAACCGCCTCGTTGGCGGTGAGTTCGGCGATGGTGAGAGAGATGCCGTCCATGGCCAGCGAGCCTTTGTCCACACAGAGGAGATGGACTTCGGGCGGCAGGGAAACGGCGACGATGTGATCCTGGCCGCTGGTTTCCAGCCGGGTGATTCTGCCGGTGGCGTCCACATGTCCTTGCACGAAGTGTCCGCCGAAGCGGTCGCCCACCATCATCGCACGCTCAAGGTTGATGCATGACCCGGCATGGAGGTCGCCCAGCGATGTCACCCGCAACGTCGAGGTCAGCAGATCGAACGCGGCGCCGCCCGGCGGCAGCGCATCGACCGTTAGACAGCAGCCGTTGACGGCTACGGAGTCCCCCATTTTGAGTTCGGAGGCGAACGGAAGATTGAGCGTCAACCGTGCTTGTTCGCCCTTGGATTCCAACATCACTACGGTACCTACGGCTTCGACGAGTCCTGTGAACATGATTTAATGGGTGGGATTGATGGTTTTTTCCATAACAGCAGGAACGGTGCGGCGCTCTCCTTGAGGATGTTCCTTGGCAGGACCGTTCGGCAGAATGACAAAGCAAAAATAGACGATGCAAGTCGGGATCAACGCGCTGAGGAACAAGCCAACGGGCGAGATGCCATACTTGAAGAATTTCGATAGAATATTCTGCCCGGCGGGATTGGGCGCATTGGCGATCACGGTCAGTCCGCCGCCGATCACCGCACCGGCTACAACGGCGTATTTGGCGCTGAGCGAAATGTCATTCACCTGGGCAGCGAGATAGGTGATGGCGGCATTGTCGTTGAAAGCGGTTAGAACCGTGGCGCCCAGCATCAGCAGCCGGTCATCGAACGCGGTAATCACGGGTGCGATCCACCAGCCCTGACAACCGCCGTGAACCACCAATCCCGCGAGGAAAAAGCCTACCAGCATGGGACCACGCAGGGAGATCGGGTTCTGATGGTGGCGGGTGGCCGTGGTGAACGCGATGAAGAAGAGAAACCCGCCGATAAACAAGGCGGGAAAATGCGCGGTATAAACCGTCCATGCCAGGAAACAGAGGTGGACGAACGTCACCCAGGATGGAATCGGGTTTTCCCGATCATCCCACACGGTGGCTTCGATGATGCCGTCCTCTTTGCCGTCGGCCTTGTCCGCAAGTGCATGGAGCGCCTTGCGGAACCAGAAGAAATAGAGCGTGCTCGAGATGAGAATGCCCACCACCGCCTTCCACCCGAAGTGCTCGAACATGAAGGGCGTGTCCCAGCCCCATTTCCCGGCCACCATGAGAACCGGAGGCGCGGCAAAATGGGTCAAGGTGCCGCCCACCGAAATGTTCACAAACAGCAGGCCGAGCGTTCCATAGGCAAGCCCGGCCGGTGGATGAAAACGGAAAAACTTCCGGGCTAACAGCAACGCGCCGATCGTCATGGCGGCAGGCTCGGTGATGAACGAACCCAGTACCGGCGCAATGACCAGCACGCTGAGCCACCAGGCGCCGGGGGTGCCCTTGCCGAGCGCCGCGGCCTTGGACATCAGCAATTCCGCAAAGCGCAAAACCGGCCTGCTGGCCGCAATGGCCATGATGATCACCACGAAGATCGGCTCGGTGAACTCCCGGTCCTTGCCAACGTAGAGAACGAAATCAGCCCACGAATGATAATAGATCGCGACCGCAGCCAATCCCAGAACCCATAGGCCGAACACCGCTTCCACCTCGCCTAAAAAATGCAGCAGCGTCACCTTGAAGGACACTTCCGGCACTCCGTCGGGATGCGCATCATCGCGACAACCGCGTATGCGCAGCGCCAGCGCATGCTCAAGCTCGTATTTGCGGGCGAGCTTGACGAACCAGCCGACGGCAAAGGTGTGCAGGATCGCCAGCAAAAAAACGACCGATGCTGCGACATTGAAGGGTTCCGCAGCCGCGCGGACCCGCAGGGTTTCCATCAGGCTGCCCGCAGTGGTCGGATAGTTTTCCAACGGCAGCGGAAACACCGCATGCTGCACGCGTCCGCCGCCTAGCTGCGGGTATGCGGGCGGATGATCGTTACTGACCGCCGCCAAACCAGCCGATGGCAGCAACAACATAATGGTCAGCAAATGAAAAACTCGCGTCATCAGGATCGGTCCCGACGATGCTGACTGAAAGAACCAAGCGTGGCAAGTGGAGATCCCGACAGTGGAGATCATCCTGACAGCGGCGATCTTGACAGCGGGACATATGCCCATGATTGACGCTGTCATTCAAATTTCCTGCGATACGCCAGCGGGCTGATACCGACCACTTGTTTGAACTGCCGTGAAAACGCCGATTGGTCCGTGTAGCCGCAGGCGAGGGCGATGCGGACGATCGGTTCGTCGCTGCCGGTGAGGCGCTTGCAGGCAGCGTCGATGCGGACTTTGACGAGATATTGGCCGGCCGTGACGTGAAACAGCGCGCGGATGCGCTGGTCGAACTGATAGACCGACAGGCCGGCCATTTCCGCGAGTGCGGGGAGGCGCAGTGGTTCGTCGAAGTGGCGGTGGATGTGGTCGGTTGCGGCGGACATGGCGGCGAAGTCGCCGTCCCCGGCACCAGGTGCGTGGAGGTCGCGGGAAATACCACAGATTCCTGCGACCCTGGCGTTTTTTCCGGGGATGGGTTCCTTGAAGGTGAGGCACCATCCGCTGCGGCCGCCGGGGTAGAGGTGGAGTTCCAGATGATCGCGGATGCCGGATTCACCGCGCAGGATGTCCCTGTCCTGTTGGGCGAAAGCATCCCCGAGTGGCGATGGAAACAACTCCTCGGCAGTGCGACCTATGGCCTCGTCCTTGTTGGCAAGCCCACAGCGGGCGGCCAGAGTGTCGTTGACCGCCATGTAACGGCCGCAGGCGTCCTTCACAAAGAAGACAATGTCGGGCACCCCGTCAAACAGCCGGTCCACGGGCAACAATCCGCCGAGGGATTCAAAGAAGGATTTGCGGAGAGCGGTGGCGGGGTGCATACTTCGGGGCGGGGTCTTCTTATGCGAATTCGGAAGTTCCTGCTAGCGCATTCGCCTAGACCTTGATGATATCATGCGGCTCAGACATGCAACAAGCACCATTTCACGTCATCGACTCGCACACGGAAGGCGAACCCACACGGGTCGTCGTGTCCGGCGGACCGGATTTGGGGCGCGGGCCGTTAGCAGAACGCGCGCAACGCCTGCAGCACGATCACGACTGGTTGCGTAGCGCGGTGTGCAACGAACCCCGCGGCCACGCCGCCATGGTCGGTGCCCTGCTTTGTCATGCCTATCAGCCGGATTGTTTGTGCGGCGTGATCTTTTTCAATAACCACTCGACCCTGAACATGTGCATCCACGGCACCATCGGCCTCACCGTGACCCTCGCCCACATGGGAAAAATCGGCGTGGGCTCCCACCGGATCGACACCCCCGTCGGGGTGGTCGTCGCCACCCTGCGCGAGGATCACTCGGTGGAAGTCGCCAATGTGCCATGCTATCGAAAAGCCGCCGATGTGCCAGTGGAGGTGCCCGGTTGGGGGACCGTCCGCGGCGATATCGCGTGGGGCGGAAATTGGTTTTTCCTCATCAATGGACAAGGCCCCGCCGTGGAATTCGCACATCTTGAGGCACTGGTGCGTTTCACGGGAGCGGTGCGGCATGCACTCGCCGCTCATGGCATCACCGGCGATGACGGCATGGAAATCGATCACATTGAGGTTTTCGGCCCGCCCGCTGATCCAGCCGTGGCCGACAGCCGGAACTTTGTGCTCTGTCCGGGCCATGCCTATGACCGCTCGCCGTGCGGTACCGGCACCAGCGCCAAGCTCGCCTGCCTGCATGCCGCAGGCACACTCCTGCCCGGCCGCATCTGGCGCCAGGCCGGCATCCTCGACACGGTATTTCACGGCACGGTCGAAGAACTGCCCGATGGCACGATCATTCCCCACGTCTCCGGTCGTGCGTGGGTGAACGGCGAAGCCACCTATATCTTCAACCCCGCCGACCCTTTCCGCCACGGTATTCCAACATCTATCTAACATCAACCGCATATCCCCATGTCTATCCAATGGAAGGGCGTGATGCCCGCCACCCTGACCCAATTCAACGCCGACCTCACCATCGACCACGGCCTGATGGCTGAGCACGGCAAATGGCTGATTGAAAACGGCTGCACCGCCATCGTCCCCCACGGATCGCTCGGCGAGGGTGCCACGCTTTCGTTCACGGAAAAAAACGCCCTGCAAAAAACCTATATCGCCGCGTTGCCGAACACGCCGATCATTCCGGGAATCGCGGCGAATTCCACCCACAAAGCCGTGGATCTCGCCAAGGCCGCGAGAGACAATGGCTGCCGCGGCCTGATGGTACTGCCACCCTATCTTTATGCCTCGGATTGGCGGGAAATGAAAGCCCACATGCAAGCGGTGATCAATGCCACCGACCTGCCATGCATCCTCTATAACAACCCGGTCGCTTACAAAACCGATTTCATCCCCGCCCAGATCAAGGAACTCGCGGATGAATCGCCGAATGTCGAAGCGGTCAAGGAATCCTCCACCGACGTGCGCCGCATCGCCGCCATCCGCGAAGTCTGTGGTGAGCGTCTCGCGCTTGGCGTGGGCGTGGATGATTGCGCCCTCGAAAACGCCGTCATGGGTGCGACATTCTGGATTACCGGCGTGGGCGGCGCATTCCCCAAACACAACGTGAAACTCTGGGAGCTGGCCACCAGTCGCCGCATCGATGAAGCGATGCCGCTCTATCAATGGATGCTGCCGCTGCTGCGCATGGACACCGTGGTCAAGTTCGTGCAACTCATCAAACTCCAGCAATCCCTCGCCACCGGCGGGAAACTCGGCAACACCCGCGTCCGCCCGCCCCGCCTCGAACTCGTCGGCACCGAACTCGCCGCGGCCACCGCCAACATCGAACATGCCCTTGCCACCAATCCACTGCCATAGCATGACAAGGCGGACGTCTTGTCACTTCTAACATGGACGTGACTCCCCTACCCTCCTGACATCCAACATCCCACCTCCCGTGATCACTCCACTCCTCGGCAGTTCATTCATCGGCTATGCGCGCTCGGCAGGCACCCAGCCATGTGGCCAAGGCGTCAACCCCGGCACCGGCGACAAACTCCCGCCCATCTACATGGCTGCAACTCCTGCGGAGGTGGAGCGTGCCGTGACTCTGGCGGCCGCCGCGTTTCCCGTGTATTCCGCTCTATCAGGAAAAGCGCGTGCCGGATTCCTTCGCGCCATCGCCGTGCGGATCGAATCGGCTGTTGAGGAAATCGCCCTCCGCGGGGTTCAGGAAACCGGTTTGCCGGAAGCCCGCATGCGCGGTGAAACGGGACGCACTGCCGGCCAACTCCGGATGTTTGCCACGCTCATCGATGAAGGATCGTGGGTGGACGCCCGCATCGAGCACGCGCAAGCGGACCGCCTGCCGGTCCCGAAACCGGATCTTCGATCGATGCTGCGCCCGTTAGGTCCGGTCGCGGTGTTTTGTGCCAGCAACTTTCCGTTAGCTTTTTCGGTGGCGGGTGGCGACACCGCATCCGCCCTCGCAGCCGGTTGTCCGGTGGTGGTCATCGCCCACGCATCCCATCCCGGCCTGGCGGAAATTGTCGGCCATGCAGTGACCGCAGCCGCCCGTGAATCCGGCATGCCGGAAGGAGTATTTTCACTGCTCTATGGCGGCGGCCTCACCATCGGCCAAGCGGTGGTGAAGCATCCGGTTATTCAGGCTGTGGGGTTCACCGGTTCCCGCACGGGTGGCATGGCACTGATGGAAATCGCGGAGCATCGCCCGCAGCCGATCCCGGTCTATGCCGAGATGAGTTCGGTCAACCCGCTGGTCATTCTGCCAGGCGCATTGGCCCGCGGAGAAGCCGTTCTGGCCGAGGCATACTACGCATCGCTCACCCTCGGCGTCGGTCAGTTCTGCACCAATCCGGGTTTGGTTTTCCTGCCGGACCACGCGGGTGATGAGTTTCTAACACATCTCGGGACGCTGGTGGAAACGGGTGCGCCCGGCACCATGCTCAACGCCTCGATCTGCAACGCCTACGCGGCAGCCACGCAGCAATTCGCAACCACTCTCGGCGTGCAAACCCTGGCCCGCTGCGCGCAGGAGCCCGGCTTCGGCCAGGGCGCGCCCGTGGTCTTCACGGTTTCCGCCCGCGACTTCATGGCAAATCCGGCCTTGCAGGGTGAGATCTTCGGCCCCGGTGCATTGATTGTTCGTGGCAGCCTCGTGGAAATTCAAGACTCCATCGCCACGCTGGAAGGCCAACTCACCGCCACGATCCATGGCACCGAGGAAGAACTCGCCGCCCATGCTTCGCTGGTCTTCGCGCTGCAACAACGCGCTGGCAGATTGGTTTTCAACGGTTTCCCCACGGGCGTGGAAGTCTGCACCAGCATGGTCCACGGCGGCCCCTTCCCTGCCACCTCCGATGGACGTAGTACATCCGTCGGAACCCTCGCAATCAATCGCTTCTGCCGCGCCGTCGCCTGGCAAAACTTCCCCCAATCCGCCCTCCCCGCCGAACTCCAGGATGGCAGGGCTTGAATCTCATGCGCGGCACCGACCATGGGCGCTGCTCAAGGCGGGGATGAATGCGGGGATGAATGCGAGGATGAATGCGAGGATGAATGCGAGGATGAATGCGAACATCGAACATTG
>CAISTY010000255.1 GCA_903888515.1 Akkermansiaceae bacterium | reverse complement strand
CTCAAACAAAAAGACACCGCCGGCGTGGCCAACCCGAAGTTCGTGATCGGCCGCTATGCGTATAACCTCTATGACACATCCGGCCTGCTGGATATCAATGTGGCCGGCCATCCCGCCGACCCGCCCGACGCGGAACAGGTGGGCTCCAAGGGCTCCTTGATGATGGCGGATTTGGCAATCCTGCCGGGCATGAATGCCGCCGGCGTGGCCCAACTCGCCAAATGGAAACACGAATGGACGGCCAGCACCCCGGTCACCACCCCGACCGGCACCACCACCAGCCACGATGAATACCTGCGTAAGTCGGAAGGCTCGGGCTGGCAGCAAATGGCCGCCAATGACAACCTTTTCCTGAGCCGCCAGGATTTGCTGGACTTCGCCAAAAAACAACCGTCGGCGCTGCCGCAGGAGGCCCTGCCGTTCCTGACGCACTTTTCGCGCGACCTCAACGCGCCCACCTACCGGCCCGATCCGGCCCGCCCGAAAATCGCGCGCAACGCGGCCAGCGGCGGCAACGACGCCTTCGGTGCCGATCTAACCGTCAACCCGGACCTCACCGCCTACGACCCCAAACGCGAACGCCAGATGCTGCCGCGCCGCTTTCCGTTAGAGCGCCTGAAATGGGTCGCCACCCCCACCACCTCCACGCCCGTCGATGCGGAAAAAGCGAAGCGATTCTTCGGCCTGGAATGGCAGGGCACCTATTGGAAATACATCCATGCCCGCTCTAACGGCGACCTCCACACCCTGCAGGATGTGCCCGCCGACCGGGATCCGGATTTCTTCGAAATCCTCCGTGCCACCGTGCTGTGCGGCAGCCTCGGCCGGCAATTCGCCGCCAAAGGTTGGGACCAATTGGATCAACTGCTTTCGATGCATCAACTCGGCGGGGTGGACGCTTCGGTCAACCTCAATATCCTCGAACTCGGTGCCTGCATCATTGACCAATACGACGCGGACAGTTACCCGACAGGCATCATGCTGCCCGGTCCGGTCCGGCCTTATTATGCCTTCGGCAAGGAGGACGTACCCTACCTTTGCCGTACCTCGGCGATCCCATTCCGCGGCAAAGTGCTGTCAGGTGTGAAGGTCTATGATAATGACGGCGCGGTGGCCTCCACCGAAGCCTACGAAGCGTCGATGGTGCTCCAGTCGATGCTGTGGCGACCGCATCAGGTGGTGAAAAACTTCGACGGTCCGACCAAGTTCCGGATTGCCCCGCAACACATTGACGTGACGGGTGGCGGCTCGCAGTTCTGGATGTCAACAGGTTGGACGGTGCCCGGCGGGGGAGAACGGCCTAGCTGGAATCGGGATTCCCGATTGGTGGCGGGCGACTATACTTACTGGGGAGGGCCTAACTATCGGGTCACCCATCCGGAACTTTTCCCCAAGACCTTCAATGGCAGCGAGTACATCGAACTCGATGTGCCCAAGGATTCCACCGCTTTCCGCGAACCCCAATCCGTGCATTCACCCGAGCACGGCGCGATCGCGGGCTACTCGCTCGGTGGCAATGTGCCACTCATCCTGGTGCGCAACGCAGACCTCCGCTGGGGCGGATTGCCCAACTCGTTCTCGCATGTCAGCGGCTTCCTCGTCGGCCATGCACTGACCGCACGCATCGAAAGTGGTGGGAACGCCAGCAGTTGGAACAGACTGGGTGTCGGCTATTTCCGCGGCGATCCGGTCGAGATCTTGCTGCAATACCAGGGCCCCGATGGCACTTGGAGACCCTATCATCGCGGCGAATTCACCTACAAAAGCAATTGGGGCGACCACTTCCTCTGCCGGGATCCGGATTGGCAGACCGAAGCATTCTGCTGGTCGTCATTTCTGATAGATCCTCGCACCGCGCGCTTCGGCGGTCTGGCCACGGTGTTCGCCAGCGGCGTCAAAATCATTCAATGGACCACCTTGCACGACCAGATGACCTGGCCGGAAGGCGTGGCCATGGCCTTCGGTAAAGATCGGACTCTAGGCGTCAGGTCGGGCTGGACCGCCCCGGCTCCCAACACCGGTTGGAATTTCAACTACGACGGCGGTTGGGGGAGCGTTCAAGGTAACAACGTGGCGGCCGTGGCGGAGAACACCCAAGCCGCCTGGGACGAACCAATGACTTTCTGCTACAAGGATCCTGATGACGTGTTGCGGCCCGGCGTGGCGGCGCTCAACGAATACAACAGCACGGCTCTCGGCAACCCGATGTCCACCCGCTACGCCATCAGCAATACCGGCGCGCTTTCAGTCGCAGAATCCACCGCCGGCCGCCCGCTCATCCTCAATCGGCCGTTCCGCTCGGTGGGTGAACTCGCGTATGCGTTCCGCGGCACGCCGTGGCGCGATATCGACTTCCTCAGCGCGGTGTCGCCGGATGCTGGTCTGTTAGAGGTGTTCTGCCTGTATGAGAACCCCGAAGAGGAAAACCTCACCGCCGCGGAATTGCTCAAGCGCCCGGCTCAGGTGGTTGCGGGCCGCGTCAACGTGAATGCTGCCGGACCCGAGGTGATCGCGGCCCTCATCAGCGGCACCGCGCGCGATACGGGGAATCATATCAACGCGACGGATGCCAAGTCGCTGGCCAACCTGCTCGTCAATTCCATCCGCGCGACGGGCACCACCAGCGGCCCGCTCCTCTCCAAATCGGAATTGGT
>CAISTY010000254.1 GCA_903888515.1 Akkermansiaceae bacterium | reverse complement strand
CCTCCGCCTCACGCACCACAGGAATGTGGTGCCTCCTTATGTCAAAATCCATGATTTGACCTCATCATGATATTACCATCGGCCTGCATGCGTATTTTCGGCGCATGGAACGCGCGTGATCGTTAGACTGCGGAGTTGTAGCGGCGTCTCTGTGAGCGTCGCTGGCTTTCCTGCATGTGGATCGCCGGGATCGCGAAAGAGTGCGACTTTTCCCGCAGGGGAAAAGTAGTCACAGAGCGCCGATACAGGCAGAACGCAGCAGGGCCGCCGATTTGTGATCGGCGGCCCTGGGGTTGGTTGGGGGTTCGGGTGATGCTCTATCAGCAGGGGCTGCGCGTCAGTTCGGGGTCAGGCGGGTATGGAACCCGCTGTCCGGGGCTGGGTAACAAGGCTGTGATTCAATCCGCGTAGGGTCTGGTACCATTTCTCCTGATCCTTTCTCCATGTGAACTCGAATTCATGCATGTATTATTTTGACTTGAATCTAAAAAACACATGATCGAGACTATCCCCATGCAACGTGCTCTACGGTCGATCCTGATGGCGGATCTTGAGGAAAAGATGGTCTTTCTGGGCGGTCCGCGGCATGTGGGGAAGACGACGCTTGCGCTCAGTCTGCTGGACGGGGCCAAAGCCACACACCCGGCCTATCTTTCATGGGACGATCTGGCGGACCGCAAACTTCTCCTCGCCGGGGCCTTGCCGGCCGGCCAAGCGCTGTTGATTTTCGACGAGATTCACAAATACCGCCAGTGGCGGGGTCTGATCAAGGGAATCTATGACAAGCAGCATGGCTCGCGAAAAATCCTCGTCACCGGATCCGCCAGACTCGATCACTACCGCAAGGGCGGCGACTCGCTGCAAGGCCGCTACCACTACCACCGCCTGCATCCGTTCTCGCTTTACGAGATCAATCCGCAGCCCGCCGCTTCCGACCTTGAGCCACTGCTCCGCTTTGGCGGATTTCCCGAACCATTTCTCAAGGCCGATGGCCGACATTGGAAACGCTGGCAGCGCGAGCGCCAAAGCCGCGTCATCCAGGAAGACCTGATCAGTCTGGAACAGGTCAAGGAAGTTTCCCAAGTCGAGTTACTGGCCTCGGTGCTGCCCTCGCGGGTGGGTAGCCCGCTCTCGATCAACAACCTGCGACAGGACCTTGCGGTGGCCTTTGAAACGGCGGATCGCTACATCCGCATCCTCGAGAATCTCTACTACTGTTTCCGCATCCAGCCTCACGGCCTGCCCAAGCTGCGGGCGGCGAAAAAAGAACAGAAACTCTACATGTGGGATTGGTCGCTCTGCGACGAACCCGCCGCCCGCTTCGAAAACCTGGTCGCCTCCCAGCTCCTCAAATACTGCCATCATCTCGAAGACACCGAGGGCGAAAGCATGAGCCTGCGCTTCCTGCGCGACTCCGCCGGACGGGAAATCGACTTCATCGTCGTGCGTGGCGGCAAGCCGGCCTTTGCCGTGGAATGCAAAACCGGCGAGCGCGACCTCAGCCGGAACATCCCCTACTTCGCCGCCCGTTCCGACATCCCCGTCTTCTATCAGGTGCATGGCGGTACCAAGGATGTCGAGTTCTCCGCCACGCGTGCCCGCATCCTTCCGCTCACCGTGCTGGCCGGCATCCTGAAAGTATGACGAATTGGGATTTGGATTGAGTATTTTTTGCCGCAAAAAGGCGCAAGATACGCAATAATCCTGATGGTATTCATTGTTTGTGGTTGCCAACAATCAAAAATCAACAATCCTCAATCGTCAATCCATGCGAAGGAGCGCGATACTCCAAGAAAGCCAGTCCTTCGCAACGACATTGGGTTTTGAATGACTCCACCCAAAGAAATGCCTTTGGAGTACTAAGTAAACAGTATTGGGCGGGCCGCCCGTTGGGGAAGAAAATCACGGGCGGGCCGGCTCGGCTGAGCTCGCCGAACGCGCCCGTGCCCCTCTTAAATGTGCCTCTTGCATGCCTCCTTTCCGGCGCATGGATCGCGCGTGATCGCGCAAGAGTGCGGAGTTGTAGCGGCGCTCTGTGAGCGTCGCTGGCTTTGCTGTATGTGGAGCGCCGGGATCGCGAAAGAGTGCGGAGTTGTAGCGGCGTCTCTATGAGCGTCGCTGGCTATGCTGTATGTGGATCGCCGGGATCGCGAAAGAGTGCGACGGTCACAACCGAAGCGAAGCGGAGATGGCCATCGGCAAACCGCCGCTACAGGAACGCAGCAGGGCTGCCGGCTTGCACCGGCGGCCCTGGGATTTTCTAACTGCTATACCTGAGTAGTAACTATGAGTTAGACGGCGGGGGCGGAAGCAAGCGAGGACCGGTTGTTTATCGGGCGCTTGCTGGCGGTGCGAACCCGCACCGGCCAACATTACGCATTCCAGATCTGGGGTGATTCGTCCTGGACCATCGATCGCGCAACCCTGAGCAGGATCCAACAATTCCTAAGTTCCAAGATGCCGCGCACTTAAGCGGGTGTCTCCGTCCGCACGATCTCCATGCCGA
The DNA here is from genome assembly GCA_903888515.1 of Akkermansiaceae bacterium. GTDB lineage: Bacteria > Verrucomicrobiota > Verrucomicrobiia > Verrucomicrobiales > Akkermansiaceae > Luteolibacter. The sequence continues at coordinate 8,666 of CAISTY010000254.1, read as the reverse complement.
CGAGGCAGACATCATCGGGGAACGCCCGGCCTACCGTGAAGCGCTCGATCTCGGTGAAAACACCCTGCATGAGTTGAGCCAGCGGCAGCCCCATGTGTTGACGGACCACGTCGCTCAGGCGGCCAACGCCGAAAGCATCAGCCATGGTATTATCGCATGCACTTGGGCCTGGATGCTCTCGCTGCGGCGGATGGCTTCAATGGTAAAATCACGCGCCTGCTCCAGGCGTCGGGCCGCGCACATCCCGCCTGAGTTCAGATGCGTCACTTTAATGCATCAAGGTGGCATTAGGCTGTTCGTGGGTATTTCACACGCTGGGCGATTCGGAGCCGGGGTGTCACCGGAGCCGCAGGCAAATCATCCCTCCTTGGGAAGATTAAGAGGGCGTTCTGGAAAACGCTGATGGGTTAAAACAAGGTGTAGATGAGCGGCGCCAAGCCGGTTCCGCCGAGCAATATCAGCAAGCCCAACACCAACAACAGGATCAGAATGGGAAGCATCCACCATTTGCGGTTTTCCTTCAGAAACCCCCATAACTCGGCGATCAGGCCAATGTTGGCCTGATTGGCCGAAGCCTTTTCAAATTCGCTTAGTCGTCGGCTCATGATAGGGTCTGCTGTGGGTCTCAATACTGACGGAAATAGCTGCGCGGATCAAGCGGCGATTGCTTGGGTTCCCAATAACTCTCGCGCTCAAGTGTGGGTGTGCGACCGAGCAAATCCCGTCCGCGCAGGCGGAGGATCCATGCCACCGGGGTGAGCACCAGGAAATAGAGCACCACCAATATGAGTTGGGAGATGAGCCAGCCGATGGGGAAGGCCACCACCATCCACGCGATAAAAATCCGGCGCAACAGCGCGGGCCGGAACAAGCCGGCAAGCCCGATCAGTATGGCAACGATCCCCAGCGCCGAGCCTAACAGAAGCTGGCTTGTAAAGAAGACCTCTCTGGCACCAAGCGCCAGGAAAACGACCAACCCCAGCGCGGCAAACTGGCGGAGCACCTTGCGGGATGGGTTGAAGGGGATGTCGGACCATTGCATAAGAGAGTTCAATCCGGTTCGAATTTTGTCAGATACTGTTGGCGTGCGGCATCGCCGGGCGGGTGATCCAGTTGATCCTTGAGGATGAGGGAATCCTCCAGCACCAGAGCGTCCATGTCTGTGGCCATGAAGCAGCGGTAGGCATCCTGCGGCGTGCAGACGATCGGCTCACCCCGGATGTTGAAGCTCGTGTTGACCAGCACCGGGCAACCGGTCAGTTGCTCGAAGGCCTGCAATAGCCGATAGAAACGTCCGTGTCGTGTTTCATCCACGGTCTGAACCCGTGCACTGAAATCCACATGAGTGACGGCTGGCAACGTCGAGCGCACGACGTTGACGCGTTCTAGCAAGTCGCCGGACACAGCCATTGCCTGCTGGTCCTTGATTGTTAGATCGAGGTGGTGATTTTCCAAAACCGGCGCGACCAGCATCATGTAGGGGCTTTCCAGATCCGGTGGCAGGGCGAACCAAGCGCTTGCCCGTTCGCGCAGGACACAGGGTGCGAACGGTCGGAAGCTCTCGCGGAACTTGATCTTGAGGTTCATGGTTGCCTGCAGGGTGGGATTGCGCGGATCGCCGAGAATGCTGCGTGCGCCGAGGGCCCGCGGGCCAAACTCCATGCGGCCGTGGAACCATCCGACAATCCCGCCATCGGCGATGAGCTTCGCGACCCGCGCCAGCAAGGCGGCCTCATCCGCAATCAGCTCGTGCGGCGCATTTTCCTGTGTTAGAAAGCGCGTGATCGCGGCATTGTCGTAAGCGGGGCCGAGCAGACTTCCCTGTTGGCTGTCCTGCGCTGCGGGCGTGCGCGGGTGATCCAGCAGATGATACCAAACAAACAGTGCGGCTCCAAGGGCGCCACCCGCGTCACCGGCAGCCGGTTGAATCCATAACTTTTCAAAGGGTCCTTCCCGCGCCAGGCGCCCGTTGGCAACACAGTTGAGAGCCACGCCGCCGGCCAACACCAGGTTTGGCATGTGGGTCAGGCGATGCGCTTCGCGGGCCATGCGCAGCACGATTTCCCCGGTGGCGTGCTGGATGCTGGACGCAAGATCCATGTGCCGTTGCTCTAACAATCCATCCGGAGTCCGCGGCGGACCGCCGAAGAGCTGGTGAAACCTCGCGTTGGTCATGGTGAGACCTTGACAATAGTTGAAATACGTCAGGTCCAACCGGAAGCTGCCATCGGGCCGGAGATCGACGAGATGCTTGAGGATGTGATCCAGATAGACCGGCTGTCCGTAAGGCGCCAGACCCATCAGTTTGTATTCGCCGCTGTTGACCTTGAATCCGCAATAGGAGGTGAACGCCGAATAGAGCAGCCCTAGCGAGTGGGGAAACCGCAGTTGTCGGCGGAATGCCAATTGGTTGCCATCACCCGTGCCGATCGTCGCGGTGCTCCATTCGCCCACGCCGTCAAGTGTTAGAAATGCCGCGCGCTCAAAGGGGCTGGGGAAAAACGCGCTGGCGGCATGGCTCTGGTGGTGATCGGTGAAGACCAGGCGCGCGCGCTCCGCGCCGGCCAATTCCTTGCGCAGCGTGCGCCGCAGGTGCAGTTTTTCCTTGAGCCAGATCGGCATCGCCAAACGAAAACTCCGGAACCCGGCCGGCGCGAAAGCCAGATAGGTTTCCAACAAGCGGTCGAACTTGCGGAACGGTTTTTCATAAAAGACGATGTAGTCGAGTTGCGCGGGCAGGATCCCGCCCGCACTGAGGCAATAGGCGACCGCCTGCGATGGAAACCCGGCATCGTGTTTTTTCCGCGTGAACCGTTCTTCCTGGGCAGCGGCAACGATTTTCCCGTCAACGACCAAGGCGGCAGCACTGTCGTGGTAAAATGCGGATATGCCGAGGATGGCGGTCATCGTGTCACTGTGCTTGAAGCAAGGCGGCGGGCAAATCAATCATGGTGTGTCGGCTCCACTCCCCCGCACCTTTTCCGTGGCGGTTTTATTTTTTGTTAGGGTCTGGTTCGGTTCCCTTGGCCTTTGTTCGTTTGGCCCGGAGGATCTCGAGATTCCGGCGCGCATCCACGTAGTCGGGCTTGATTTCCACGGCCTTTTGAAGATGTATGATGGCCTCATCCACGCGTCCGCAGCCGGCCAGCGCTACGCCGAGGTTGTTGTGGGCTTCGGCGAAGTCGGGCCGGATTGCCACTGCCTTTTGGAGATGGTCGATGGCCTCGTCAACCTGCCGCCGGCTGTTCATGGCATTCCCCAGATTTAAGTGGGCTTCCGCAGAGTTAGGGGTGATTTCCAGCGCTTTCTGGTAATGGGCGATCGCCTCGTCAAGTTGCCTGCGGCTGGCTAGCGCCACACCGAGGTTGATGTGGGCTTCCGCGAAGTCGGGCTTGATTTCCAGCGCCTTTTGATGATGGGCGATAGCATCGTCCATCTGCCCGCGGCCAGCCAGGGCAATGGCGAGGTAGTTATGGGTTTCCGCCGAACCGGGCTTGATTTCGAGCGTCTTGCGGTAATAGGCGATCGCCTCATCCACCCTTCCCTGCTGAAGAAGAACGGGGCCGAGGTTGCGGGCATCCGCAGAGTCGGGCTTGATCCCCAACGCCTTTTGATAATGGACGATGGCCTGCTCCACATGTCCGCGGCCCACCAGAACATTGCCAAGTTTGAAGTGGGCATCCGCCAAGTCAGGATTGATTTCCAACGCCTTTTGGAAATGAACGATGGCCTCCTCCACCTGCCCGCTACCTAACAGGGAAATTGCCAGGGAGTTGTGGACTTCCGCGAAGTCGGGATTGATTTCCAGCGCCCTGCGGTAATGGGTGATAGCCTCGCCAAGCTGCCCGCGTTCGGCCAGCGTGAGACCGAGGTTGAAGTGGACGTTCGGCGAGTCGGGTTTGATATCCAACGCCTTGCGGTAATGGACGACGGCTTCGTCAGTCCGCCCGCAGGCGCTCAGGGCGCTCCCGAGGTTGTCATGGATATAGGAGACCCCTGGCACCTTGAGGACCGCGATTTGAAGGTGCTCGACGGCCACATCGGAGCGGCCGTGCTGCATCGCGAGCATGCCGAAGTGGTAATGCAAACTCCAGTCGTAGGGATCCGTGGCGAGCGCCGCCGCGTAAGTCTTCCAAGCCTCTTGAATGGCCTGCGGAGTCGATGCCTGATTGCGGAGTTCTTCCATTTGCTGGCTGGCTTGCGTCTGGCGGAGATCGTGATCCAGTTGACCGGTGAAGGGTTTCTTGGACGTCATTTTCACGATAGATGCGACCAACTGGTGTTCGTCCCACGGCGTGAGGGCTAACAACTCCGCACAGCGTTGCCGCGATGGCATGACACCCTGTTTTTTGCTAGAAGAAAGTTGCGGCAGGGATTCACATACCTGGTCGAAAACGGCGCGTGCCAGAGCATAGTTTCCATCGAAGGTCAGATGGACATGCTCATAAAAGAGCCCGCCACCCGGAATGCCCTGGGACCCGGGATCACTTTGGGCCAACTTCTGCCCGGCATCGACAAAACGCACGCCGGCTGCCTGTTTTTCGTTAGCCACCTCACTAACAACGGCGTTGATGCGGGAGTCGGCGCGGAATCGCAATACATCCAGATCGCGGGCCAACTCGAAACGCTCCCGTGCCTCTGCGGAGCGCCCGGTCTTCATCAGGCACCGGGCGATGCAGAACTGCAGTTCGGCAAAGCGCTCGTCGATCATCGCCGCCGCCTCGTACGGGTCGAGCGCCTCAGTTATGTGATTGCCCGCTTCCAACTCACCGCCCGCCTTGTAGAGCGATTCCCACTTTGCCAAATCGTCGGGTGTCAGCCCGGAGCGATGCGATGAGGCCAGCGGCGGACAGTCGCGGAGGTTCACGGCCACCGTGGAAAGGACGACCCCGATGCCCGCGCGGCGGGCGGTGTCGCAGATGTCCGTTAGATTTCGCCGATAATTGTCATAGACCGCCTTGAGGCGGGGATCATCGGCCGTCACGGGGTTGTTCAGGAACGTCTCCATGCCGCGCCAATAGCGCGGAGCATCTTGGTGGCGGCGGAAGCGAGCGAGGGTATTGCCGAGCCATTGCCCGACACGCGTTGATTTGACCCAAAGACTTGCCCGGATGATCCGTCCATGCTGGAAAACGGTTTCCGGACCGAAGGGACCTATCACCTCGTTGTTTCCCGTGTAAACCACAAAAAGGTCAGGCTGGCGGGCCGCGCAATCACGGGCGATTTCCACGACGGCATGCGAGTTGATCGCCGTCATCGCCGCATTGACGATTTCGAAGCGGACATCAGGATATTGCTCACGGAGCATGACGGCGAGGATACGGCCAAAGTTGAACGCCGGGTCGGGCGTGCCCATGGCGGCCGAGCTTCCGAGGACGAAGATCCGGATCGATCCAGCGGGCTTGGCGGCAAGTGTGCATGGATGCGGGTCTTGGGCGAGCGAGCGCGGAAAGAAACGCCAGCCGAAGCGGGGGTTTGTGGTGTAAGCGCCGTGGGCATCCGGCCCGAGGAAAAATTTCGTGGAATAACCATAGCCACCCAGGCGCAATCCGGTCTCCAGAAGCCCGAAGAACAATGTCGGGGACAGCACGCAAAGCCCCAGTCGCAGCAGCCATCCACGCCACCCGCGGAAGCGCCGCGTCGTGCGCCCGGCCGGGCCGGACGCTTGGCTAACAGCATCTGCCCCGGGGCCATGCCCGGACACGGGGGCGGTCGCCCCGGAGTCTGATAGATCGCCCATCACCTTCGGAGCGGATTTAGCGAACCAGCGCATGGGGACTTGTGGTGTGGAAGGTTCATCGCTTGGACCGGAGGGCATCCAGGTTGCGGCGGGCGTCAACGAAGTCGGGCTTGATTTGCAATGCCATCTGGTAATGGGCGATCGCCTCGTCCACCCGACCCCTATCAGCCAGCGCGACACCGAGGCTGAAGTGGGCTTCCGCAAAATCTGGCTTGAGTGCCAACGCCTTCTGGTAATGGGCAATGGCCTCATCCACCCGTCCCTTTTGCACCAGCATGGGGCCGATGTTGTAATGGGCATCCGTGAAGTCAGGTTTGAGTTCCAATGCCTTCTCCTCATGGGCGATGGCTTCGTCCAGCCGGTTGCGTTCGGCCAAGGTAATTGCTAGGGCATTGTGGGCTTCCGCTGAGTCGGGCTTGAATTCCACCGCTTTCTGATAATGGGCCAGCGCCTCGTCCATCTTGCCGCGGCTGGCAAGGGCAAACCCAAGGCTGTAGTGGGCGTCGGCGCAATTCGGATTCAAACGCAGCGCCTGCTGGCAGTGCGCCATCGCTTCCTCGAGCTGCCCGGTGTCGGCCAGCACACCGGCCAGATTCATGTGGGCATCGGCCGATTCCGGGCCGATTTCCAGCGCGGTCTTGAGGTGCTGCAAACCATCATCTAACTGGTTCCTCTTAACCAACAGCAGACCGAAACGCGTATGGGCTTCGGCGCTGCGCGGATTGAGCTTGAGCGCTTTCTGATACATCCGCGCGGCGTTCTCCAATTCGCCAGCCACGGCCAATGCATCACCGGCACGACAGTGCGAATGGTCGTCCATGAACTCCTCGTGGATCTTGTGGATCGCGGTGGGGGACATATTGGCGAACTCCGGGATATTGGCGGCCCGCTGCGGGGCCGTGAGACGATCCAGCACCACGGGAGGTGTGCTGTTGCCTTGCTCGTCGATGTGCGTCAGGAAAAGTTGGGTGTATGGACCGTTGAGCTTCGAGGAGAAAACCAGCCACTTTCCGTTAGGCGACCAACTGTGCCACGAGTTCATGCGGGCCGTGTTGCATTGCAGGCGCCGCGCCTCGCCGCCCGCCGCAGGAATGATGTGGAGTTGGCTGTCGGGCTGGAGGAGCATGAAGCTCCTGGCCTGGCAAAACACGATCCATTTGCCGTCCGGCGAGTACTTTGCAAAGTAGTTGCTCATCCCGTTGTTAGAAGCGCCGATGATCGGCTCGGCCTTGCCGCCGCGGCCCTCATTGAAGGGGATCCGATAGAGGTCATACAGGAAGGTTTTGCCGCCGGAGAGAAACTCCTCGGCCTCTTTTTGTGGCACCAGCACCGAGCGGCTCTTGCGCAGACTCTCGGGATTGTAGGCCTTGCTGCGGCTGCGGGCAAAAACGATGGAGCGGCCGTCGGGACTCCAACTCGGGTTGGTCTGCACGAACTCCGGATCATCCGCACCCGGCAAGGCGCGAATCGTCTTGGTTTCGCGGTCGTAGATTGCCAGATAGCCTTTGATCAGGAAGAACAACTGGGAAAACATGATGTCCGGCTTGTAAACGGCCAGCGCGCGGTCCTTGACCGTGCCCACCACATACCTGCCATCGGGTGAAATCTGGCACAGCAAGCCAAAGGTCGGCTCCTCGGCGTCGCGCTTGTAGTCATTCCAATCGATGACCTTTGACGGGTCGAGATCGATTTCCTCCTTCACCGGAGCAATCGCATAACCGCCCTTTTCATTACCCGAATCGACTTCCATGGCGAGCGTGGTGCCGTCCTTGGAAAACGAATGGCAATTGCCGCAAACCGCCAGCTTTTCCAGAACGATGGGCGGCGGTTGGAGCGAAGAAATGGGACCCAGGCGCCAGCGGATGTATTTCGCCGGGTCGGTCACTGCTGTTAGAAACGGCAGGTTCACCTCGCGGAAGAAAAGCGGCGCGCCCACTTCATCCCTGGACGTGCCGATGCGAATCGTGCCGGAAGATAGAATCTTGTGAGACGCGGTCCGGTTGACGCCAAGGACCGTCACCTTGGCCTGTGCCGCCTGGGATCCGGTCGTGACATCCCGCCACTGTTCTGGCGTGGGGGTCCACTCCGCGGCTCGCGTCAGCGCTTTCAATGGCTCTTTCCCGCCGGAGAATTCGATGGCGACGAGCCAGGCATCGGCCTTGGGGTTCTTGTCCCGCCAACGAAAAGTCGGCGCGGCGATCTCGGGGGGGAAGACCGTTTCATCTAGCGGATAGACGATTTCCAATCCCTCGCGGTCCTGTCCCGCCGCCGTCAAACGGGCCGCCCAGATGGCGTCCTCCATGCCCCGCCCGGACGGTGCACGGGTAAACACGGCATGACCTAACAGCAGCATGACAGCGATGCCGCCACACGCCAAACTCACGAGAACAATCCTCCGGGACGATGGAATTTTCATTGTAACAGATTTCATGCCTGTTGGCCGACGACGCCTACATAACCGAGCATGCTCTTGAGTGCAAGGGCTTTCACTCTTCCGCGCCGGGGTGCCACTTCCAAAGATCCAGTGAAAATGCAGAAAGGTCCCTGCAGCGCGCGCCATAAGGAGTCGCGACATTCCTGTCGCGTCTTCAAGCGGATGAAAAGACCCAGAGGGGGACAGTAAAGTACCCCCTCCTTATGTTCCGCGACGCCTGAGCGCAGGCACCGGCGGCCCTGGAATGTGTGATCGTTAGAGTGCGGTGTTGTAGCGGCGTCTCTATGATGGCGCTGGTTGATTATCTTGAAGGCGGCGGATCATTGGCGGCGAGTCTGGAGTAGAAAAAAGAGGCTCATCCGCAAAATCTGTGGGTGGTTTTGGGTTCTGGAAGGTAGCCTAACTGGTGATATAGGGCGGTTTGCAAATGGCAGAAGTTCCTGAATCCAAAGGCTTTGCGGATCGTTAGCCCTACCTTCAAATTGAACCCTT
>CAISTY010000253.1 GCA_903888515.1 Akkermansiaceae bacterium | reverse complement strand
TTCAACCCACGGTTCCGTGGGTGATATGAATGATGCGTCGCGTCGCGACGCTTGATGTGGGCGAGGACCAAAGGGCAACGTGGTTTCAGGCGTCGCTCCGCGACGCGATCCCTCATGGGACGCGCGAAAACCGTGGGTTGAAACCCACGGCTACCATCATGCGGTCGCTCCGCGACCAAGATGGTGATCGGGGAGCGGGAGGTTCAGAACTCAGACAACGCGACCGTCACAGCAATGGCCGCTGGCATAGCGCGGCAATGAGGTGTCTGAGTCCGCCCCCAATCCAAAATCAAACATTTCAAGCCGTAATGCATTGCCCGGCTCAGCCAATCGCCCTACGGAGGGAGGGGAAAAGCCGCGTCAGGCAAAGCTGGGAGCGGAACGCGGTGAGAGCGTTGGCGAACTCGGAAAAAAACCGTCGCAGCCGTGACTGGCATGGCCGCAGGCAAAGCTGAAAGCGATTCTATCACATCACATGGGCGTGCGCTCCCGGCGGTAGCGCGCCACCTGAAGAAGGCGGAGGGCTTGGCAGAGTTTGGCAAATGATGGGAGGTGAAATGATGGAAGAATTCGGCAATTTCCCATTTGTGTGGGGGGGGCATGCGGGCATTCATCGGCTGGCGTGCCGGATGCGGGAAATCCGTCATTCATCTCATTGATTTTCCGAGCCATGCCCGTCGCGCAACGCCGCGACGACTTGAGAAACCGGCAGGCCCATCACGTTGTCGATGCTTCCGCGGATGGAGTGGATGATACGTTCGCCATGTTCCTGGATGCCGTAGGCGCCGGCCTTGTCTAACGGATTGACAAGTGTGAAATAGTCCCGGATGGCGTCATCGTCGAGCGTTCGGAAGGAGACCTCCGAGGTCTCGTGAAACACCTTGCGCGCGCCACCCGCGAAAATCATGCACACGCCGGTACAGACTCGGTGGGTCCGTCCTGCCAGACGCCGCAGCATCTGATAGGCCTCATCCAGATCCGTTGGTTTGCCCAGCGGTTCGCCATCGATGAAAACGAGCGTATCGGAGCCGATCACGGTGGCATCCGGCCGCACGGCTGCGACGGCCACCGCCTTGAGTGTGGCGTTCCATTCGCACAGCACTTCGGGAGTCATGGATGCGTCATGAATTTCCTCTGCCGGAGAAACCACCACCTCGAAAGTCACGCCCGCCCGTGCGAGCAAATCACGGCGGCGGGGAGATGCGGAGGCAAGTACGATGGGCATTTCTTCAGGGATCCAGGCGATCCATTTCCTCACGCATGTGTTCCATCAGGCGCTGCATTTCGGTCATGTGGCGGCGCATGAGTTCTGCATCACCGGCGGGTTGCCGGCCTTGCGCGGCACGCCTTCTAACAGACATGGAGGGAGCGTCATCCGGCTGATGCGTTTTGGCCAATGCCGGATCCCCCGGTTTTTGTTGCAGCAGGTTTTGCACGGCGGCGGCGGGCATGATGAACGAACGGGTACGGTCCGCACGCGCCACGGTAATGCCCACGACCTGTCCCTTCAAATCGACCACGGGGCCGCCGATTTGATCCGGCTGCGGGCGCATGTCGGACTGGATCGCATGAGTGAACGAAGCACGCACCCGGCTGATAGGGCCGCCCATGCGTTCCATTTGGCGCAGGCGCTGATCCGGGAAATTCGGCAGTTGCGGGCGATTTCCCAGCACCACGGAAAACTTCTTTGTAGCGGAGTCGGTTTGCACGAGCAACGCGACCGTGGATCCCGGGTTGACGCCGACCAAGGCGTGCTTGAGTTCCATGAGGCCGGAGACCGGTCGCTCGCCGACTTTGAGGATGATATTTCCCGCTTGCAGTCCTGCGGCTGCAGCAGCGGATTGGGCGGTGAATTCCTTGATTTTCACGCCGGGGCCGCTGAAACCCAGATCACAGCCGATTCCGAGATAGGCCTGGTCGGTGTCGCGCAGATTCCGTTCCAGCACGCTCACGACACCAAAGGCGGCGGGGCGTCCGTTCGGTTGTGGAGCGGCTAGAAACGCGCCCAGCACGGGGGGGTCCTTTGACCATTGGACCGGAGTGAGAGCCGCCCCGCCGATTGCCAACAGCGCGAGATCCTCGTCCTCATAGACGCCGGACACCTTGGCCGCACGCACCTCGCCGCCGGACGTCTCGATGCGCAGGTTGTCGGACGCGCGTGCGATCTCGCTCCATTTTGTTAGAACCTGGTGGCCATCGCCGACGACGGTGCCGTAGGCAAGGCGCCGGGAGCCCGCCCAGATGCGCGTTGTGGACTTGGCCGCGTTGGTTAGAGCCGGCATGAGCGACTGGTTGAACTCGGCGGTTTGGGAGTCGACGGCCTGGCGTTCTTCCGGACGGAGCAATGGGATGTCATCCTGGGCCGAAGCCATCGTCTGACACAAGACCACACCAAGGATTGGGATGATGGATTTATTGATGTCCATGAGTTATGGTTTACCTTTGTTCGAAAAGTTCGTTGCGGCGTTTGAGGGTGACCTTCACTTCCAGGCTTTCCTTGTCGCGCAGCACACCGAGTTTCACGGCATCGCCCGCCTGCCGTTTCGCGAGCATCTGCAGCAATGCCCCGCCGTCTTCCACCTCGCTGCCATCGAGGCTGCGGATCAAGTCGCCGGTTCTGACACCTGCGGCGGCGGCGGGTGAGCCGGGGACCACGCTTTCGACGATCACGCCCTTGACGCCGCGCATCATGGCCATGCCGATTCCCAGCACGGGCATTTCCGGATTGGCGAAGGGGTTCATTGAGAGAGCGCCCCATGTTTCGCCTGCGAGGATGCGGTCCCAGTCGTCGCGGAATCCGTCGATGCCGGCGTGGTTGTTGTTAGTGAGCGATTGGCCGATGGACGAATGGATGGCGATGATGTTGCCGTTCAAATCAAACAAGGGACCCCCTGAATCGCCGCCGATCAACGTGCAATCTGTTGTTAGAAAGTTGCCCGGACCTTTGGAAACCACGCGGCCGAAGCGCACGGGCGGCGGGCGACCCGCGTCGAAGCCGGTCGAGTGACCGAGAGCGAGCACCCAGTCACCGGCCGCTAACGATTTGGACGCGCCCATGGTGGCGCACGGCCATTTGCCGGAACCGGTGATTTTGACCATGGCGATGTCCTTCGAGTAATTAGCGCCGAGCACCTTGCCCTGCACTTGTTTGCCATCCGGGAACACCACCAGTAATGAATCCGCGCCCTGCACCACATGGGCAGCGGTGAGGATCAGGCCATCTTCCGAGGCCACCACGCCGGAACCGGAGGAGCCCGTCTGCTCGGAGAGCAGCGCCACCGTGGCAGGCCCGACCTTGCGTGAGACCGCAGCCACCTTGGACTCGAGTTGCACAAGATCCTGTAGATTGCGCGACGGTTCGCGGGCGAGCATCTGGAGGCTGCCGCAGAGCCAGCACAAGCATAGGCCTATGAGTGTGGGAATCGGGTTTCCTTTCATCGTTGCGTGATTCAAAGCGTACTGGATCTGGCGCTTTGTCTCTCGAGTGCAGGACAGGCAGGACGACTGTCTCATGGCACGGAACTTTCCGGGCACCGTGCGTGATCCGCAGGCGACCACCTCGCCGTTCACAAAACCACCATTCCGGAACGGCTCATGAAACACCTGTTTCTCATGGCTTTCACAGCTCGTATCCGGCCCCTTGCTTTCCTTGATATGAATGGGCATATCTTGTGATGGTTGTCTGGAACGTTTGCAACCTGGCCGTAGGGTCCGCTGGCGCCAAAAAACAGCAAGGGGGAAATTGCAGGGGGAAATTGCGGGGTGGATTTTTTTTGTGTCGGCTTCAGGAATCAAGGATGGATTGGCGTGTTCGGTCCGCTTATGATGCGCCCGCCGATGCCAAAACGCAACCCGCAGGAAAACACGCGCCGTCGCAAGGACGCTCCCGCCACCTACTCTCGTGGCCCCGGGGGCGGGTCGTTGTTGTTGTTCTGGCCTTTTCATGCGTTCAATCTACTCACGCGCAGGCTCGTCCAACCGGTGAGATTTTTTACCCGTGCTGCGGGATATCCGGTTGTGGCCGGTTTTTATGTGTTGGTTTTGCTGGCGGTGATTTACGGCATCCGCGCCCAGCGCTACGATCTGGCTAAAATCCATGCCATGCCCGAGCGCTCCATCATCCGCGATCATCTCGGCGAGGAAATCGGCCGGATCCACGGCGAGAAACGCTCGGTGATTCCACTCCGCCAGGTTTCCGAAAACTTTCGCAAGGCGATCCTCGCTCGCGAGGATGAACGGTTTTTCTCGCATGGAGCCATCGATCCCATCGGCATTGTGCGTGCCATCACGAAAAACGCCCAAGGCAAACGCGAGGGTGCCTCCACCATCACCCAACAGCTCGTCTCCGATATTTTCCAACTCAAACACGGCGAAAAGCGCGGCGAAATCGCACGCCAAATCGACCGCAAGTTCCTTGAAATCGCCCTTGCCATCCGCCTTGAAGCCACCCTCGACAAAGAAGGCATTCTCGAAGCCTATATCAACCAAATCAACTGGGGGCGCCAGATCAAGGGCGTCGGCGAAGCGTCCCGCATCTATTTTGAAAAGCACCCGTCCGAACTCACCTTGTCACAGGCCGCCTTGCTCGCCGGCATTGTCCGCGGACCCGATTCATTCAATCCGTTCCGTTCATTGGAGCATGCCACCCGCGAGCGCGACACCACGCTCGAACGCATGGTCAAGGCCCATGCCATTACCCGCGCCGAAGCGGATGAGGCGAAAAAACAATCCGTCATGGTACGGCCGAAATGGCGGCGCGAGGCCCGCGAATCTTATGCCATGGACGCCATCCGCAGCGATCTGGAAATCATCTTGGAAAAACAGGACATAGAACTTGGCGGCCTCGAAATCATCACCACCATCGACCTCCGTATCCAAAAGAAATGCGAGGAGGCGCTTGACAAAAAACTCCGTGATGTCGAGCGCCTGTCCGGATACATCCACCCGACGCGCGACGCCTGGCGGAAAATCCCCGAAAGCGAGCGTGGTGAAACCACATACCTCCAAGGCGCGGTGGTCGTCATCGAGAACCACACCGGCGCCGTGCTCGCCGTGGTTGGCGGGCGGGACGCCAACGAATCACGCTTCAACCGTGCCACGGACGCCTTCCGCCAGCTCGGCTCGGTATTCAAACCGTTCGTCTATCTGGCGGCTTTCGACCAAGGACTGCATCCTGACACGTTGGTCAGCGACGGCCCGATCGAGGCCGGTGAGATCAAAGGGGGGGGGAGTTGGAGACCTAACAACTCCGATGGCAAGTTCGGCGGCATGCAACCGGCAGCCTACGGCCTGATCCGGTCGCGCAACACGATGTCCGTGCGCGTCGGCAACCATGCCGGTCTGCCGCACGTCAAGGAGGTTGCCGCCAAAGCCGGATTCACCACACCGATACCTGATAATCCGTCATCGTATCTCGGTTCCTGGGAGGCCACGCCATGGGAGGTCGCCTCGGCCTATACCATTTTTCCGAACGACGGCGTACGCTATCGTCCCTATCTGATTGCGGAAATCAAGGATAAGGATGGCAACGTCCTGTACTCGACACTGCCGCTTTCCTATCCTGCGGCCAGCGGCAGTTCCGCATGGTCGATTTCGCGCATTCTCAACGAGGTGGCCACACAAGGCACCGCCGCATCCATCCAACGCCTTGGTTTTGACAAACCCTGTGCCGGCAAGACCGGCACCACCAATGATTTCAAGGATGCATGGTTCGCCGGCTACACCTCCACCCTCACCTGCGCGGTATGGGTCGGATTCGACACCCCGAAAAAAATCTTCCATGGCGGATACGGCGCGGTGCTCGCGCTGCCGGTGTGGGTCGATCTCATGAAGACCTCTGAGCGCCTCGGCTACAAGGCCGGCAATCTGCATCACAAAACCAAGCTCGTCAGCGTGGACCTCTGCCGGCTCTCCGGCAAGCGTGCCACCGCAGGTTGCACTGCGGCGGCCACCGCCCATACAGACCAAGTTCCCGGGGACATCGTTTTACCCGCCAACGACCTTTGCCCGATCCATCCCGCCCGCGCCCTAGCCGTTGATGAATCCGCCGTGCAGGCATCATCCGCAAGCGGGAACGCACCGTTGCGCGCGATCCCCGTGGCAGAGGAACCCCTCCGTGCCGAAATCGTGGATGAACCGTGAAGAAGTCATTGAGTCATTGGTCATTAGTCATTGGTCATTAGTCATCAGTCATCAGTCATCAGTCATCAGTCATTAGTCATCAGTCATTAGTCATCAGTCATCAGTCATCAGTGAAGAGAAAGAAATGAGCAACGCATATTCACTAATGACCAATGACCATTGACCAATGACCATTGACCAATGACCATTGACCATTGACTAACACCTACCACCCATGTCCACCTGGCGTCCTATCAGCCCCCCACCTTTCTGGCAGCAATGGCTTCCCGAGTGGCTGCATGGTCCGCTGCGTCTGCTGTGTTATTTTTCGGTGCTCGGATTGATCGTGTTTTCCGCCATTGCGTTCTTTTATTTCATGCTTGCGATGCGCTTTGATTTGAATGAAGTCGCGAGATTACCCGTCGGCACCATTTGTTATGACCGCAAGGGCGTCGAGATCGACGCACCTGGCGGAGGTGGCCGCAAGCTGGTCAAGCGCGAGGATATTCCGGATTTTCTCGTGAAGTCGCTGCAAGCCCGCGAGGACGCCAGGTTTTTCGATCATCACGGTGTGGATATCCGCGGCCTCGCGCGCGCGACTGTTAGAAACCTCAAGGACCGCGGTTTCACGCAGGGAGCCTCGACACTGAGCATGCAGCTCGCCCGCAACAGCTTCAAGATCAAGCAGAAATCGCTGCACCGGAAATTCCTGGAAATCGCGCTGACGCTGCGTGTTGAAGCGCGTTACACCAAGGATGAGATTTTGACTTGTTATCTGAACCGTATCTATTTCGGAGCCGGAGCGGAAGGCATTGAACAAGCGTCGCGCACCTATTTTGGGAAATCCACGCGTGCTCTTGGCGACGGTGAGTGTGCGATGCTTGTGGGGATCATCCGCGGGCCGCACATATTCTCACCGTTTCACAATCTGGAAGCCGCGATCGAACAACGCAACCAAACGCTCAAGCGGATGATTGCCATGGGGTTGATCGACGCGGCCCGCAGTGAGGCCATTGCCGCAGAACCCGTCCGACTTGTGGACAACGAGCAGCGCGAGAACCAAACCTCATACGCGCTGCAAGCCGTCCGCCGCGAGTTGGACAGCATTCTCGACGAAGGCGACATCCAGTTCGGCGGGCTCCGGATATACACTACTCTGGATGCCGCATGGCAGATGCGTTTGGAAGTAGAACTCACCCACGCCGTCGAAAATCTGGAGTTGGAAAAATCCTGGAAGCACCCGACGCACAAGAACCACACGCCCGGAACCAATCCGGCGTACGTGCAGTACGCCGCTGTCACCACCGAGACCCGCACCGGTGCCATCCTCGCATGGATCGGTGGCCGCGATTTCGGGCATTCACGCTTTGACCGAACGCGCTCCAGCCGGGATCTCGGCTCGGCATTCGAACCATTTGTCGCGGCCGCTGCCGCCGAACGCGGGAAACTCGTGCTGCCAGGAAAACCGGTGCAAACCGGTCGCCAAATCGGCCCGGCGGAAGTCGAACGCCTGGCCAAACGCTGCGGTTTTGACGGACCTTTTCTGGAAACCGAGGACTTGTTCCGCGGATCGGTCGCCGCGACCCCCATGGAAATGTCTGTTGGTCTTGCCACGCTCGGCAATAAGGGGAAACGTCCGAAACCCTATTGGATCCGTGAAATCCGCGATGCGACGGGAGAAGTGATTTACACCGCGAAACCCCAACTCACGCAGGCCCTCAGCCAGGGCGCCGCACTGGATGCCACCAGTGTGTTGCGCCGCTCTAACGGGACCCGCTGTTTCACCGGGGCCACCGGCTCGGAACGCGACGCCTGGACGCTGCGCCTCGGACCCAACGGCGCCACCGCCATCTGGATCGGCTTCGACAAACCCACCCCCATCGCCCGCGAACCCCGCCTCAAATCACTGCTTGATGAATTCGTTAATTTGTTAGGAAACGAGTGACGCCATCCCCGCAATAGATGCGTCAATCGGGCGCTTCGAGTGGAGGGCCTGGGGGCCGGATACCGGAGGCCAGGTCCGAATTGCCAGCCTGTGTATCGGTGGACATTCCAAGTGGAGGTGCAACCCCCAACTGGCTGCAAGTGTGTTTGGTTTGTCTTACGATCATCACCGGCGGGGCATTCTCCACCGCCGATGACGGACTGGTCTTTGAAGCCTGACGGCTATACGCCTTAACTTGACGGGCACGCCCAACGGATTGTATCGTGGATAGTGGCTGAAATCCGGCCTTGCATTCCAGTCCGCAGGACACCACGTTAGGGCCATGCAAGCGCTGCGACTCCGCGCCATCATTTACCCCGAAGACGGGCTGTGGGTGGCACACGCCCTGGAAATGGATCTGATCGGCACCGGGGCGACCGAGGCGGCGGCCTTGCGGGAACTTCGCTCCAATGTCGAGGCGCAGTTATCATTTGCCAAACAGGAAAAGATCAACCCGTTTCATCCGGCTCCGCTTGAAATCCAGAAGCTCTGGGATGAAACCAACCTTGCGGTCCTCGGCATGGCGCGCTCCAGGATGAATGCTCCGGCCCGGTCCACCCGGTTTCTTGAGTGGACGGATGTCCAGGTGGCCCGGATCGGCAGCAACGTTTTCCAGTGCGCTTGAATGGTCAAGCCGATCAAACTCCGTGATTTCCTCCAGCGGGTGAAGGAGTTCGATCCGGCGATTGTGGTTTTTGTCAACCGCGGCAAGGGCAGCCATATCATGCTGTGCAAGGACACCCACGGCGGCAAGGTTTCCTTCCCTGTCCCAACAAGCTCGGGCGAAGTTGCCGGTCCCTATCAGAAGGCCGTCATCCGTCGCTTCGAATTGCCTGAGGATGCGTTCAGGAAGCCGCAGTAAAACTGCCGTGTCGCGAACCGCAACAACAACAACCCGACCAACAGCAACAACAACATCGGGTTCCGCGTAGCCCGCAGCTCAGACCAACGGTGCCGGATGGCACCACCATGAGCATGGGACTGAACCGGCCGCCGTCCCGCTCGCGCCCGTTAGAAAAGTGCGACAAAACCAAAAACCGCCCGCCCGGCGCTGGTAGTCCCGTGGATGCGGGATCGAACGCTCCGGGCGGGTCTCATGCGGGTCTGGTATCAGGGATCGACCTTGCCGGACTGGGTTGACAAACCGGGGGGCGTGAAGCATTTTTGACGCATGACAACGACGGCGATTTTGAAGAAATGGGGCAATAGCATCGCGTTGCGCTTGCCAAGTGCGGTCGTCAAAGCAGAGAACTTTGTTGCGGGAAATCAGGTGCAAATCCACATTTCCGGGCATGGACTCAAGGTCAGCAAGATGCCAGATGAGTCGGGAATTGTCGAGTTGTGCGCGGCGATCACGCCTGAAAACGTTCACCTTCAAACTGAATGGGGGACTCCGCAGGGTCAGGAAATATGGTGAAGTCCCGATACATCCCGGAGCGCGGTGATTTGGTTTGGACGGATTTTACTCCGCAGGCTGGCAGGGAACAATCCGGGAAAAGGCCCGCGTTGGTTTTATCCCCACGCATCTATAACGAAAAGACCGGGCTTGCTGTCATGGTTCCTATCACCAGTCAAATTAAAGGCTATCCTTTCGAGGTTCCTATTCACACAAAGACTATCAGAGGGGTGGCGCTTTCGGATCATTTGAAGAATATGGATTGGAAAACGCGTGGTGTGACATATGCCGCGAAAGCCTCGGCCGCAATCCTTGAACAAGTCACGCGTAACATCGTGTCACTCATCAGTTTGCCATGAGTGCTTGGCAACTGTGCTTGTGCGGCATCCTGTTTCTAACATGCAAGGCTGGGGGCACCGCCCTCGCCACCATCATGGCTGGCGGCGAGACCGCGCTGCCCGCCGACACACCGAGCGCTCGGCTCGACACGGCGGGTGAGTTTTCATTTGTCGGGGCGCTGGCGATTTCCAGTGGTGGCGTGAACTACCGGGGTTCGGCGGTGGCGTTGTCCGCTGAATGGGTGATCACCGCCGGGCACAACACGGACCTCAACGACGACGGATTGCCCGACGCCGGGTGGGGCTGTACCTTTCATTTACCGGGCTACGGGTCGTTTGCGGTGGGCCAGGCCTACACGCCTCATTCACCGGCTTTGCCAATCCCTCGGTGAACGACGATCTGGCGCTGCTGCACCTGACCGTGCCGTTGCCCGCGGGCATGGGCTTTCCGACGCCGGGCAACGGGGCCGGGATCGGCGATGTCATCACGCTTGTCGGGTTCGGGCGCTCCGGCTACGGGAGTTATGGTTATACCACCAGCGCCAGCCTCACGGACCGCAGATTCGGCTCCAATGTCATCGACGGTTTCCAACTCGACGACGAGGGATCAGGACGTGCGGAAGTTTTCCGCTATGACTTTGACGCGCCGGGCACCACCGGGCTGACGGGAGGCAGCCTTGGCAACGACATCGAGACGATCATTGGTCCCGGCGACTCGGGCGGCGCGGCGCTCAGGCAGACGGTCGACGGCTGGGAATTGGTCGGGATCAACACGTTCACGGAAGGCTACGGCGGACGCTTCGGGGACACCGGCGGGTGTGTCCTGGTGGATCCCTATCAGGATTGGATTCTGCAAACCACGGGCATCTCGGAACCGGGAAGCGTAGGACTGCTGATGTTATCGATTGCGGTGCTGATGAGCCGTAGATTCTGGCGAAGAAACCTGCGGGCGGGGATCAGCCGGCGCCCGGTTTTATCACCCCGCGAAGGCGTATGCGGGCACGCCTTTGACATTGAGGCCGCGGATGACGAAGAGGCGGCCGGCGTGTTCTTCTTTGGCGGTTTTGTGGACGCCGGTGGTGACGAACAGGTCTGCCAGATCGGGTCCGCCGAAGGCACAGGCGGTGGTTTCCAGGCAGGGCAGGGAGATGCGGTGGAGTTCGTTGCCATTTTCCGGATCGAAACACGAGACACAACCACCGTGACAGAAGGCGATCCAGAGGTGGCCGTTGGCATCGAGAGCCATGCCGTCCGGCGAGGCGTCGATGTGGCCGGTGGCAATCGCAATGCGGTGGTTGCGCAGATGGCCCGCGTCGTAATCGAAGGCGAGCACATTTTTGCGCGGAGTATCGATATAATAGACGGTTTTGCCATCGGCGGACCAGACGATGCCATTGGACGTGGTGACCGGGCCGAAGGCTACGTGAACCGTGAGGTCGGGATCGAGGCGATAGAGTTTGGCGGTGCCGGTTTTGCGGGTGAGGCTCATGGTGCCGGCGAAGAAGCGGCCGTCGGGCGAGCATTTGCCTTCGTTGAAGCGGTTGTTCGGTTTGTCATGTTCCGGATCGGCGATCGCCGTGAGCACCCCGCTTGCCTCGTCGAGAAAATGAAACCCTTTATCACTCGCGATGACGAATCCGCCGCGCTGGCGCGGGACGATGGTGCCGACGTTTTGGCCCACCTCCCATGAGCGTTGGCTGTCGTCGACCGGATCGTAGCGGTGCACGCGGCGGCCCGCCGTATCCACGAAATAGAGGGCGTCCTGCCACCAGATCGGGCCTTCGCCCCATTGGCAGCGGATGTGACCAACCGGTTCGGTGCGGATCATGGCGGGAGACTAGCGGACCGGACGGACGGACGCAATCCCACAATATCGCGAGCCGGGGCTTTCATTCCGCAGGGCGGCTTGGCAACATGGGCGTGATGAGCAACGCGCCAGTGCCCGAACATTCCGGATGGAGAAAGGCGTTCGTCGGTCTGCTCGAAGGCATGCTCGACGGGCTCTATCCGCCGTCATGCGCGGTTTGCGGCGTGAGCCTCAAGCATGGCCGGGCACTGTGCGACGCATGCGACCGTGACTTGCCGCGTCTGGCCGCTCCGTTTTGCCAGTGCTGCGGCGAGATGTTTCAAGGGAAGATCGACGGTCCGTTCGCCTGTCCCAACTGCCACGAACTTTCGTATGCTTTCGAATTCGCCCGGCCGGCGATGGTGCGTGACGAGCGCACGCTCGAATTGATCCATCGTCTGAAATACAACCGGCAGATTCACTTGGCGCGCGAGTTGGGACGCCTTGCCCGGGAATCCTTCGCCGACCCACGGCTGGCCCCGGCGTTGGAAGGATCATGGCCGATGGTGCCCGTGCCCCTCCACCGCAGGCGCTTGCAGCACCGGCATTTCAACCAAGCGTGGGAAATCGCCCGGGTGCTCGGCGGGCACACCGGATTGCCCGTCCTAACAGCCCTGCGCCGGACCCGCCAGACCGACACCCAAACACGCCTCACCCGCAAACAACGCATGGAAAACCTCCGTGGTGCCTTTGCGATCACCCGCCAGGGACGCCGCTGGATCGAGTCGTCCCCGGATGGCGTGGTGCTCATCGACGACGTGCTCACCACCGGTTCCACCGTGAACGAGTGCGCCAAAACCCTCCAGCGCGCGGGATTCCGCAGGGTTTTCGTCGTCACCGTGATGCGTGGCTAACACATGGATGTTGTGGACACATGCGGAAACGTGCGGCCTTGTCGCCGGGCAGTTTGTATTTCCCGGATTCCGTATCACCACGGTCACGCTGGAAATCAGATGCGGATATCGACCATGGCGCGTTTGCGGCGGCTTTCGATCCAGCGTTCGTATTGGGCGGAGGTTTTTTTTCTGCGTACCCGTTCTTCAATCATATCGCGGACTTTATCGAGTGGGGGATGCGGGCCGAATACGATTTTGATCGGTTTGACCAGGGTGAATCCTCTAGGATCGAGCAGCGGGCCAACGATTTTTCCGACCGGGGCATCGAAGATGATGGCGGCGAATTCCGGTGACAGGTCGGGGCGCGGTACGTTTTCCTGGAGGCCGCCTTGTTCGGCGAAGGCATCCTTGGAATTGACCTTGGCGAGTTCGGTGAAGTCCTTGCCCTCGGCGAGTTGCTTGGCGAGGTCCTCGGCAAGTGCGAGTTGGACTTCCGGGGTGGCGGTGGGTTTCTGCGGATCGGATGCGGGAATGAAGATTTTTTGGAAGGTAATCACGTCCTTGGAGACGTCGCGCAGGGTGAGTTTGACTTCGTCGTATGCCTTTTGAATTTCGTTAGGGAGGGGTGGCGGGGCGTCGGAGAATTGTTGGGCGCGCATGGCCTGGACGATCATTTTTTCGCGGGTCATTTCGCGGTAGCCATCCATGGTCAGGCGGCTGCGTTTGAGTTCGGAGCGGAACTTGACTTCATCGCCGTTGTAGAGTTCGCGCATTTGGCGTTTGATTTCCTCATCGATGATGGAGGGTTTGATGGACGCGCCTAACTGTTTGAACTCGTCGATGATGATCTGCCGGTCCACCAGTTCCTGGAGGATTTTGGCCTTGGCCTCCTTGAAGAATGTCTCGAACTGGGGGCCGCGGCGCGGGAATTGGGCGGCGAGCTGGGCGTACATCGGGGCCAGCATGAAGGACACCTGGTTTTTGGTCACGACCCGCCCGTTGACTTTGGCGGCGATTCCGTTGACTTCGATGGGGCCGCCGGGAGCCGAAATCGGGGCTGGGGCCGGGGTAGGGACCGGGGTTGCGACCGGGGTTGCGACCGGGATAGGGGCTGGGGTTGGCGATTCTTCGGCGCGGGTTGGCAGGCCGGAAAAGATGGATGTGGCCAACACCAAAGCAAGAGCGGGACGCGGTTTCATAAACGGGGTATGAGGATTGAATGCCGGGAAGCAGCCCCAACGAAGCGGGAGTGTTCCCGGTGAGCGTGCGGATTGCAAGCTGGGAAAATGGAAAGAAGCGGGGCGGCACAACAGCAGGCGGGATGGCGGGGTGCCTGGAGGCCGCCGGTGAAAAAGATGTGAAACGCGTTGGCAGATGAGCGAACACATGATTAGAATCCGTGCCGGATGGCATTCGAAAAGCCCAAGGTTTTCTGGAAACCCGAACCTTTGTTGGGAGGTTTGGCGCTGTTGTTGCTGTTGACGGGGTGTTTTTTCGTGCTGCGTCCGTTCATTACGGCGCTGATATGGGCGATGATTCTGGCCTATTCGCTGCATCCGATGCAACGGATGTTCACCCGCTGGTTCAGGGGATCACGGACGATGGCGGCCTGTTTTGTGACGCTTACGGTGACGATCTTGTTTGCGGGGCCGGTGGTGTTGGTTGGGATCAGCATTGCCGAGGACGGCAAGGATTTGGCGATGGCGACGCGCAATTGGTTCATGGCGGTGCCCGATTCGCCGCCGGAGTGGGTTGGGCGGGTACCGGTGGTGGGCGATGAGTTGGAGATTTACTGGTCGGTTTTGGCGGAAGACCGGAACCGCTGGATGGATCAGCTCGACAAGGAAGTGAAAACGCCGCCGCCGCGACCGAAGATCGTGGTGGAAACCGAGACCGGATTGCTCGTTCAGGAGACACCTGCTCCGGTCAACAATGTCTCCGGTGATGCCGCGGCGGAGGAAGAGCGGAAAACGGACTCCCCGCATGTCGTGGTTTTGTTAGGCAGGTTTCTGGCGTGGGCGCGGTCGTGGTTGATTTCGGCCGGCAAGGCGGTGGTGCAGGGGGTGGCGCAGGTATTGATCAGTGCGTTTCTCGCGTTTTTCCTGTTACGGGACTCGCCCGAGCTTGCGGCACGGCTGGCGGTGGCGGTGGAGCGTTTGGCGGGTGCCCGCGGCCGTCATTTGATCAAGGTGGCGGGCGATACCGTGCGGGGGGTGATTTACGGGATTTTGGGAACTGCGGTTGTTCAGGCATTGGTGGCGGGACTGGGGTTTTGGATTGCTGGGGTTCCGGGAGCGGTCTTGCTGGCGGTGCTGACCTTTTTTTTCGCGGTGGTTCCGTTTGGTCCGCCGCTCATTTGGTTGCCGGCGTCGTTTTGGTTGTTTGCCCAGAATGAGCCGGGTTATGGGGTTTTCATGTTGTTATGGGGATTTCTCGGGATCAGCAGCGTGGACAATTTTTTACGGCCCTTTTTGATCAGCCAGGGCAACAAAATGCCGTTTGCGCTGATTTTTTGCGGGGTGATTGGGG
Organism: Akkermansiaceae bacterium; assembly: GCA_903888515.1. GTDB lineage: Bacteria > Verrucomicrobiota > Verrucomicrobiia > Verrucomicrobiales > Akkermansiaceae > Luteolibacter. Next base: position 20,255 of record CAISTY010000253.1, on the reverse strand, counting down.
GAGCGTTGGCCTTTGGTCTGGTAGGGGTTTTCATGGGGCCCACGTTGTTGGCGGTGACCTTCCGTTTGATCAAGGAATGGTCATCATATCGAGCGGACCTGGAGGAGGAGTTGGTGCCGGTTGGGATTTCGGAATTGCGCGTCTCCCCGGGATGGGCCGTACCGTTGCCGGGTGGTGAGTCTCCTGGTTTGGAACAACGCAAGCCTTGATCATGCCGCCTGCGCGAACACATCGAACGTGTCGGCCGTGGTTTTTTATGAGCGTGCGGCTTGACCAGGTCCGTGCCACGAATCCATGCTATGCGCCATGCGCATTCTAACCGGTCTTCAACCTAGCGGAAAACTTCACGTCGGGAACTACTTCGGCGCGATCGAACCCGCCGTGCGCCTGCAGGAAATGGGCGAGGCGTTTTATTTCATTGCCGACTATCATGCCATGACGTCGTCGCAGGATCCCGCGGCATTGCGCGACAACGTGCGGGAACTGGCGGTGGATTTCCTTGGCTGCGGGCTAGATCCGGAGCGGGCGGTTTTTTTCCGCCAGAGCGCGGTGCCGGAAGTTAACGAGTTGGCGTGGATTCTTTCGACGGTTTGTCCGATGGGTCTGTTAGCCAAGTGCCACTCATACAAGGACAAGGTTGCCCAAGGCATTGCCGCGAACCACGGATTGTTCGCCTATCCGGTGCTGATGGCCGCGGACATTTTGCTCTACGATTCGAATCAAGTGCCGGTCGGCAGGGACCAGAAACAACACCTCGAAGTCACCCGCGACATTGCGGTGAAACTCAACGAGACGTTCGGCGATGGCACGGTTGTTCTGCCGGAGCCGATCATCCGCGAAGACACCGCCGTGATTGTCGGGCTCGATGGCCGGAAGATGAGCAAGAGTTATGGCAACACCCTGCCTATCTTCGGCGAGGAGAAGCCGTTGAAAAATCTGATCATGAAAATCACCACCGATTCGACTGCGGTGGATGAGCCCAAGCCGGTGGCCAACTCGACGATTCTGGCATTGTACAAACTCTATGCCAGTGAGGCGGATTACGCCGCAATGGTGGCGGATCACGAGCGCGGCGGCATCGGTTACGGGGTTTTCAAAAAACGTCTGGCCGACGCCTACTGGGATTATTACGCGCCGATGCGTGAGCGTCGGTCGGAAGTTCTGGCGGATCCCGGTTATGTTGATAGAGTGCTTTCCGCAGGTGCCGCGCGGGCACGCGAGGAAGCCGCCAAAACGCTCGACCGGGTGCGCCATGCGGTAGGGCTTCGTTGAAACACAACAACTGAACCCCCCAATCAAACTGCCATGAAAAAGCGCGTGTTATGTTTGTTAGGCGACGGTTTTGAGGAAATGGAAGCCGTCACTCCGATCGATCTGCTGCGCCGTGCGGGTGTCGAGGTGGTGATCGCCTCGTTGCAGGGTGAAATCCTGGTTGGACGATGCGGGATCCGCATGGCGACAGACGCCGCCTTGGCGGATCTCGATACGTCCGGCTTTGATTTGCTGCTTATTCCCGGTGGTCCCGGAGTGGGCTTCATGCGCAGTGATGGCCGCGCCGCCATTTTGGCTGGGGATTTCGCGGCCGCAGGCAAACCGGTGGCAGCGATTTGTGCCGCGCCGTTGGTTCTGCTAGACGCAGGGTTGCTGGCAGGGCGTCGTTTCACGGCCTATCACTCGGTGCGCGGGGAACTCGGCGGCGGACTTGACGAGCGCGTGGTGGTCGATGGCGATCTCATCACCTCGCGTGGGGCGGGCACCGCCATGGATTTCGCCTTGGTGCTCGTGGCGCGTCTCGCCGGGCAAGCGATGGCGGATCAAGTGGCGCTGGAGATCATGGCGTGAGAGCGAATCGCCGGGAGCTTGGAGCCATGAGCGAGACATCCGCCATGGCCGGAGCCGTTGCCGGACGTGCCGTAGCCGCGCCGGATGCCCGGAAAATCCGGGAGTCGCGATAAAATCTTGCAAGATGCGCGAATTTTTCCATTTCCGACTTGCCAGTTCCCGGTTCTCTGCTAAACCGTCCGCCCCGCGGGATCTCTGGAGGCATCCGGCCACCGACGCGGTCACGCGAACACACGCACATCATGGCACGTATTCTAGGTATTGAAATTCCCAACGAAAAGCGCATCGAAGCGTCCTTGCCGTATATGTTTGGCATTGGTCGTCCGACGGCGGCCAAGATCCTTGAACACGCGGGGGTCGATCCGAACATCCGCACCGGCCAGCTCAGCGAGGAGCAACTGGTACGCATCTCCCAAGTGATCCAAAGCGAAGCGATCATGGTCGAAGGCGATCTGCGTCGCGAGCGCCAAGCGCAATTGAAGCGTTTGACTTCCATCAACTGTTACCGCGGGATCCGCCACAAACGCGGGTTGCCGGTCCGCGGCCAGCGCACCCGCACCAATGCACGTACCCGCAAGGGTAAGAAAAAGACCGTCGGCGTCAAAAAATAACCTCCGCATTTCCATCTCATGTCTGACGAAGTAACCAATAATGAAGCTGTCACTCCCGTGCCGGCCGCTGCTCCCGTGCCGGTCGTCGCTCCCGTGCCGGCCGTCGCTCCCGTGCCGGCCGCTGCGAATGCTCCCGAGGCACCGAAAAAAGAAGCCAGGCGCGACATTTTCGCCGAGATCGGCGGAGGTGAAGAGGAGATCAAAATCCACAAGGCCAAGGGCGCGAAGAACGTGGTCCGCGGCGTGGTCCATGTGACCGCCACCTTCAACAACACCCTGGTCAGCGTGACGGACGTCAATGGCAACTCGATCGGTTGGTCGACGGCTGGCAAGATGGGCTTCAAGGGATCCCGCAAGAGCACGGCCTATGCCGCGCAGGTGGTGTCGCAGGACGCCTGCCGCCAAGCCATGGGCCATGGGCTCAAGGAAGTGGACGTGCGCGTGAAAGGTCCGGGATCCGGTCGCGAATCCGCAGTGCGTGCCGTGCAAGGTCTGGGTCTGGAAATTCTCTCGATCCGTGACGTCACCCCGATCCCGCATAACGGCTGCCGCCCGAAAAAGGCCCGCCGCGTGTAATTCCAATTTTTCCCAGCAACTCCATCATGGCACGATACACAGGTCCCCGCGCGAAGATCAGCCGCCGCTTCGGCGTTTCCCTCTTTGGTCCATCCAAGGCGTTTGAACGCCGCAATTTCCCGCCAGGTCAGCACGGGGTGCGAGCCGGTCGGAAAAAGAAGAGCGAATATTCCGTCGCCTTGGGCGAAAAACAGAAACTTCGTTTTCAATACGGGGTATTGGAAAAACAATTCCGTGGTTATTATGAGGAAGCCGCCCGCCGCCGCGGCGTGACGGGTGCGATCCTCCTCCAACTATTGGAAACCCGGCTCGACAACGTCTGTTACCGCGCGGGTTTCGGCAACAGCCGCCAAGCCGCCCGTCAGATCGTCAATCACGGACACGTTCTCGTGAACGGCCGTTGCGTCGATATCCCGAGCTATCAGGTGAAACCGGGCGACGTGATCAAAATCGGCACGAAGCCATCGTCCCGGCAATTGGTGGTTCGCATGACCGACCTCACCCAGGCAATGCCGGGGGTCGATTGGTTGAACGTGGACAAGGACAAGCTCGAAGCCACTGTTTCGCGCGTGCCCGAACGCGCCGACATCGACCCGCTCGTCAACGAGCAACTCATCGTCGAGCTTTACTCACGCTGAGAACCTCTCTCTAACAAGGAGGCCAGGCCCGCCTCGTCGATGACCGGGACACCGAGTTTTTCGGCGTTGGCACTTTTCGATCCGCCGCCCTCTCCGGCGAGAACGAAACTGGTTTTGACGGAGACCGAACCGCTGACCCTGCCACCCTTGCTTTCGATGAAGGCCTTCATCGCGGCACGCTCCATGCTGAGGGAACCGGTGATGACGAAGGTCATTCCGGCAAGCGGCATGGCTGATAGATCCGCTGTAGTGGCGATGGGGTGATAGTTGTCCGATAGCGGGTCGATGCCGAGTTGTGACAAGCGGGCGAGGACCTGTTGGCCGGCGTCCGAGCGGAAGAAAACGGTGAGGGTTTCGGCCACGGCGGGACCGACGTCGCCGGTGATCGAGTATGGCGCGAGCAATTCGTTTTTCTTCTTTGCGTCGGCGCGGGTGTCGCGGAGTATTTCCGCTAGAACCGGCGAGTTGGCTAGTTCCGAAAACGTGCGGTGGAGTCGTGAAAGTTCCTTGGCGGCGGCTTCGCCGAGTTGGCGGATGCCCATGGCAAAGAGCCAACAGTGGAGTGGCTTGGATTTCGCAACTTCCAACGCGGCGAGCACCTTGGCGGCGTTTTTTTCGCCGAAGCGGCGCACCGCGTCATCACTGCCGAGGTTGAGGTTGGCGAGGGTCTCCGCCGTTAGACCGAAGAGCTCGAGCGGAGTGTGACAATGACCGTGGCGGACGAGGGCCTCCGCAACGATCTCGCCAAGGCCTTCGAGGTCGAGCGCCTTGCGCGAGGCGAAGTGTTTGATGCGGGTGACGGCTTGTGCGGGACATTGGAAATTCGCGCAGCGCCAGGCGACGAAACCTTCCTCCCGGGAAATCCGACCGCCACATGACGGACACTTTCCGGCGGCGTGTTGATAGATCGAATACACCGGCACCCCCGCGACAGCGTGCGTCACCTTGACGATGGCGGGGATGATTTCGCCCGCTTTTTCGACGAGCACGGTGGCCCCGATATGGATGAGCTTGCGGTCGATCTCATCCTGATTGTGGAGCGTGGCGCGGGAGACGGTGGACCCGGAGATGAGGACGGGCGCTAGTTCGGCAACAGGTGTTAGGACACCGGTGCGCCCGACTTGCAGGGTGATGTCAAGGAGGGTGGTTTCCTTTTGCTCCGGCAGGTATTTATAGGCGGCGGCCCAGCGCGGGGCCCGCGAGGTGAACCCGAGTTGATCGCGTTCGGCGCGGTCCAGCACCTTGATGACCGCGCCATCGGTGCCGTAGTCGAGATCGTGACGGTGCTGGTTGATAGATGCGACGGCGGCGAGCAGTTCGTCGAGGTTGTGCACGGTGAGCAACGGTTGGTTGCGCGGGATGTGGAGCGCTTCGAGCAGCGCGTGGAAATCGTGTTCGGTTGCGAGTGCGGGTCCATCATATGCGCCGAGTCCGTGGGCGAGGAACGCGAGCGGGCGTTGGGCGACGATTTTCGGATCGAGTTGTTTAAGGGTGCCTGCGGCGGCGTTGCGCGGGTTGGCGAACGCGGGCAACCCCGCCTCGTCACGCGCGGCGTTGAGTGCGGCGAAGGCCGCGTTGGGCATGAAGATCTCGCCGCGGATTTCCAGCAGGCGCGGGATCGAAGATAGAGGATAGGGGATGATGGATGCAGGAATGACAACTCCTTCTGATAGAACCTGGAGGTCGATTGGGACGAGTTCTCCTTCTTCGGTTTTGATGAGATTGCCGCTATGGGCGTCGGCGATTTCCGTGCCGTTTGCCGCGTGTTTCCAGCGGTTATGGCCGGTGGGATGATAGCCATTCCGCATGAACCAATCCGCCACCTCCGGGGGTGTTGGTTGCGTGCCATCGACGAATGGCTGGGAAGTGACAAGCGACGGCCCGTTGGCGGTTACCAGTACGCCGTGGAAACGGATGTCATCTCCGAACAGACGGTTGGCCGCGCTGAGATTCGCGAGATAGGCCTGAGCGGCGGATTGAGCACCGAACGCCGGAGGTATCGTTAGTTTCAATACCCGCCGGGTACCGGCGAGATGATAAACGACGTGCTCGGATTGGCCCCCTAACGAAGGATAACGAGCGGCGAGTTCACCGAATCGCGCAGCGTCGAGGAGTCGTCCGTTTTCGCGCGCCCATGATACCACGGATTGGGCTTCCTGTCGGAACCGTTGCGAAACATCCGTTCCATCACTTGTTCCGAGGTCAGTCGCGAGCCGCTCAGCGAGGCCTTGTGCCGGGCTTGGCGCAATCTTTCCGCGAGACGATCCGACTGCGGGGTTGTGTTCATGGGTTTGACCATAAGGCAGGAGGCCCTCGACGTCAATGTCGGAACTTGCAGCGGGCGACGCCTGCAAGTCCAGCGGGATGGTGCGGATGGTGCGGACGTTGTGGGTGACGTCATCGCCGGTCTGGCCATCGCCGCGGGTGGCGGCGATGGCGAGTTTGCCGTCGCGGTAGAGCAAGGAGACCGCGCAGCCATCGATCTTGGGTTCGACGGTGACGGTGATGTCGTCGCGTTTGAGGTTTTTCCGCAGGCGCTGATAGAAGTCGATGAGTTCCTGTTCGGGGCGACTGGCGCCGGATTTTTCCATGGCCTCGGGACTCAGTTCGAAAACGTCGTCGATGGAGAGCATCGGCACGGCGTGGCGGATCTGTTGGAAGCCCTCGATGGGTGCGCCGCCGACGCGCAGGGTGGGGGAGTTCGGATCGTGTTGGGCGGGGTGTTTTCGCTCCAGTTCCTCAAGTTCGCGAAAGAGCTTGTCATATTCCGCGTCGGAAATCACGGGCGCCGCTAGGGTGTAATAGAGCCGGTTATGATATTCTAACAAAGCGCGCAATTCCCGGATGCGTTCCTGCGGGCCGGGGGATGCGGTGAAGGAGAACAGATCAGGCTCTGCCATGGGCGTAGTGTCGAATATTGGCGGCAGTTATCAAGACCGGAGTCCCGTGCCGGAAATCGCGGGTTTTTGCTTGTGGGAAGAGCCTGCGCCGTCGCAGACACCAAACGCAATGGCCAGAGGGCCTGAGCCTGACGGATGCGGGCGCGCACGGGCGTGGGAGCGGGGCTGGAGGCGTGGCATTCGAAACCACGCCACCCAGTCCGTTCGCGGCAACGGTCGATGAACAGTCCGGGTCTGTCGGGCAGGTTGAGGTCTTGCCCGGGGCGGATTCAGAAGTTGATGCGAACGCCCATCTCGAACAGTATGTTATTTTTTCCCGCGCCTGTCAGCGGGTTTTGGCGGAGGGCGTTTTGAGGATGGGGCCGCTTTCATGGCCTCCATATCGCGGGTGCGTTTCCGCCAGTCGCGGCGCGGTGGTTTCTCACCGGGCGCGGGAGGAGGGACGGGGGCGTGGTAGTTGAAGCCTCGCAAATGTTTTCTAACGAGCCTCTGGCAAATGAAAAGTTCGAGCATGTCTAACAGGTTGAGATCCTGTTTGGGGACGAAGCTGATGGCATCGCCCGGTGATTCGGCGCGTCCGGTGCGTCCGATGCGGTGCACATAGTCCTCCGGGTTGACCGGGAAATCATAGTTGACGACGTGGGAGACGCCATCGATATCGATGCCGCGCGCCACGATATCCGTGGCGATCAGGACCTGGGCTTTGCCGTCCTTGAAATCCTGAAGGGCTTGGAGCCGTTGGTCCTGCGAGCGGCTGGAGTGGAGCTTGGCGACTTTCACTTGGGCGAGTTTGAGAAAATTCGTGAGCCGGTCCGCGCCGTCCTTCATGCGGGTGAAGACGAGGACTCTTTTGAATTCCGGTTGTCGGAGCAGTTCCAGCAGGAGGGCGTTTTTCAAGTGAGCGGGCACCTCATAGACGCACTGGGTCACGGTGTCTGCGGGGTTCGACCGTTTGCCGATCTGGACCATTTTCGGCTGATATAGGAACCGGCGCGCCAGCGATTCGATCTCTTTGGAAAGGGTGGCGGAAAACATGAGGGTTTGGCGTCGTTTCGGCAAAGTGCCGACGATGGTCTCGATGTCCGGCCGGAAACCCATGTGCAGCATCCGGTCCGCTTCATCGAGGACGAGGATTTCCAGCAGGTTGAAATCGAGTTTGTGGCGTTCCAGTAGATCTAACAAGCGTCCGGGGGTTGCGACGATGATATGGACGCCCTTGCGCAAGGCCTTGATTTGGGCTTCCTCATCGACCCCTCCGTAAATGGCGGCGGTGCGGATCGGGAGGTGACGGCCATAGGCGCGGATGTTGTCTACGATCTGGACGGCGAGTTCCCGGGTAGGGGCGAGGATGAGCACCTTGATGCCGCGCAACTGCTCCTGGCGGTGGCACTGGGAAAGGCGGTGCAGGATGGGCAGCACAAACGCCGCGGTTTTGCCGGTGCCCGTCTGGGCAATGGCAATCACGTCCTGTCCCTGCATCACCTTGGGTATGCAAGCCGCCTGAACCGGCGTCGGCCGGATGTACCCTGCTTGCTGGATGGCACGCAGAATCTCGTCCTCAAGTCCTAGGTTGCGAAACGGCATGCGCGCATCCTATGCCGCCGGGGCCGGTGATGGCACGGAATAAAATCCGTATATTCGAAGCTTCCGCTTGCAACCTCGACCACGTCTTCCCGCTGCATTCGCCTACAAAAAATGCGGCATTGACATTGAACAAATGCATTTCTATCCACTCACCCATGAGAGCCTATACCGCCGATGACGGGGGTGGCCAGGGGTTTCATGACTTCGGTGTCCTGGCGGTGGCTCCACATGATGGGCAGCAAGCTGGCGACGGTGGTGGCCACGGTCATGACTTTGGGACGCAGGCGGAGTTTGGCGCCGTCCTTGACGGCTTGCATGAGATCGCTGCGGCTGAAGCGTTGATAGGATTCAGTCATCCTGCTTTACCTGTTGCGAATGGCCTTCTATGGTATGCAGCGATGCGTTTGTTTCCCGCCCTGTTGTTATACCGGCTGTTGCTGCCGCTGCTGTTCATTGCGGCCTTTCCCGGTTGGCTGGTGAAAATGCTGCGGCGCGGCGGCTTCGGCACGCGCCTCGGTGAACGGGTGGCGGTTTACTCCACGGCACGCGACAACGAACCCAAAGGCGCGGTGCACATCCACGCCATCAGTGTGGGGGAATCCCTGCTCGCGCTGAAACTCATCCGCGCATGGCTGGTGCTCGAACCCGCTCGGCGTTTCGTGCTTGCCACCGGCACCGCCACCGGCCACGCCGTTGCAAGCACCGCAGGCATCCAGGCACTGCGGATCACCTATGCGCCACTTGATTTCCCCTCGATGGTCCGGCGTTATTGCAAGCACTTCGAGCCGTCGCAAATCGTTCTGATAGAGGGCGAGGCGTGGCCCTATCTGTTATTTGCTTGCCGGGATCGCCGGATTCCGGTTGCCCTCGTCAACGCACGCATGTCCCCTCGGTCGTCACGCCGCTACCGGCGCTTCGCCGCATGGGTGCGCCCGGTTTTTTCTCTGTTAGATGCGGTCGCCATCCAGGAACCCGAGGACGCGGAAATCTGGCGGAACCTCGGCGTGGACCGGCAAAGGATTCATCACACCGGCAGTCTGAAGTTTGATCCCGGTGACGGCCCACGACCCGCGAAACGAGCGGATTTCCAGGACATGCTCGATGCTTTCGGAAAGCAGCGCCCGGTCATCCTCGCCGCGAGCACCCATGCCGGGGAAGACGCGTGGATCGCATCCGCCATCCGGGACGCCGTGCCAAACGCGCTGCCCGTGATCGTGCCGCGCCACGCGGAGCGCCGCGCCGCTGTGAAAAACGATCTGGAACTTGCCGGCTTCGGGGTGGTGATGCGGTCGCGGTTTCCGTCGCTTTGCAAGCTCGCGTCGTCCGATGATCGTCCTCAGGTGTTGCTCATTGATTCCACCGGTGAGCTGCGCGATTGGACGGCCCACGCCGACGTGGTGATCATCGGCAAGAGTTTCTTCGCCCGAGGCGGGCAGAATCCCGCCGAGGCCATTCTCGCCGGTAAACCCGTGATCTGCGGCCCCCACATGGAAAACTTCGAGCCATTGGCCAGCCGTCTCACCGCTGCGCACGGGTGCCTCCGCGTTGTCGATCAATCTGGACTTCACAACGCGATTATCAGTGTTATGAATTCTCAAACAGCAGTGACCATGACTCGCAACGCAGCCCAACTCCTCGTCCGTCATGACGGCGCGACAGGTCGCATTCTGACACTGCTGAACACCCTTTCCAGCATGCAAAAATGACTCAACGCGGAGTTTGTCATTTTCAAAATCCTTCGATAGTCTTCACCCCGTGAGCGATTCAGATAACGATCCGTTGAGCAGTCTCTTGTCCAGTTTTGCACTCGGTCCATCATGGGCACGTGCCACTGGCGGCCCGCAAGTGACCACGCCCAAACCCGATTTCCCATCCGAGGATCGGCCGCCCCGCCGAGACAACCGCAGAGGGGATGACCGCAGAGGGGATGATCGTAGAGGCGATGATCGTAGAGGGGATGATCGTAGAGGCGGCTCTCGCGGCCGTGATGGAGGCAACCGCACATTTCAGGATCGCGGCGGGAAACCCGTTGAGCACCGTGACGGCCCGCCGCGCATCGAGGAGGCTTCACCCGCAGAAGGCGTTCGCGTGACGCTCATCCCCGATCCACATGCCGTCCATCTTATCGGCAAGGAAATCCAACATGTGGCACGTGTCTATCCGCTTTACGACGTCGCCAAAATCCTGCTCGCCGAACGCGGCAGATGCCGCGCGGTCTTCGAAGCCCCTGATCCGCACCCACCATTGTGGCGCGGCAAGATCGATGAATGCGTTTTCCTCACCCGCGAGGAGGCCATCCGCCACTTGTGGCACTCGGATTTGCGCAATCAGTTCATCGAAGAGGAAACCCTCGAAGTCGATCCCCCCACCGGAAACTTTCAGTCGGTCGCACGCTGCGGAATCTCCGGCGAATGGCTCGGCCCGCCGAATTTCCATGCCTATCAGGTGAACCTGCGCCGCCTCCACCGCGAACGATTTCCTCACATGCCATTCGCCGTCTATTCCGCCAAGGTCCGTACCGAGCGTGGCGAGGATGCCGTGAATGCGTGGTTGGAAACCATGAAACAAAAGACCCATTGGCGGATCAAGGGCGATGCGGATGACGCATGGATCGACGACCGGCGCGAAGCCGAACGCGCGCTGGCTGCACGATGTGTCGAGCGCGCCTTTGCCGAGGTGCGCCATACCGAAGTCCTGGCCTCCATCCCCGCAACCCACCTGTCACCCTCGCTGATGACTTCTTTGATCATTTGCGGCAACCACGCCCGCAATCATCCGGCGATCCTCATCCCCTCGGTGTGCCGCGCCGTCGAGACCGAACACCTGCCGGTTTTCAAACGCCAGGGGAAACTTCTAACAGGCCCGGCACGGCCGCACCCGCTGCCAGTCGGCGCCATCCTCGCCGAACGCCCTGGCGTCATCGTCTCGTGGATCCGCGCGAACAAACCCGCCAAACTTGAAGGTCTTTGGAAAGCCGTCTTGCCGGAAGGTGGCACTGCGCCGCCATCGGAGTTTGCCGCGGATCTCTTCTGGCTGCTCCATCAGGGCCACATCCTGCTTTACACTGACGATACGCTTGCCGTGCAGGAGGTCCGTGAAATCCCGATTCCCGATCCCACCGACGCCCCCAAAGCTAAAAAAACCAAAAAGAAGAAATCCGGAATACCCCAATCCACCGACGACACTTCTGCGGATGTGATCCCCTCCGATGATGCCTCGGCCGAACCGTCTGATGCGCCTGATCTGCCCGAACCGTCTGATGCGTCCGATCCTTCCGAACCGTCTGATGCGCCTGATCTGCCTGATCCGTCCGATCCGTCCGATGTGTCCGATCCGTCCGATCCGTCCGATCCGTCCGAAAACGCGGAATTGTTGAAGAATCCATCTCCCGGGGTTGACGTTCCTGCCGCCCTATGATTGAAACCCCGTGACCCGCATCCAGGAACGGTGGCTGAGTGGTCGAAAGCACTCCCTTGCTAAGGGAGCGTAGTCGGAAGGCTACCGAGGGTTCGAATCCCTCCCGTTCCGCCCCCCCAAAAACTCCCTTTGCGGGAGTTTTTTTGGTTTCCGGGCCGGGATGGTGGGAACTCGCGAGCCCAGCAAGACGTTTGAACCTATGGGCCGACGAAGGAACATTAAGATGCGCAGCACAATCCCGATCTGGACAGAACGCGACTGCGGACTATAATTCGCCCATGACCGTCACCCTTCCTCCCGCGCTGAACCAGCTTGTGGATCGTCTCGTCCACACCGGTCGTTATACCGATGAAGCCGATGTGGTCCGCGAAGCTTTGCGCGTGCTTGAACGGCAGGAGTTCGATGAGTCTCCCGCCCTCGAGGCCGCGATTCTGGAAGGCGTCGCATCCCCTCACCAACCCTATGATGCCAGTGTGATGGATCGCATCCGTCATAACGCCCGCTCATTGACATGAGCATGGAAGTCTCCATTGCCCTGAGGGCGGAGCAGGACATGACTCTGCAATACCGTTGGTATCTCGAAAATGCAGATGTCGATGTCGCGGAAGGTTATCTGCTTGCCGTGCATGAAACCATTCAACGGATCGCAGAGTTGCCAAGCCTCGGGCGTCGCCGTCGATTTCGGGTGCCCGATGTTCAATAACACATTCGAGATCTCGACCTATCGGGAGCTTCCAGGTGAACGGTACGAGGACGCCGTCCAGTTTCTGCGTGAGGCCAAAGCTCGCAATTTTCCCAAAATCCGGCGCAAGGACAATGAACTGTGGCGCAAGCAGCATTACAAGACCATCTATGGCATCGGCAAGAAGGCGCTTGGCTGGACAGATGATGAAATCCTCGCTTTCGCTTCCCTCAAGCTCAAGAAGACCGTCAAGTCCATGGCGGACGTCGGCGAGCAGGATCTGGCACGCATCGCCCGGATGGTCCGCGCGGAATCCAAGAAACGATAGGTTCCGCGCATTTTTTTCGGTATGGGACTCGACAAGTCACCGGCGGATTTCTAAGCAAAGCCGTCATGAAACGTCCGAAGGTCTTTCTCGTGCTGTGTGGACTGGTATTGAACCTGCAAGGGCAGGAAACCACCGGTTCCAATGATGCCGCGCCTGCCGCAGCGCAAACCGGGATCATCGGACGGATTCCCGATGGGACGCCGTCACCCCCGGCACCGAAGCCGGAATTGCCGGTCTTCCAGGTGAAAAACACTGTGATCCGGCGCTTCGATGTGGTGGAAGCACCGGAAATGCCCGAGTTGCCCCCAATCAGGGGCACCGTCACAGCGACGGTAAATCTTGTGGAAAATCCCCATCTGCCTGAATTGGTTGTACCGGAAGCACGCGAACCGGACCCCGCCGCGCTGGCCCGCTTTAGGGAACTTGCCGTCAAGTATGTGTTTCCTCAATTCGCATCGCTTTCGGCGACGGTTTACGACCGCAAGCGCACCCTGCTCAAGTGGAGTTTTTATGGAAATGCGCAAACGGGTGAAAGTGGCAGGAGGCAATACTCCGCGTGGTCGAATGTGGACTTCAGCCACTTCACTTGTTTTTCGTCTTATCAGGTTGCCCAATCTGATGGCACGGTGCGGAAATACGAGCTGATGATGTTCGTTATGGGCTACGATACCAATCGAGAGCGCCTGCGAAGTGAGCATTTTGGAGTGCCCTACCAAGCCCCCGACATCCCGGAGTTGCCTGAGCTTGCGACTGCCGGACCAGCGTTTGTGGTCATGGACGGTGATGATTCCGACGCCAAGGCAGTGGAGTTCATCATGGGGCTCCATGAGCTTTATCAGATAGAAGGCGGCCGCATGGAGTTGGCCTACCAAGCGAGGATCAAGGCACACGATGAGCGCAAGGCATACCTGCTGGCACACCCGCCGAAACCGAAAAATTTAACCCTCAACTATTGGCGGGGCCGTCGGCCTGAAAACAATTCACAGGAGGAGAAACCATGAAATTCAGTCCGCAAGGCCTGTTTGGCGGTTCCTTCTTGGGCATTACTCTGGCCCTGTGCAGTCACGGCCAGACATCCCTGCCCGAGACCACCTTTGTCCCCCTCGGGTATAACAGCTACCGGTTCGACTGGCGGGGCGAGGAGAACCGAACGTATTTCCCGCAGTATTCCACCAATCTGATCGATTGGTTCTATCTGCCTGAGATTGATCAGGGACCCGAGCATGATCCGCTCGACATGACACCGTTAGACGGCGAGGGCATGCCCTATCCGCGCCTGTTCATGAGACTCATCAAGATCGACAATCCCACCATTGACCCGAAAAACGCGGATTTCGATGGTGACGGCATTAGTAACTGGAAGGAACTCAATCTATACGGCACGGACCCTCTGAAATTCAGTTCTACCGGAAGCGGTCTTCCAGACGGCCAGGAGGATACCGATAGCGACGGGCTTCCAGACCAGTGGGAAATGATGCTTATCGCGCAGAGTCCCGACCCAGCCTCCATGACCTTGCAAGACATCAGACCGGAGTACGATTTTGACGGTGACGGCGTCTTGAATCTGCAGGAGTATCAGCTTGGCCTCAGCGGCTATCAGACCGACTCCGATGGTGACGGTTACAGCGACCTACTCTCTGTTGATCAGAAACTCCGCTTGCGGCTGAATGAAACCACGGGACAGGTGGCAAAGGACGGCAGCGGCCAAGCCCGGAACGGAATGCTGGTTGCATCGGCATCATGGCTACCGAACGGCGGGATCGAGGGAGGTGCGCTGGAATTCCATGGCGGCACCGACGCCGTGGAACTTCCGGCGGATATTCTCAACGGCGCGACTGATCTAACCATCAGCCTGTGGTTCAAGACATCCAGCACCTCCACCAGCCAAACCCTGCTCAGCAGCGCCGGGACGACGCAATCGCCCGAGTTGGCAATCAGTCTCGAAAATGGCGGCACCATCCGCTTCCACACCGGTGCCGGCCAGTCGGTGACTTGGACCTTCGGACGGAGCCTGGCCGATGGCCGCTGGCACCAATTGACCGTGACCCGCAGCGTGGCGGCGGGGCAGGTGGCGCTCCAATTGGATGGGACTCCACTTGGAACCTCTCAGAGCGTTTCACTTGGGGTGCTGTCTGTCGGCGCGGTAGCCCTCGGTCAACGACACCAGTCGGTCTCATCGTACACTTCCGCCGACGCATACACCGGATTGCTAGATGAAGTCCGCATCTACTCCGCAATGCTTGACGCCAGATTCCTCGGCGAATTCTTCCAAGCGAATGATCTGGATCATGACGGCTTGCCCGATGACTACGAGCTGTCCCTGTTCGAAAACCTCACCACGCTCAACGGCGCGGACGACGACCTCGACGGGGATGGACTCACGAACCGCCAGGAATATGATGGGGGCACCGACCCTAACGACTATTACAACGGTCAGACGCCGGTCATCACCCTCTTTTCCGGTTCGGGACAGTGGGTCTATAACGGCCACCGGACCAGCGCGCCTTTGGTTTTCCTCGTCACTAACGGTACCACCCCCCTGGTGGGCGCACCGGTAACACTTAGCCAACTCGAACTGAGCGGTTCGCTGGAAACGCTCGACGCTGGCGTTCTCGCCACCACCCTGACCCTCAAGACCGATTCCGAAGGAAAGGTCGCCGTTCACTTCAAAGCCAACTGATTCCGCTCATGTCGAGATTACACTTACTTTTTCTGCTTGCCCTCATTCAACCGCTCTTTGCCGACACCGCAACCATCAGGGGCAGCACCGGCACCGCGACCGCGGACGCTACCGTCACGATCATTGTCGATTCCGATATGGATGGACTGACCGATGCCGATGAGGCTACACGCGGAACCGATCCGAACAACCCCGACACCGATGGCGATGGGCTAACCGACAAGGCCGAAGTGGATGCGCAAACGGATCCAACGGTAAATCAGTTCACAGTCGATCCGGACTGGCTGTTCATGCCCACCACAATCGTTTCAAAGCTCAAGGCATTTTGGGACTTTGAGTCGTTCAATGACACGACCAAGCGCTTCACCAGCCGCAATAACACCCGCGTTGCAACCGCCATGCCGTTGGCGCAAGGGAGTTCTGTTTGGAACCAGAACAGCGGGATGTTGGGAAAATCAGCCTCGGTCGGCGACGGTTCGCTTTATCTGGAGATCCATCCGGACAACATATGGGAAAGTTACAAGGATTGGAATGTCTCCTTTACCGCAATGTTTGCGGCCTCTCCCCAGCAAAACGCGGTCATCCCGCTGTTCAGCGTGTTCACCAGTTCTAGCAACGTGCCGATTAACGTTCCCCCTACGCTGCAAATATCACTCGTCAATGGGAGTTCCATCCAGAACCCGTCGGTGAGCGGATTGATCCTGCGGCTTCACGGAAGCGGCGGACTCCATGGTGAATGGCTGGTGCCGTCCGATGTTGATCTGTCCGAGTGGAACGATTTTTCGTTCAACAGCAATGGGATTTATCATGGCGACGACCGCTGGTGTGCCATCAATGGGGTTAAACTCGGTCTTATCGGGCCATTCTCCATCGGTTGGTCGGCTCTATTTTCCGGGCCATCCGATGCGAATTACGGCTACATCCTTATTGGCGCGACGAAGACCTCCGGCGGAAGCGTTTCCGTCTCACCGGTCGGGATATCGGTTGACCGGCTTGGGATCGCAAGCCATCTGACCAGCGCCCAGGTGACGGCTATCACCACCAGGGACACGGACGGAGATGGTGACACGGATCGCAGCGAGCTTGCGAACGGGACAGACCCCTGCCACAATGACACGAACAATGATGACGACCGCGACGGGCTCACCAACTTGGAAGAAGCGGCGGGGCAGGCGACTTTCAACGGAGTCCTGAAGGTTTTCGGAGTCACCCAGAAGAACAATTTCGATAGTGACGGCGATTTGTTCGACGATTATTGGGAGGCCAAGTATTTCAAAGCGGGTTATGTGGATCCTAACAACGCAAGCCTTCCGGCCAAGAATGCGGATTACGATAATGACGGGCTCACCAATTGGGAAGAGTATCTCAACGGCACCGATCCTAACAATCCGGACACCGATGGCGACGGCATCAGCGACAAGGACGAAGCCGACTATGGGTCCAATCCAACAGACGGCATGGACAAGCCGCTGGACTGGCGCGCATTCTACGGCGACGAGAACCTGGGGTCGTTCGCTCCGATTGGCGATTTGGGAGTCGTGCTCAAGGCGAACGGTGAGGATGCGCCGGCGGTGGTGGCCCAAGTGGGCGATCCTTCCGGTAGTAATTCGGAGCGCTGGCGTCTTCTTATTGGAGACAAACAAGTTGTTGCTCAAACCTTCGGAGAGCTTTCCGCACCAACCAGGATCG
Organism: Akkermansiaceae bacterium; assembly: GCA_903888515.1. Lineage (GTDB taxonomy): Bacteria > Verrucomicrobiota > Verrucomicrobiia > Verrucomicrobiales > Akkermansiaceae > Luteolibacter. The sequence goes on along the minus strand of CAISTY010000253.1, from coordinate 3,308 downwards.
TCCTTAGTCCGACAACTTTCCACAGAATAAGCCTTCAGCACGTCGGTACTGACCCTAACTACCTCAATGGTGAGGGCAATGGAGAACCTGACTATGATTATTGGGCAACGGTAAGTGTGAAATCCCGGTCACCATTCCTTCTCTGTGATCCAGATGGTCTGCTGAATTCTCCCGAAGGCATACCTGAAGATGACTACTTCGAACAGGATAACTATCCAAATCCCGACAGCTACTGGCAGGACAAGACCGCCTACCTCGTGCCACTCGACGGCTATTCATGGGCGACCAGTTACAGCGGGGGCGACGCCGTGGGGCCGCGCTACCGGAAGGTGGGGCTCAATGGCCGGCCGATCCCCGATGAGAAACCCCAGCAGGAAGCGGAAAGCGACCTGCCGAATGAGGAAACCTACATCGACTCGTTCAATCTGGCCTTGCATCATGACACCACCTTCCATTACACACCGCTCGGCTCGTCGGATCTGGTTCTGCAAGCCAGCGCGAGCGTGGATGAAACCGGCTTCACGAGCCGTTCTGGTCTCCGTCCCCACGAACGCTTCGACCTGCCGTTCGGGGTCGGCTGGACATCGAATCTCTGTTCCTATATCGAGGTCGTTGAAAACATCGGTGCCGAATCCAATGACCCTGTGGCGGTCAATGTCGTTGACGAGGCCGGACGTCCCCAGCGTTTCGGGACGCGTGACTTCCAGAGCTTTTTCCCGTGGCCGTCAAGCAGGGTGGACAAGAAAACCTATCTGAACACGCTGACCCGCAATGGCACGAACTTCACGTTGCAGAAAAAATATGGCAATGCGTTGACCTATACCAAGTGCAAGACATGGTTCATGTATTCCTCGGACCGGGTTGAGGGCGGCACGTCAGTCCGCCGCCATACCTATTGGCGGCTTGCCGAGGTGCGCGACCGCTACGGTGCGCGTCTTCTGTATGACTATGACACCCAGCCAGGCGTCCCGAATGACGTCGCCCTCATCCCGCGCAAAATCACCTCGCCCGACCGGGATGGTCAGTTTCTAGTCATTGAGCGCAGCACGGATTCGCGGCGCGTGGAATCCATCACCGACAGCCGGGGCAACACGACCAATTTCAATTATCAGTTCAGCAACTCCGAATACGCCATCCCCGGCGGTTCCTGCGGCGCATGGAAACTGACCGGCGTCTCTTATGCGGACAGCACTTCCACAGGCTACACCTATGAAAGCGCCATGGAGCAGGAAACAGACAATTCCGACCCGCAAAACACGCGTCTCACCTATTACTATCACACCAACCTGAAGTCGGTCACGGACAAGCGGGGCAACACCCACTCCTTCAATTACGCGTTTGACCAGTCCAAGCAGTACTGGAATTCCAGCGTCAATGGCACCCGCTGCACAATCGATCTCGATGAACTGCCGGAAGCCGTCCAGGATCAGGTCGAGGAGGAGTTGGCAAACCGCAACGTGGAAGGTCATGGGGAATGGAAGACGATGTACGGCCTGTCGCGACGCGTCACATCGGTGGCCCTTCCCGGCGGACTCGGCTCCGCGACATTCTCCCCGCAGGGACAGACACAATTCGGACAAAGCGTCAGCTTCGCCACCCTACCAAGCACCACGGTGACGGATGCCGAAGGCCATCTCACCGTTTATGACTTCACCGACATGCTCGCCGAGGTCGTCGATGTGGATTCGACGGAAAAATCCGTCAGCAAACAATGGATGGTCTATTACCTGACCTCCTCGATTCATCACGGTGGAGCACCCGGAGCCGCCGATCATATCGGCACTGAAACCTATCAGTTCGATGCGGCGTCGGGCCTGTCGTTGTGGCGGGCTACCGATCTTTCCGGCAATGTGACGACCTGGGAGTTCGGGGATAACTACGCGGGCATGCCCACCGGCTTGCCACAAAACTCCACCACCATGACAAAGTGGGCCGATCCCACCGCCAAAATCGACGCACTCAACCGCCGCGAAACATATTCATACAACGGTGCGTTTCGCGTGATGGACGGGACCGACGATCCCTTTGCAACGACCACCTCGTTCACCGTGGACGGGCTTGGACGCAGGAAGACCAAGAACGTTCAGGGAGGCAATGCCTCGCTATCGCAGGAACGCTATGATTACGACAACCAGCGGTTCAAGGCTTTCCAGACAGGCAAGACCACGCTCGCCACCGCCAGCGTCTCAGGCCAGGCATGGGAGACCGACCTTGAAAACGCGTATCTGCCCGACACCCATGGCCGACTTTGGCGTGAAATCGTCGATCCGGACGGCGAAAAGCTCGCCACCGAGCACAGCTATGATTTCAACAACAACCGCACCTCGACGCTCGATGCCCGTGGCAACCGGACGCGCTTCGCTTACGACAAGCTCAACCGCCTGATCGAAACCAGCTTCCCGAGCGCAGGAACCAGCAAAAAAATCTGGTATGATCAAAACGGCAACAAGGCCGCCGAGATTGACGAGGAAGAACACTATACCATTTACCACTATGACACCCTCAACCGCCGGGTTGCCACCATCCGCGACATGGATGGACAGGGATTGCCCAGCAGGAATGCGGAGGGGCTGGTCTCGGAGGCCACCAAGGGGACCGTCACCGGAAATGATCTCGTTACTCGCCTGATCTATAACACTGTCGGCTCGGTTACCCATCAGATTGATCCGCGTGGCATCGTCACCCGCACGTTTTATGATGCCATCCAGAGGCCCACCCATGTTTTCACGGGTTTGACTGAAACCGAGGCCAATGGCAGCATTGCGAGTTGCGCGACAGTCGCAGCCGCTTCCACCGAAAAGACCCACACGGAGTTCAGATACACCGATACCGGCCTGACGTTTCCTCGCGGCGGCGCGCTGAAAGGCAATCCGGGCGGCACCGCCTTTGATTCTTCCGGTTTCAAACCCACGATTGCCATTCGTTACGCGGCCTTGCGCACCGCGACCGTCACAGCCGATCTCCACACCTATGCCGCATACGATGCGCTTTACCGGCCCATCCGCACGGAAACCGAATATGAACCCAGTGTCTTCGCGGCTGCCACCACCGCATACGGTTCCATTGCAAGTCAGAAAGAGGCGCTCCTAACGACATCCACCGATGACCTGGGCAAGCAAACCCGTACGGTCATGGACGGCTTACAGCGCCCGATCAGCGTCACCAACGCTTTCGCCACGATCCTTGCCGCCACCACTCAAACCATTTACTCCAGCACCGGACTCGTCTGGAAAACCATCGATCCCCTTAACCGGGAAAGCGAAACCGAATTCGATGGCGCGGGCCGCACGGTGAAAGCATGGCAGCCC
>CAISTY010000252.1 GCA_903888515.1 Akkermansiaceae bacterium | reverse complement strand
TATCCCATGGCTGTGTCTTGTTGTTGGCTCGCGAGAGCTCTAGCGCATATACTAGAGCATAAAAACGCACACAGCAAGCAAAAAATTCGGAAAATTAAGAAAAACTAGTTCACCGATCTAGAAAAAGACCAAACTCCAGAGGGTGGACGAGACGTCCACCCTTCCGTACAACCCCGCGCATTACTCCAGCGGCTCGCAGCGCCTGCGGCGATGCTCGAAGAGCTGGGTTTCGCGATAGCCCGCGGCTTTCGCGAATGCGATTGCGCGGGAGAAATCCCGGCCGATTTCCGTCGGCGCGTGCGCGTCGGACGAGATCACCAGCGGCACGCCGGCGGCACAAGCGAGTTCGAGAAATCCGCTGGATGGATAGGCCTCGGCGCAAGGTTTGTGCCAACCTGCGGTGTTCAATTCGATCACACAGCCCGCGGCCGCGATGGCGTCCACCGCCGGCGCATAATACCGGGCAAGGTCACCGGGCGGGCAGTGGCCGAATTTTTTCACCAGATCCGGATGGCCGAGGATATCGAACAATCCGCATTCCGCCATCCGCGCATAGGTTTGCCAATAATGCGTCCAGACTGCGGCGACATCGCTCCCGGCCCAGCGGCCGAGCCATTTCGGGTTGTCGAAATCCCAGTCTCCCAGATAGTGGACGGATCCTATCAGATAGTCCCACTCGTGGCGCGCGGCCAGTGCGGTGATCCACGGTTCGCAGCCCTCCAGCCAATCGCACTCGAGCCCGGCGCGGATCGGGATGCGCCCAGCGGCATGGACCCGGGCACGCTCGATCCAGTGGAAATATGCCGGCAGTTCGGCTTCGAGCATGCGCCAGTCGTCGAACGGTTCGGGCACCTGGGGCGCGTGATCGGCGATGCCGTATGCGCTCAGGCCGGCGGCCAGTGCGGCGTCCACGAATGCTTCCGGTTCGCCATGCGCGTGGCGGCAGAGGGGCGTGTGGGTGTGGTAATCGGCAGGCATAAAACGCGGAATGAATCGGGTTGATCGGTTGGCCGATTGCATACTAGACTCCGCCCGCAGTGCAAGCACCGGCGCATCCATGTCCGATTTTTCCACCGAGCCCAAGACCGGCAACAACGTCATCCGCCACCTCCTCGAGCAACTTCGCCGACACCCGAAACGCGTCGTTTTCACCGAGGGAGAGGACATCCGTGTCATCGAGGCCGCCGCCCGATTGGTGCGCGAAGAGGTTGTCGCGCCAATCCTGTTAGGCAACCGCGAGCGCATCCGTGCCCTTGCCGCGCAACATGCGATTCCGCTGACTTTCATCCACATCATCGATCCACCGCTCTCATCGGACTTCGGATTGTTCTGCCAGAGGGTGGAAAACATCGCCCGCTACCGGACGTTGCAGTTGGGACAACCGGAGGAAATCGTCGCCCGACCGCATTATTTCGGCGCGTTGATGGTGCAATACGGGCAAGCCGACGCCATCGTCGGCGGCAATCAGGCGCTGCCCGCCGCCTATTTTCGCGCCTTGCACCACACCATCAAGCCGCTCTCCGCCGTACCCAAAATCTTTTGCGTTTCCATCCTCATCGGCCCCCACCTCAATCATCTCGGTGGATCGGGCATTCTGCTGCTGGCTGATAGCGGGCTCATTTCCAATCCCGACGTCCCCGAACTCGCATCAATCGCCTTGGAAACCGGCAAGCTCGCCCGTCATTTCCTCGGAAGAAAACCATTTGTGGCCATGGTCAGCCACTCGACCAAGGGCAACGCCGAAAGTATGGACGCCCGGCGCATGGCCGCCGCCGCCGCGCTCGCCCAAGCCGAGGCCAGCAAGCAATTTCTTGAGATCGACATTGAAGGAGAACTCCAAGCCGATGTTGCGCTCGATCCCGAAGCCGCCGAGGTCAAGCTTCCCGGTGCGCACACCCGCCGCACGGCTGACGTGCTGGTTTTTCCCAACCTCGACGCCGCCCATATTGCGCTCAAGTTATTGCAACATGTCGCGGGAGCCCAAACCTATGGACGGCTCATTCTCGGATTGTCGCGCCCGGCCGCGCAGGTGCCGCGCACCGCCACCGTGGAAACCCTCTTCGGCACCGCCGTCGCCATCGCCGTGGAGGCTATCAAATTCCACCAGATCTATCCCGACAGCGATTTCTGATGGCGCATCACAGCCGATAGGCATGCCGGTTGCGCAGCACGGACTCCAACGCGGGTTGCGGATGACAGAGGCGGCGGATCAGGTCCTGCCAGATATCCATGCCTTTGAGAATCTCCACTTCGATGCGCAGAAAATAGACCGGGACATCGATGGATGCGGGCTGGGGAAAACGCACGGCGTCTTTTTCCGTGGTGATGATGAGGTCCATGTCGCGCTCGACGCAACGCTGCATGAATGTTTCCACCTCTTTGCGGGAGAACCGGTGGTGGTCCGAGAAGCGGCGGCGGATTTCCACGCGCGCCCCGAGTTTCTCCAAAGAACCTTCGAAGGCCTCGGGCACGGCGATCGCGCTGATCGCCCCCACCCATTTGTCCTTGAGAAAATCCAGCGCTTGCCGGTCGCGGGTAAAGACATCCTCCAAATAGACCGGCACGTGGGCGCTTTCGATGATTTCCGCAGTGCGGTTATAGCGGCGAATGCGTGTGATGAGCGCGTCGGTGGAGTGGCCGTTGCACTTGGTGAGGAGGATATAACTCGCGCGGCGCAGGTTTTTCGGCGGCTCGCGCAGAGTGCCGCGCGGCAACAACGCCTCGGTGCCGAACGGCGAACCGGCATCGACGAGCACGATGTCAATCCCGTGGGCGAGATTCAGATACTGCATGCCGTCGTCTAACAATAACAGGTCGGCGTCGAGTTGTTCGATGGCGAAGCGGCCGCTTTTCACGCGGTTTTTGTCCACGACCACCGAGACACGCTCGAGGTTGCGGGCGAGCATGAAGGGTTCGTCGCCGGCGAATTTTGAATCGAGAAGCAGGGTGCTGCCGGTGGACACGACTTTGGGCATGTGTTCGTCGGGGATGAGGTTGCCCTGGGCGTCGCGCCATGGTTGGGGTTTGTCGAGCTTCTTGCTTTTGTAGCCGCGGGAGAGGATGGCGACGTTTCTGCCGCGGTCGCGCAAGGAGCGGGCGAGCAATTCGACGACCGGGGTTTTGCCGGTACCGCCCACCGTGATGTTGCCGATGGCGACGACTTGCATTCCGAGGTGATGCTGGGGTTTCCAGCCGCTGCGGAAATACCACAGGCGGGCCTGGACAAGGATGCGGAAGAGATTGGACAGCGTCCGCATCAGGAACCGTGTTATGGTCGCTCGAAAGCCCTTGGCGCGACCAAAGATCACATCCGCACCCCAGCGTTCGAGTTCTTCGAGCAGTTCTTTCATCGTCCGCACGGATCATGCCGTGTGCAGCCGGGCATGGGCAAGCAACAAAGGGGGGGACCATGTGACGCTGAAATTTTATTCATGTTTTTCTAGCTTGTTGGTTTCCGAGATGTTATGGGTCGTCATGTTCCGTTACGGAAAGCAAACCCGGCACGCAGTCTCGGCAATGAGTTATCTGGTGGAAAAACACGCCGAGGGCATCCCTGTGGTGTCATCGGCCGAAGTGGGGCGGGAACGCAACATCTCGGTGGCCCTGGCGGCGAAATTGTTGAGTCAAATGGCGACTGCGGGGCTGACGATCGGGATTACGGGGCCGGGCGGTGGCTATCGTTTGGCGCGCCCGCCCGCGGAGATTCGTTTGTCAGAGATTGTGAGTCTGTTTGAGCGGCGGATGGACGAATTTCCGTGTCCGATCGGAGAAGGTTCCTGTGGCTCCGGCGAACCCTGTCCCCTGCACAATGATTTCATCAGGATGGAGGAAAACAGCCGGAAGTTTTTCGAGGAAACGACGCTGGATGTGTTTCTCAAGAAGAAAGCCTGAGAGCGTTGGACCGGCTGGGCGCCTGATACCGTTCAATTAAGCAGGAAGAGAAGAGGGTTTTAACCGCAGATGAACGCAGATAGACGCAGATGAAGAGAGATTTTTGATTTTATCTGTGTTCATCTGCGTCCATCTGCGGTTCGAATTTCTTAATTGAACAGGATTGGGCTGGGATCCTGTGGGGGGGGGGATCCACGATTTACAAGGGCAGGTCGTAGCTTCTTCCGCCCACCCCTTCATACCATCGAAGGTAGGCGAGGTTGACCATCGAATAGCCTCCCGGTGTCGGATAGTTGCCGGTGAAATACCAGTCACCGCACGCACCTTGGATCGAGGCGCGCAGGTTTTCGATGGTCTGGAAAATCACCTGGACTTCACCGTGCCAATCGATTTTTTCCGGATAGACCATGCGGCTGATTTCCGCAGAGATTTGTTCGTCGGTGAATTCCTCGTAAACCTTCTGCACGCAATTGCGCCGCTGGCCTGACGGGCGCTTCAACTCGGCGTGGCAATCATCATAAATGCAGTCGAGCAATGACTGCCGCCCGGCACGCCGATGGAGGGCCACGGCGGCCTGGAAGGCGATGAATTTACCCAACTCCGACATGTCGATGCCATAACAATCCGGGTAACGGATCTGCGGGGCTGTGGAACAGACGACGATTTTCGACGGTTTGGTGCGTGCCAGGATTTTGAGAATCGATTGTTTGAGGGTGGTTCCCCGGACAATCGAGTCATCGAGCGCCACCAGATAATCGCCGGGTTTGACCACGCCATAGGTGATGTCATAGACGTGGGACACCAGTTGGTCACGGTACTTGTCCTGCGCGATGAAGGTGCGCATTTTGATATCCTTGTGGGCGACCTTTTCCCCTTGGGGCCAATTGCGCAGGATCAAATCATCCACCAGTTCGGGGGTGAGATTGCCTTCCTCCACAGCTTTGAGGATGGCGGAGCGGACCTCTTGGCGGCGGAACAGGCGCAGGCCATCCATCAACCCGTGGTGGGCGGTTTCAGCGGTGTTAGGGATGAACGAAAAGATGGTTTTCTCGAAAGCCCCGTTGATTGCCTCGACAATCTGGGGGACGAGCGCGGTGCCCAGAGCCTTGCGTTCCCGATAGATCTGCGGGTCGTTGCCGCGTGAAAAGTAGATTTTTTCAAAGGAACACGGGGTGAAGGTTTGCGGTGGGGCGAAGATGGTGTCGTAGATCGATCCATCGGACTTGATAGTGATCATCGAGCCGGGAGGAACCGCCTTCACGGCAGTGGCTTCGGCTTCAAAAACCGTCATCAAGGGGACCCGCTCCGAAGCAAAGGCGATCACGTCGTCGGTCACCAGCATGTGGCAGGGCCGGATTCCGTGTGGATCGCGCATCACGAACATGTCGCCATTGCCGATCACGCCGCAAATCGCGTAGCCGCCATCCCAAGCGGCGGCGGACTGGGCCACCAGGCGCGGGACATCGAGTGCGGCGGAGATTTTCGAGGGGATCTCCGCACCCGGCACGCCGGCATCGCGGAGATGGCGGTAGAGATCGGTGTGGGCCTCGTCGAGATGATAACCGATTTCCTCCAACACCGTCTGGGTGTCCGTCCCGAACACCGGATGCTGGCCGCGGTTGATGAGCACCTCGTTGAGCTCGGGAGCGTTGGTCATGTTGAAATTGCCCATCACCATGAGGGTGCGAGTCGGCCAATTGCTGCGGCGCAGGTAGGGGTGGCAGGAACCCACATCGAACTCGCCGGAGGTGCCGTAACGCAGGTGACCGACGAGGATTTCACCGCCGAAATCGAAGTGTTTTTTGACACTATCCGGGTTATTCGGGTCCATCACTCCCTTGCGCGTCAGCTTGGAAAAATCCTTGATTTCCTTGCGGAAAATCTCGGCCAGCGCGTCTTTTTCGATGCCCCGGCGGCGGTTCACGTAGGGTTGCCCGATGGGCATGTTGAGCTTCACGCAGCCGATTCCCGTGCCGTCCTGGCCGCGGTTGTGCTGTTTTTCCATCAGGATGAACAGCTTGCTCAAGCCCCACAAGCAGGTGCCGTAGCGGTCGTAATAATAGGCCAGCGGCTTGCGCAGCCGCACTGCGGCGATCCCGCATTCATGTTGGAGGAAATCGCTCATGCTTGCTTGGATTCTAACATCATGCGCCGCCAACGCGAACTCTAACACCCTCTGCAGGAACCATCCGGCCGATGACGTGACCACCCGGCCCCGCTTTGAGTGCCGCATCGACCTGTGACTCGGCGACGATGGCCACCCAGCCGATGCCCATGTTGAAGGTGTGGCAGCGGTCCTGCGCCTCCACGTGTGAGAGCAGTTTGTCGATGCCGGGAAGTTGCCAGCGCGGGATTTCCAAGTCGGCGCCCATGCCCCGGAACAAGCGCTCGAGGTTTTCCGGCAAACCGCCGCCCGTGATGTGCGCCATGGCTTTGGGCTTCACCCCGGATTGCTTCAAATCACCCGTCACATCGTGGTAAAGGCGCGTCGGTTGCAGCCAGGCTGCCAGTTCGGCGGCACTGACTTCGCCCGGAAATTCACGCAGCACCCGCCGCACCAATGACCATCCGTTCGCGTGGATGCTATCAGATGCATAGCCGACCAAAATATCGCCCACGGCCACCGTCGCCGGATCTATCAGATCGGTTTTTTCCGCACAGCCGATGCAAAAGCCGGACAATTCGATCACATCCGCGGGTACGATGCCCGGCATCTCGGCGGTTTCGCCGCCCGCGAGGATGCAATTGCAGGCCACAAGATAATCCGCCATTCCGGCGATCAAGCGGGTGATCTTCTCCTCGTTGAGAGCCGCAATCCCGATGTAATCCAAAAATAACAACGGATCGCCCCCGGTCGTCAGGATGTCGTTCACGCTCATGGCCACCAGATCCTTGCCGGCCGTCTCGAGCAAATCCCGCTCCAACAACAACTCCAGTTTCGTCCCGACCCCATCGCAACCCGTCACGATCACCGGCTCCCGATAAGCGCTCAGATCATAACACGCCGCAAAAAGCCCGAACGCCCCCCACAATTGGCGACCTTGCTGGGTCCTGCGCACATGTGCGCCAATGTCGCCCACCAAGGCGGCCGCCCTGCGCGTGTCCACCCCTGCCTGCTCGTAAGTTAATTTGCCCGCCATGTTCCGCTGCGCTGGTTCTATATGCCACCTTTCCCCAGTCACGAAAAAAATCCGGCCTTTGGATCAAAGATTGCCATGCCCGACAGATTTTCCAGGGAGGCTGCGCCTCAGACAGAAGATTTGAAGACAAAAGACAGAAGACCGGAAAACTTGACCTGACAATCGCAAATTCATGATTTCAAGAATCCAAGGATCGGGGAATGGAGATCTTAATATTAATTTTTTCTTGATTATCCGCCGAAATGTGCTAAACCCGAATTGAAAACGATGAGTTCGACGGCTCCCACCATACATCTCGCCTCCGGTCTGGAGATTGGTTATGATCGCCCGCTCGCCCGTTTCGAGCAGGCAGTGACGCTCGTTGGAGGCACGCATTTTCTGTTGGCCCGCAACGGTCGTGGCAAAACCACGTTGCTGCGCACCTTGGCGCGCAGTTTGAAACCGATCACCGGGACATTCCGCGTGCAGGGGTTCACCCAATACCTTCCCGAGAATCTGCGTTTTGATCCAGAAGTGAAGCCCGCAACCCTTTTCCGCATGTTGCTGAGCAAAGCACGGTTCCGGGATGCGCTGGACCTTGCCGAGCGTATCGAATTGGATGCCAAAAAACCCTACGGCCGCCTCTCCACCGGCAACCGCCGCAAAACCCATCTGATCGCGGCCGAGTTCGCCGTGCAACCGGATTGCGGAAATATTTTGCTGCTCGATGAGCCGTTCAGCGGACTGGACGCATTTGCCCGCCAGGCCTTCGAGGAAATCTGGCAGGAATCATCCGCCAATGTCCTGCGCTTGGTGAGTTGCCATCCGGACTACGATGGCATGGTCATGCCCAGCGCGCTGATGATTGAAGGCCAGCAAGTCCGCCACCTCACCCATGACGGCCAAACCTGGAACCAATTGAAAACAATGCTGCACTAAACCATGAGACTGTTCCGCCTCACTCTCGCCACGATTTTCCAGCGCCTGGCCTGGGCCATCTGTGCGTTGGCGGTGATCGCTCTGCCCTTCGCCTTGCCGATGATTTCCAGCGCCACCGAGAAACCCCTGCTTGTGCAACCCGCCCGAATCCTCGCCGCCTGGGACACGCTCTGGATCTGTGCGGTGATCTGGGGGTTGTTCACCGCCGCACACGAGGGAGAAAGCAACGCCACATCCGGCATCGGCGAGTATTTCCTCACCACCGGTGTCTCCGCGACCCGCCAGCTTTTTGCCATCTGGCTCGCCGTGTTGTGTTTCGTGGCCCCCCTTACTCTCATCACCGCACTGATCTGCCAGTTCGCAGCCGCGCCGGCCGACCCGGCCGAACAGGCGATGTGGTGGGTGCTCAATACGCAATATGCAGTGCTGTTTTTGTTGGTCATCGCCCCCTTGCTCTTACTGTCGACGGCCTTGGCCTCGCGCTTTGGTGGCATCACTGGATTCGCGGTCACCGTGGGCATCACGCTCTATGGCCTCTACGGCGTCGGCTACCTCGATCACATGTTGAAATTGGAAGAAAACCCCTTCTTGCACGGCTTCTGGTTGTTCTCTCCACAATATCACTACGCCGATCTCACCCAGCGCCTCTACTTCAAAAGCGGTGCGCTCCCGTCCCAGGCCTTCTGGATGATGGTCCTCTACTTCACCGGCATCTTTGCCGTTTACGCAGGTCTTTCGCGTCTCTGCTTCCGCATCAAGCTTTCTTCCTGAGGGTTCCCGTGTCACGCCTCCTTTCCATCACGGTTTCCGCTGGCCTCATCGGCTTGGGGATGCTGGTGTGGGCGATTGCCTGCCGTCCACTGCTCGCCAATCCCGATCTGAACGCCCCGGTGAATCCACTCGGCATCCAGCGCAGCCCGTATGGCGAGGTTTTCGCCATGGCCCTGCAAGGTCCTATCGATACCTATTTCCACGCGGGCATGTTCAGTGAGACCCAGTCACCTCAGGATGGCCGGGAAGGCGCCGCCGGTACAACACCCATGATGGATGCCAACCCGGCTGATAAACCCGCCAAAGCCAACCTTTCATTGAGCGCCCGGTTGCGGAATCTCCTTACCTTTTTGGAACAGGCTGCCACAGTGCGCACCAATCCAAAACCCGCAAACGATGCGCTCAAACGCCATCTCCGCCGCCAATCCGAAGACAAACTCCGCTTTGCCTATAAGCTCGATCCGGCCCATTACGCGAATTACAACTCGCTCCACTTTTTCCTCACCGAACCTGCGGTCGGCACGCGCCCGCAACTCTCCCCTACCGCCGCCAAACTCGCCCAAGATACCATCGAATACTGCCTTAAACAGGAACATGACCCGCGTCCCGCACTCACCGCCGCCGCTGCCTGCACCAACATCCTGCACCTGATGTTCAACGACTCGCACAACGCGACGCCGAAGTTTACCACCACGCAAATGCGCCAATACCTGCAACTCCTCGATCACTGTATCGCCCGCTACAACCGCCTCGCCCTGGAATGGGAGCTGTCGAAAAGCTGGGATCGCCTGTCGCCCCAGCGCATCACCGAGTGCCAGGAACGTTACAGCTTCATCTGTAAGATTCGCGACGCCGCCAGTCAAACCATCGAACGCATCGAACGCAAATAACCCTCCAGAATGTCCATAGCGCACCAACCTCCAGCCTCGCATGTCATGGAAACCGTGACACGAATATCATAAGCACGCATGCTATCCTTGCCCCACCATGTTGCCTAAAGTCGTCCCCTACTGTTATCCTGCCATCCGGTTTTTTAACTGATTGCTGATTATTTCCTCGCCACGCCATGTCTATCTTCACCGCGGTTCTCGAACCTCCCCCGCTTCCGGGTCATGCGCCGGCGGTCGGACCGGCGCGTTTTGCCGCAGGCATGAGCGGCCGGGATCTGCTAGGCATGATCTTCCGCGTCTGTCGCGAGATGCGTGTCTCGGATATCCAGATGCGTGCCGCCCGCCCGGTTTACATCCATACCAACAAGGGGATGGAAAAACTCGATTTCCTCGGGATTCTTTCCAGCGTCCACATGGACGAGATCCTCAAGGAACTCATCACCAACCGTGAAAGCGGCAGCCATGGTTTCGGCCAGGACCAATCACTCAACCAGCGCGTCGAGGATAAAATCGCCCTCGCCATCGCCGATTTCACCGAGCGCCAGGTCGCGGATTTCTCCTGCGATGGCATCCCGATGGGCGATAACGGCGAATGCTCCGGCCGCTTGCGCATCCAAGCCCACCTCAGTTCCTCCGGGCTGGGCATCACCTGCCGGATTCTCAACGATTCCATCCCGGAACTCGAAGCCCTCGGCATCGACCCCGATACCACGAGCACCCTCCGCCACGGAGTCCTCAAACGTGCCGGCCTGTGTCTCGTCACCGGCCCCACCGGTTCCGGCAAATCCACCACCCTCGCATCCCTCATCGATTGGGTCCGCCGCCACCACGCGAAGCATATCGTCACGGTCGAGGATCCCATTGAATACCAATATCCCGACGATATGGACGATCCGGACTATCCGTGCCATCGGATCCCCTCTCCCAGCATCGTCACCCAACAGGAAGTCGGCCGTGACCTCCATTCCTACCGCCAAGGACTCAAGGACGTGCTGCGGAAGGCCCCTCACATCATCCTGCTAGGGGAAATCCGTGATCGCGAGGCGATGGAAACCTGCATGGAAGCCGCTCAAACCGGCCATCTGGTCCTCACCACCCTCCACACCACCGGGGCCGTCAAAACCATCGGTCGTATCCTCGAACTTTATCCCAAGGAAAACCATGCTTCCGTCCTGAGCCGGCTCGCGGAAATCCTCATCTTCATCCACTCGCAAGGACTCCTCAATGGCGTCCATCGGCGGGTGCTCACCTACGAGTTCCTGCAGAACAACGATGACGCCGTCGCCAGTGCCATCGCCAACTACGACGGCGGTGCCCGCTCGCTAGAGGACGTCATCCGCCGCGCCGGCAACATCGAGTGGGACGCCAACCTGCGCCGCCTCCTCAACAAGGGCCTCATCACCCACGACACCTTCATCAATGCCCGCATGAACCGCAATGACGAGGTGGAGAGTTATTAGTCCAGAGAGATCGGTTATATGTCATCGGCAACCCGCCACCCTCTTTCCCAACCAACAATCCATAACTTCCTTTCCCATCCGCTTTCCGAGATCGCCCGGCCAATCGCCAGAACACGAACCACTGCCGAAACACCGGGCGCTCTCACTCAGAAATAACCAAAACACCCTTAACATCTCAACAGTGGGGAATTCCCCTCACGAGGCTAGGCGCCAACCTTCGGCCCTGTCAACATCGAGGTTTTCTGAAATGATTTTCGCCAACGGATTGGTTTTGCGGAAACCTGCGATAAATTCCGGCAGACATTCGCGCAGGGC
>CAISTY010000251.1 GCA_903888515.1 Akkermansiaceae bacterium | reverse complement strand
GCAGACCATGCCAGCCGAATGGGACGCGAAAACGGGCAAGACTTCGGCCGCTTTGCCGGAGGCGACAGCCGTGTACTACTTCAACCTCATAGACAACCGGGGTCTTGTTGTCAGCAGCGAACACGAAATTGTGAGACCATAGCCGAACAAACGAATCCATGCTTTGCGTCTCTGCGCCTTTGCGCGAGATCCTCTTGAGCCTGCCAGAGATGATTTGCAGGCGGGCACGGAGACTTTCCAGCGAGACCTGCGGGCTGATACTTGTCGTGATGTTTTCACCGAAGGAAGAAAAGAGGGAATGCATTTTCTCTCTAATCCACTTCGCGATCTTCGCGACCTTCTGTTCAAATTCTTAGGCTCTTTTCTGAACAGAAGAACGCAAAGAGCACGAAGGATTTTCAAAGCATTCCCTCCGCATCTTTCCTGAGCTTTGGACTTCTGTCATTCCTCAAAACAACTGCTCGACATCCCTGGCGATTCCGGCCACCGTCAGGGGTGTTGCTACTCATATTCGCGGTCGCATACGACGCTGGGGAGGTAGCGTCTGGATCGAATGGTGCCGCGCAATGAACCTTAAAAGGAAAACGAACCACGGATAAACGCGGATTGACACTGATTGTAAGAGACTTGTGAAGAATCCAACTCTCACCCAGCGGGTGAGAGGCCAAGCATTCATAACTCTTTGATTATCCGTGTGAATTTGCCTCATTATCAGAAATAAAGTGTTCGGCCATCTCGCTGTGCTCGGTTGTGTTCATCCGTGGTTCCATTTCTGTTTCTAGGATTACCCCTGATGATTTTACCTGTCTCTTCGCCATGTCAGCGAACCGGTGCGACGGTCACGGTTTTCTATCAGCCGGTCATTCTATCCGATGTTTTGATGCTGGTCCACATTTCCGCGATGCGTTTTTCGGAGACCTTGGTGATGCACGCCACGTCCGGGGCGAAGAGCGAAACCCTTAACTCCTCGAGCGCCCAGCCGTGTTGCCACAGGACGGGGTTGTCCGGTTCGGCGGTCCAGCGTTGAAACCAGGGCAGCCACAGGCGGCGCAGCCGTTCCATTTTTTCCAAGTCCTTTACGATGGGCAGCGAGCCTAAGCGCCCGAGGCGCGAGCGAATCGCGCGCAAGCGGCGCGGGTAATCGCGCAGACCGGCGAAGCCCGCACGCCAGGCGAATTTTTGTCGGAACAGCCATGTGAGTTGATCGTCGAGGTCAGCGGCGATTTCTCCCAGATTCCGGTCGTTGTGCTTGGCGGCGATCCAGGCCCGGATTTCTGGCAGCAGGGCCAGCACCTCATCGAGGCTCTTGCCGATCGCCGCCGCCGCTTCAAACCACCGTCCGCGAGCCCGCGCGCCAAGGATGCGGAATTCTTCCGGCGAACTCGGAAATGCCGCGCCAGCCGCGCCCTCGGCGGCTAACAGAATCAAATCCTCGATCTTGGTACCACCGACTCCGAGGTGCGGCAGCTCGATCCCGGTCATCGGACCTAACGGAAATTTTTTCCGCAGGTGATCGACCTGGGCGGCATGTGCGAGGCATAACAACCTTGCGCCGCCCGCGCGTTGGGATTGGGCGGCTGCGGCGGCGCAGGCGAATGCCCGCACACCGACGCTTTTTGGCCCTTCGTCCACCAACGCCGGAAAAGCCGGCCCGCCCGGGGTTTCCACCCGATCTGGCAGGGTTTCGCCATCCCACGCGATGATGCCAGAGCGTTCGACACCGATGTTGGCCGCCGCCTCGAAACGCGTCCGCATCCGGTCGGCGAGCTGAAGTTTCAATACCGCCACGTCTTCGCCCATTGCGAGTTCCTCGCCGTCGTCGTCACAGACCCAGATTTTCGTCACCAGGTGCGCGGGTAGTTTGTTAGAATCAAAGGCATCGGCCGGTATGCGCGCGCCGGCGCGTTCCCTCACATAATCGGATAGAGCCCGACCCAGCGGCATGTCCTTTGGCGCGGCGCACCACAACGCGGCGAAGCCGTCCGCCACCTGGCTGATTGGCTGGCACGCCCGCCGGTAGTCTTTGGGCAGCGAGCGCAGCAGAATCTCGACGCGCTCTCGCAGGTTTCCGTCCACGCCCCACGCCGGCAGCCAGCCGGGAAGTTGCGGCAGTTGATCGACATGCAGGCCGAGGGTTACGCCGTCGTCGCGCTCGCCCTGCTTGGAGTGATAGTAAACCTGATAGTCGTTGCCCTCGTGAGTGAGGGTATCGGGAAACCGCTTCAGGCCGAGGGATTCCAGGTCCTCGTTCAGGACATCTGCCAGTGCCAGCATCAGCGGTTCCTCGTGGTTTTCCAACCACTTGTGAAAGGCCGCCGCGGTATGGATATCCTGCGGAATGCGCTGCTCGAAACACCGCAAAACCGCCTCATCGCTCCATAAACCACCCGGACGCCGGAGTTTTTGTTCGATGGCCTCAATGTCGCTGCGCATCTCTGCCAGATGGTCGAGAAACCGGCTGCGTTTGCGCAACCCGCCGCCTAACAGACCTTCGCGCAGGAAAACCCCGTGAGCCGCCTTGGGATCCACGCGTCCGTAGTGCACGCGTCTTCCGACGATCACCGGCAGTCCGCCGCAAATCACCGTTTGCTTGCCATAGACCGCACCCTGGTTCTCGTCCCAGTGGGCCTCGCCATATTTGCTGTGGCACAGGTGCGGAGCCACTGCTTCGACCCATTCGGGATCGATCCGGGCCACGCGCCGCGCCCACAAGCGCGAGGTTTCCACCAATTCCATCGCCACCACCCACTCACAGCGTTTCGGGATCCCGAACAACCCGGAGCCCGGAAACACCGCGAAAAAACCGCCCGCAGCGCTCCGATAGGCCTTGTTCTCCCGGTCCCACAAGCCGAACTGCCGCGGCACGCCCGCTAACAACGAGCGGTGGATCGCCGCATAAGCATCAGAAGGCTCCGGGCAGGATGCCCGGGCCACCGTGGCGCGGGCATCCTGCCCGGAGCCCCTTTCTCCGCTCTGCGCTTGCGTCTCGAGTCTCGCGTTTCCCTGCTCAGGGCTCTGTGGCTTGACGCGTTTCCTTCGCCCCTCATGGGCGTGCGAGTCTGGAGACTCGCGCTCCCCGCCCACCTGCCACTCGCGATCTAACAAACCGGCGAGTTCATCCGCCACGTTCGCCCACTCGATCACCCGCCGGGCGTTGAGGAATGCCGGTGCCGCGTATTTGCGCAGTGCGTTGCGTTGCCAGCGTCCGCGTGCATCGCGGAACCGTGAAACATCGCGCCACAGGCGCAGGATTCCGATGAAATCGCTTTCCGCATCCTTCCACCGCGCGTGCGCCTCATCGGCCTCGCGGGTTTTTTCCGCCGGGCGTTCGCGCGGGTCCTGGGTCTCCAGGGCGGCGATGATGGGCAGCATTTCCGTGAGGCAATTTTCCTTGCACGCCTCGATCAACATCCGGCCGAGCCGTGGGTCCACCGGCAGACGCGCCATCCGCCGCCCATCGTCCGTGAGTTTTTTCTCGCGATCCAGCGCGTTCAGTTCGCGCAGTGTCCGGTAGCCTTCGGCGATGGTTTTGGGTGCCGGTGGATCGAGAAACGGGAACTCGTCGATCTCCGGCAAACCGAGCCACTTCATCCGCAGGATCACCCCGGCGAGCGAACTGCGGCGGATTTCCGGATCGGTGAACAACGGGCGCTCTAACAATTCCGTTTCCTCATACAGGCGCACGCAAACCCCGTCGCGCACACGACCGCAGCGGCCCTTGCGCTGGCGGGCGCTGGCCTGACTGATTGGCTCGATTTGCAAGCGTTGTACGCCTTTTCCGGGGCTCCAGCGGTTGATGCGAGCCAATCCGGAATCGATCACGCAGGCGATGCGCGGGATTGTCAGGGAGGTTTCCGCAACATTGGTGGCGAGGATCAAGCGGCGTGCGTTGCCGGGATTGAAGACCCGCTGTTGGTCGCCGAGGCCCAAGCGCGCGAACAGGGGCAACACCTCCGTGCCGCGGTATTGGCGGCCGTCCAGCACGTCGGCGCATTCACGGATTTCCCGTTCGCCGGGCAGGAACACCAGCACATCGCCACGGGGTTCGATAGAGCCGAGGTAATCCACCGCCCGCGCCACATGCTGCGGCAGGTCCTCATCGTCCATCGGCGGCAGGAAAAACTCCGCCACCGGAAACATCCGGCCGGGAGCCTCGAGCACCGGCGCGGGTCCGCCCGCGTCCGCGAAAAATTCCGCGAATGCCCCGGCGTCCAGCGTGGCCGATGAGATCACCAGCTTCAGCTCCTTGCGCTTCTCTAACAGTCGCCGCGCATATCCTAACAGGAAATCGATGTTCAGCGAGCGTTCGTGTGCCTCGTCGAGAATCAGTGCTGCGTATTGGTGCAGTTCCGGATCGCCCTGGGTCTCTGCCAGCAGGATTCCGTCGGTCATGAATTTGAGGCGCGTGGCCCGCGATGTCTGATCCTCGAAGCGGACCTGATAGCCCACGAACGATCCTAACGGAACCCGCAGTTCCTCGGCCACGCGTTTCGCGACACTCGCCGCCGCGATGCGCCGCGGTTGGGTGCAGCCGACGCGTCCGCCCGCCGGCCCCATTGCTTCGGCCACCATTTTGGGCAGTTGGGTGGTTTTACCAGAGCCAGTGTCGCTCACCACCACGATCACCTGATGCGCCATGAGCGCGTCGAGGATCTCCTGCCGGTGTTCGACCACCGGCAGATCCTTGGGGTAATTCCAATTTCCTGCAAATTCCATCAGCTCAGGCGGCATACGACTGCCGGACCGAGTCGCGCAGCAGCACGCTGATGGTGAACACACCCAAGGCCGTGCCGACGGGGATCCGCACGCAGTCCGGACCGGCCACCACGAGCGCGAACATGCGATGCTGCCTTCTGCCGTTGGTGCTCGATGACGGGTGGCGGGGGTTCCATAATGCGCGATGAAATCCGTGGTTCAGTTCGCCGTTTCCGGGTTTACGCTTCTTCGCGCACTTTCCAGCCGATGGCGTCGGCGAGGGCGTAGATGGGTTCCTTGAGATCGCCGTAGAAGGTGACGCGGTGCCAGCCCCATTGATCCCATTCGGTGAAGAGCTTCTCGAAGTCGCCCACCGGCTCGGCGCAGAGTTTGGTGCGGCAGGCGCGATCATCGGGATCGTTGTCCACCGCCTTGCCGCGATGGAACAGAATCTCCTTCCGGTTCTGCTCGAACTCGAGGGTCGTGGTCATGTAGCCGAGCGGCAGCACCGAACGCACGGATGCGCCCTGGCGATCCTCGGAATGGGTGAGGATCTGGAAGGGGTTCGCCGCGCCCTGCGGACCGAAGGCTTTATTCGCGGCGACGCAGTGGGCGTAGATGATCTGGCGCTTGGCAGTGTCCATGACCGGGTCGGAGATATAGCCGGGCCGACCCTGGGTGAGGGTGGTGCCGATGAGCATGGTGGCCGCCGAACGGACGTCGCACTCGCAGCCGCCCACCAGCGCTTCGTTGTTCAACTGGTGGAAGCCGAGGCACGGATAGGCGTGGATGTGGCCGCCGTAGAATCCGCCCAGGCAGTTGACGGTGATGCCCTGAGCACCGTGCTTTTTCATGACGGCTTTCTCCGCCAGATACATGGCGGCCGAGGCCTCCAAGGTCTCGCGCGAAACATCGACCACGGCGGTGGCGGTCTTCTGCCACTGGTCGGCCACGGCGCGGGATTCGTCTTTGTCGGCGGCCTTCCAGGCGTCGTTGAGTTCGGCGAAAGGGACGTGGACGATCGCGATGCCGAGGATTTCTCCGGCGGGCCCGGATTGCTGGCCGCGCACGGCGAGAATTTTGGATTGCTTCAACTGCTTCACGCAGTCAGCGGAAGACAGGCACTTCAGCGCATCCTCTTTGCACGCGAGGTCGCCGGCCTGTTTGGTGGCTTTGGTGCGTACGGCGGTCGTGGCGGTGGAGAAGTCGGAGGGTATGCCGCTCTTTTTCACGGTCTCGAAGCATTGCACGGCGGCGATGAGGTCCTTGATGTCGGACGAGGCGACGAAGCCGACGTTCCCGACTTTGTTGCGCAGGAAGGCTGCGGTGTAAACGAGGAAGCCGCCGCTGCCGGCGTATTGGAAATCAGCATACAACACCGGCTTGCCGGAAGTCGCCAGCGTCTGCACGACGCGGTTCCAGCAGTTCATCTGGTAAACGAGATAGCCGTCGATGCCGCCGGCTGCAGTGTCGGCCTCAAGGATTTTTTTGGCGTCCGCTTCGCCGGTGGCCAGCATCGGGAGGAACTCGAAGCCAGGGCAGGATTTCGTGAGTTCCCCGTTGATGCGCTCCATGACGGGGCGGAAGTCGAAGCCCTTGTTCGGCCAGTCGGGGCGGTCTTGCTTTTCGGCGTGCAGGGAATAGACGACGCGGATGCGGATCTTGCCGGCGGCGTCCGCAGCGCGGAGCCAGGAGGGCACGGCGAGGAGCCCGAGCGTGCCGGCGGTGGCGGCGCCGGATTTGGCGAGGAAGTTGCGGCGCTTCATCGGACAGCAGGCGCAGCCGGAGATGATCTTTGAAGTTTTCATGATGTGGTTTTCGCTGGGTTGCCTTGTTCTAATCAAGGGTGACTGATGGGCAGAGTCCCCGATTTACAGAGAGAGTTCAATACAATTGTATGACGCTGCCTCGGTGGGATCTGCAGAGCGACCGCCCGGAAAATCCAAGATCCCGCTTGCATTGCCCGGATTCCGTGGCATCCTGCGCTGGTACAGTTTCCGGGGGCGTTCTGGTTTCGACGGGATGTCTGAGGCGCTGGTTGCACGTGGAGGTTGATCGGCTGGCCTCCTTAAAAGCCGTTCAAAACAAACAAATGCAAACTCTAACGAGCTCGCACTGGCTGCTTAATTGACAGTCACGTCTGAACCCCGACGCCTTCTGAGGGGGATGACGCAACCCAGAAGGCTGGGCATGGAATCGGGTCGCCGGGTTTCACGCCGAGACAAAACAGGTGCCTAGGGGGGGTAACGCCGCAAGCGGGCCTAACAACTCCGAAATCCCAGACCGCCTGCTAAACGTGTAGATGCCATTGCTGACGGCGTTCCGGACAGGGGTTCGACTCCCCTCGCCTCCACTTCTTTATTATCAATGAGTTAAGTTTGGAAATTGCCCAACATACATGGGGGGCTCCAAAAAAATTCCGGATTCCCCGCATGTTCTAACAAGTGGCCCGACTGCGGCATAGCGCCCGGTGGACGGTCTTCCCTGGCGGCGGGCTTCCGGAGGTCGGTGAAGCGACCTTTCGGTGGTGGCGTTGAACGGCACCGGTCGGAACATCGGAGCGTGCCGTGAACACCGAAACTCGTTAAGCAGCCGAGGGGAAAGATTTTCGGCAATCTTCTTGGCATGGCCGAACGGTTGGGTTACCTATCCATTAATGAACTTCTCGATGGATCTCAGCACTTCCATTTCCCCGCCCTCCGGTCCGGCCGCCGGCTGTTTCAACGGCACTCACCTCAAAAGCAATTTCCTAGCAATACTCCGACTCCTCTGCTCCGGCGTGCCGGACCGGCCCTGTGAACGTGCAGTGAGGTGCTCCGTGTGTG
>CAISTY010000250.1 GCA_903888515.1 Akkermansiaceae bacterium | reverse complement strand
TACTGATGAGTTCTTGGTTTGCCCCACAGTATTTTTTGCAGCAAAAAATGCGCAAGATACGCAATCAGCCTGATGGTATTCATTTTTAGTGGATTCTGTGCCTCTTTGCGGCTAGGTATGGCGGCTCATTGGCTGGCGAGTCTGGAGACTCGCGCTCCGGCGTGAAACACGCATCCGCAACTGGATTCCTGATTATTTGTCTGATCAATGGTTTGATTTACATACAAAAGAAGAGGGGAACGGGCGGCGCGCCCAATGCTGTTCAATTAAGCAGGAAGAGAAGAGGGTTTTAACCGCAGATGAACGCAGATAGACGCAGATGAAGAGAGATTTTTGATTTGATCTGTGTTCATCTGCGTCCATCGGCGGTTCGAGTTTCTTAATTGAACAGGATTGGGCGGCGCGCCCGTTGGGGAAGAAAATCACGGGCGGGCCGCCCGTGCCCCTCTGATTTTCCGGCGCATGGATCGCGCGGGATCGCAAAAGAGTGCGGAGTTGTAGCGGCGCTCTGTGAGCGTCGCTGGCTTTCCTGTATGTGGATCGCCGGGATCGCGAAAGAGTGCGACGGTCACAGACCGCCGCTACAGGCAGAACGCCGAAGGGCCGCCGGATTGCTCCGGCGGCCCTGGGGTTGGTTAGGGTTTCGGGTGATTTCCCGGCAGCGCGGGCTGCGGGTCAGTTCGGGGTCACCTTGAGGCGGGCGAACTGCGGGCTGGCACCCGTCAGGGTGTAGGACACCTCGTTAGGGTTGGTGAGAACGACAGCCCCAACGTCAACATCCGCCCACGTCTGGAGGTCGCTGGAGGTTTGGACGACGAATTGTTTGGTAACACCATACTCGGAGTTGGCGATATTGCCGCCATTGGGCCAGGTCACTTTTCCGGTGCCGTCGATGCCCGGGTTGGTGAGGAGGCCGGCATCTTTCATGAAGTAGGCCACGCCGTTGGCAACGCCGTCATTGTTGGAATCACCGGAGGGACCGCCGATGACACCGTTCGCGCCCGCCCAAGAGGCGTAGGTGGGGCTGGTACTGGCCCCGAGTTTCACCACGCGGAAGCCATCATAAGAGTATCCGTCCCGGTTGTCGGTCTGATATTTATCGACATGGGATACGCTTGAATCCCCGTGCATCTCACCTCCCCGCTCCAAGTAGACAGAGGCGACGGGGGGGATATCAATATACTCCGCCGCGTTACCGGCCATGTCGTAAGCACCGTAGTAGCTCGGGCCGCCGCTGGTGCCGACTGATAACGGGTCGCGGTACCAAACATCGGTGGTTCTGTACCAATCTGCCTGGTTATGCCATCCGCCGGCATCTACCGAGAAGTTTCCATAGTTACCCCCGGTTGCCGGGCCGACTCCAGTCGTGGTATAGGTGAGCTGGGCTACCGGTCGAGCGTCGGACTGGGTGGGGTAATCCCAATATCCCCCGCCAGGCCCCTTGTAATACGCCGCCTTGTGCCATTCGTTGTCGTTGGGCAGAACCCACGTTGCTCCCGAGTTGCGAGTAACGGTCGCGGCATTGTCGGGGACATTGCCGGAGCCGGTCAGGGTGTAGGAGCCGTCCTGCAGTCCTGTACCGTCGCTCGGCTGGCCGTTGTGCAACCAGTTGCAGAAACGGACCCCGTCCCACTTACTCATCCAGCCCACCGGCTTGGGGGCCCAGACGCTGCCCGGAACTCCGCCGTCTCCGGCGTGCGTAAAGAGGGTATAGGTATAGTTGGGGGACGAACCGCTGCGCGTGATGCCGGGGCTTTTTCCCAAGACAGTACCCATTTCCGTCCTGTACAGCCCGTACGGGTCAGATTTCGCCGCCGCATTGAGGAATTCGACGTACTGCTCGCAGGTCACCTCGTACTTGCCGATCTGGTACTCGTAGGCCACCGCGCCGAGACTCGTAGTGTCCCACGAGCTGCCTGACCGATTGATGGTGTCATTCGCGTTGCCCGCGTCGCCGACGGTAACCATCTCGATCGTCACTGCCTGAACCGCGACGGCGGAAGCCAGCACCACGCCCGCTCCGACCGCCACAGTCAGAAATTGCTTAGACGTTTTCAAGAATACGGCGGCGCTGTCGGTGAGCAGGCTGGTGGAGTGGATCGGTTCAAGTTGATTTTTGTTAGGTCGGTTGATGTTCTGTGTTGTTTTCATCATGTTGTTGTTCAGTGGTTGATTAGTCTTTGTTGGTCAGTGGTTGATTAGTCAGTGGTTGATTAGTCATGGGTCATGGGTCATGGGTCAGAGAAGAAGTAATCGGTGGTTGTGTTTGTGTTTGTGACCACGAGTCAGTGGTCAGGAATCAAGCAATCAATATTCAATATTCAATATTCAATAATCAATGGTTGGGG
>CAISTY010000249.1 GCA_903888515.1 Akkermansiaceae bacterium | reverse complement strand
GCGGTTTGGTCAGCTTTCGATGTCAGAAAACAGATAACAAATTAGATATGATGAGGAACAAAACAGTATTTGGAGTGATGATGGGTGTCATGATGGCGATGCATGGGTCTGCGGCGGACTCCCACATGTCGCCGCTTGCCGTGGTTGCCGCCAAGGACGGCAAGACGGTCTATGTTGCCGGGCACACCGCCAGACAAGTGGCGGTCATGGACGTCGCCCAGGCCACGGCCCGCTTGCTCCCGGTTCCCGGCTGTCCCACCGGACTGGCACTGGCGCATGACGGCAACAGCCTGTTCGTCAGCATCGCCGGGCCTGCGGGCGGCGTGCACGTTCTCGATTTGAAGACGGGCACGATTTCCGGTTCGCTGCCCACGGGTCACACGCCCATGGCCCCGGTGCTCAGCCCCGACGGCCAGACGCTCTACGTCTGCAACCAGTTCGACAATGACGTGTCGGTCATCAAGGTGAAGGGAGCGGAAGCGCCGACGCGCATAGCGGTGATGCGCGAGCCGGTGGCGGCGGCCCTGACAGCGGACGGCAAGTTCCTGTTCGTGGCCAACCTGCTTCCCGGGGTGCCGTCAAACGGCGCTTACGTGGCGGCGTCCGTGTCCGTGATCGACACCGCCGCAGGTCAGGTGAGCGACACCATCCGGCTGCCCAACGGCAGTTGCAACCTGCGCGGGATCTGCGTTTCGCCCGACGGCAAGTACGCGTACGTGACCCATACGCTGGGCCGCTATCAGATACCGTTGACGCAGGTGGAGCGCGGCTGGATGAACACCAGTGCCATGACCGTCATCGACACCACGACCCGCAAGATCCTCAACACCGTTCTGCTGGATGACACCGAGCTGGGCGCGGCGAATCCCTGGGGCGTGGCCTGCACGGCCGACGGCAAGCATGTCTGCGTGGCCCATGCGAGCACGCATGAACTCAGCGTGATCGAACAGCCCGCCCTGCTGGCCAGGCTGCGGGAGGTGGCGGAACCTGCCGACGTGTGCAACGATCTGGCGTTTCTGGTGGGCATCCGCAGGCGGATGGACCTGAGCGGAAACGGGCCGAACGGCCTCGTGATGATAGGGACGACGGCCTACGTGGCGGAGTATTTTACCGACAGCATCGGGGTGCTGGATATCAATCCGGACGCGAGTCCCGAGCCGAAGGCGAAATCGATTCCCCTGGGGCCCGCAATCAAGGAAAGCACGGTGCGCAAAGGCGAACGGCTCTTCAATGATGCCCGGATGTGTTTCCAACAATGGCAAAGCTGCACGACATGTCACCCGAATGGGCGTGTTGACGGTCTGAACTGGGATCTGCTCAACGACGGCATGGGCAATCCGAAGAATACCCGGAACATGCTGATGTGCTTCCAGACACCACCGTCCATGAGTCTTGGAATTCGTGAAAGCGCGGGCGCGGCGGTGCGCGCCGGCATCCAGTTCATCCAGTTTGCCGTGCGGCCGGAAGAGGACGCCCTGGCCATAGACGAGTACATCAAGAGCATGCAGCCGGTTCCCAGCCCCCGCCTGGTCAAAGGCGAACTCAGCGATTCCGCCCGGCGCGGCAAGGAGGTTTTCACCCGCGCGGGATGCGTGGATTGCCACCCGGCACCGCTCTACACCGACCTCAAGGAGTACGATCTGGAACTGGGAGAAGGACGGGACAAGGGCAAGCCGTTGGATACCCCCACACTGGTGGAATGCTGGCGCACCGCCCCCTACCTGCACGATGGCCGCGCTTACGATATCAAAGAGGTCTTCACCCGGTACAACCCGAAGGATATGCACGGGCGCACCCAGAAGTTGTCGCCGG
>CAISTY010000248.1 GCA_903888515.1 Akkermansiaceae bacterium | reverse complement strand
CGGCAAGGCCCTGCCAATCGTAGGTGGCGGCCCATGGGATCGTTAGAATCTCATGGGCGAGGATGCGCCTTTGGCTGAGCATTCGCAGAAAAGTGTTCGGCAGGATGCCTAACACAGCCGGCGGGACGCCGACGCCCCCCCCAGGAATTGCCAGTCGGCAAGATGTGCGGTGCGCCCGAGGGCATCGAAGAAGGCATGGGTGCGTTCGGCGGATCGGTGGCCAAGAGCTTTGTTCCAAGCCTCGGCCTAGCGGACGTAATACTCATGGGTGGTGGGCTTGATGGACAGAGCGTCGAGGCGCTGGAGGAAACGCTGGCGTGCCGGGGACGGGGGCGGGGTAGCCGATGGATTGGATGGGGGGCATGAGTTGGGCATGGATGTATTTAGCATGTTCTTATGAACATAACAAGACCCAATTTTTTACGGCGGGCAGCGCTCCGGCTCGGAGAGGATTCCCGCGCTTCTTGAGAGCCCCGTCCTACCCTCTTCCAACCAAAAAGCTCTTCTCTTCCTCTTCCACCCAATCCCTCTCCCTTCGCGTTCCTTGGCGTCCCTTTGCGCCTTCTCGGTTAGAAAATCTGCTCTTCCTCCTTCAAATTTGAACCGCCAAGCCGCCAAGAGCGCCAAGGGATGCGGAAGAGAAGATTTGAAGAAAGACACGGGCAGGAAAGCCCGTGCTCCGTTCTTCTTCCTCTTCACCAATGACTAATGACCAATGACTTCTTCTCTTCCTCTTCACCCATGACCCATCAACCCATGACCCATGCCTTCTCTTCCAATCTCTTCCAATCCACAATCCTCAATCCACAATCCACTATCCACAATCAAGTGCCCAGGTGGCCAGCGCGTCGAGGTGTTGGAGGAAATGCCTGCGGGCCGGGGATGCAAGCAGAGCGTCGGTTGGGGTGCGTGGTGGCGCTGACATGAATAACATGAAAGAATTGCATCAGCCCGCCTCCGGTTCCTGTTGATAGTGCAGGGCGAGCCAGAGGGCGTCGGGCGAGGAATGGTCGACGCGGTGGCGGCAGTGGGCGGGGATGAGGAGAGGATCGCCGGCGGTGAGATGCCGGGATTCGCCGGATTCGAAACGGAGGAGGGCGTGGCCGCGCAGTAACAGCACCCATTCGGCGCGCTCCTGGTCATACCAGAAACCATCCGGGCTGGTGCCGCCGCGGGAGACGATGTGTTCCAAGGTGAAGGCGGGATGGCGGAGCAAGGTTGCGCTGGTTTCCGCGCCGGGAGTACCAAGCGGAGGCGACAGGAGATTATTGCCGGTGACGGAAGGGCTCATGGGAAATGTCGGAGCGTGTTGGATATGAATGGTGCCACAATACTCGTGATTCGCGACTCGAAAAATGACCCGATCGGCGGGATTGGCCAAGCATGGAATACCGGTGTGCGGGGCGCGTGCGATTGTGTGGTGACGCACCCATGTGCTGCGAATAAAAATGCCGCTAAAAAAGCTCGCTGCCCAGCGTGTCAGGACTTAAATCACGCGGGCACCGGCCGCCATCCGCCGGCCTTCCCCGCCACTTCTGATGCACCCACCCGCTCCCGCCAAAGGATTCGCCGGATTCCTGCAAAAGTTTTTCTGTCTGCGCAGCGCGCCGCGTGAATTGTGGATCATCTACATTGCCTATGTTCTGGAAAACCTGGCCTACAAGGTGGGAGCCGCCGGCGTGCTGCCGCTCTGGTTGTCCTCGGATTTGGGTTTCGACGACGTCAAGGCGGGAGCGATGGTAGCCGGTTGGTCCGCCATCATGACGCTGATCACACTGTTCATCGGTTCGCTCACCGATGCGCTGGGCATCCGCAGGACATTTCTCCTTGGTTTCACGGTATGCCTGTTTTCGCGGATCGTCATGACCACCAGCGTGAACCGCTGGATCGCCTTGCCCGGCGGCCTCTATCTACAGGCCCTTGGTCTGGCGTTGATGATTCCGGTGATGATCGCCGCCGTGAAACGCTACTCCAATGCCGCCCAACGCTCGGTCGCGTTCTCGCTGTACTACGCCCTGATGAATCTCGGCTTCGCCGCCGGCGATTGGATCCTCGACCGCGTCCGCGCCAAGCCGCCCGCAGGCCTGGGCGAATACGGCACATGGGTCATGCCATGGATCGGTGCCGAGTTGAGCACTTACCGGGTGTTGCTTCTGTTAGGTGTGGTTTTCACCGTGCCCGGTCTGTTGATCGTCTGGGGGTTCCTGCGCGATGGGGTGGAAATGACCGAAGACGGGGTGGTCATCACACCGCGGGTTGCCGCCGCCGCCGCCGGCAGGAACTGGTGGGCGATGATGATCGACAACACCCGGTCCACGGCGGTTAGAACCGGGCAAATTTTTGCCGGTTTGTGGGGGCAGCCGGCGTTTTACCGGTTCCTGGTTTTCATGACGCTGGTGGTGGGCGTGAGGATGATTTTTTTCCACCTGAACTACACATTCCCCAAATACGCCATCCGCGAGCTGGGTGAAGGAGCGCCTTTTGCCAGGCTAACAGGCATGCTCAACTCGCTGATGATCGTCGTGCTGGTGCCGATCTGCGGGGTGCTGACGCAGAAGGTCACGGCCTATCGGATGGTCACGGTGGGCAGTTTCATCTCCGCGCTGTCGGTTTTTTTCATGGCCCTGCCGCCGGAGTGGTTCGCGCCGCTGGCGGACGGCTGGCTCGGCAACGCCATCGCGCGCAGTTGGCTGGGTGTGCAGGGGCATGTGAATCCGCTTTATGTTTCGATTTTCCTGTTCGCGGTTTTCCTATCGATCGGCGAGGCGTTGTGGTCGCCGCGGCTTTACGAATACTCTGCGGCGATCGCTCCGCGCGGTCAGGAGGCGTCATACATGGCGTTGTCGTTGCTGCCCTATTTCATTGCAAAATTGTTTGTGGGTGGCAGTTCCGGTCCCTTGCTCAGTCATTTTTGTCCAGCCGAGGGGCCGCGCAATTCCGGCATGATCTGGGTGATTGTTGGAGGCATCGCCATGATCACACCGGTTGGAGCCGTCCTGTTCCGCAAGCGCATTCAGGTACACGAAGACGGTCGGGATGAATGAGTACATGGTCGTTGCTTGATTATTGCACGCATGGTTTTTCACACACTCCTCATGAGCATGGATGATGCGGAACCGGAGGCGTAGCGGGAGATGGCCGAAGGGAAATCGCCGCAGCGTGATTTCTCCGCGCTTGCAGTTGGCGGGAAGTGTCGCGAGACTGTGCGCCATGTTCACGCCGAAGTGGAAACAGGAAGCACTGCATCTGGTAAAGGGAGCACGCAAGTTCGTGCATTACAAACGCGATCTGCTCAAGCCGGATCGCGTTGCTGAAATTGAATCCCGCCGTGGTGATTTGCTTGCGGCGATTAAAGCCGGCGACCGCAGCCAAGTGGATGAGGCATCCCAACAAGTGCGCGCCGTTTGCGAAAATTCCCTGCCCCTGGAAAAACCGCTGGGTTGGTTTGAGGAGAACGTCGAGGTGATGTTTGTTGCCATCGTCATCGCGCTCGGTCTGCGTGCCTATTACCTCCAGCCATTCCGCATTCCGACCGGATCGATGCAGCCGACCTTGAACGGCATCATCGGCAAACCGCTGCCCAAGGACCAGTGGCCGGGGTTTTCGCAGCGGATGGTGGAAACAATCCTGCGCGGTCGTAGTTATGTGCGGGTTGTCAATGACCGGGACCGGCACATCTCGCTGGTTTCCAGGCATGGGCGTCTCGATTACGATATCCGGGACATCCAGATGATGCATTTTTTCAGTCGTTCCGAAATCCACTTCACGGATTCCACCCCGCTGCGCCTGCCGGCACCGAGGAATCCCTGTTACGAGGCCGGCTTGAGGTCCGTGATGCAATCCGCCAGTCGCAACGGCGGGCTGCTGTCCAAAGGCACGGTACTCTGCGAAGGCACGATTGATTCCGGGGATTTGGTGTTGGTGGACAAGGTTTCCTATCATTTTCGCAAGCCGCAGCGCGGCGAGGTCTTCGTGTTCGACACCCAGGGCATCCGCGGCATTGACGAGCGCAGCGGGGATCAGGCGAAAGGCTCGCATTATATCAAACGGCTGTGTGGCGTGCCGGGTGACACCCTCACCATCCAATCCCCAAATTTGTTAGTTGATGGAAAAATCGCGAAGGAAGCCGGGATTCAGCGGGTGATCCAAGGCAAAGGCGCGCATGCGCTCAACCCCGGCGGTTACGGTCTCGCCGATCCCGGTGAGGCGACCCAACACGGTGACAAACCGCTGGCCCAATATCTTGCCAGGCCGGATGATGCGCTCACCCTTGCCTCCAAGGCACGTACCGGGATGCGCGAATACGTTGCGCTGGGAGACAATACGGGCAACTCGTTGGACTCGCGGTATTGGGGGACGGTAAAGGAGTTCAATCTGGTGGGGCCTGCGCTCTTCTCACTCTGGCCGGTGACTACCGGCCATTGGGGACTCATCCGCTGATATCGTGTCGGACGCTTCGGAAATCACCCGCCGCGCGCAGTCGAATCTCGCGTTCGCACTGCACATCCTGTCGCGCGACCGGCGCGAGGACATGGTGGTGTTCTACGCCTTCTGCCGTACGCTGGACGATCTGGCGGACGATCCCGGCGTGCCGCCCGCACGACGGATGGAGCAACTCGACGCATGGCATGACGGCCTGGTTTGCGGATTTGCAAAACCCGACACCTTGCAACAACAGGTGATCGCATTGCGGGACCGCCGCGGGCTGTCCAACGATCTTCTAACAGCCATCCTCGATGGATGCCGGATGGACCTGCAGCCGCAACGTTTCGCAACCTGGGAGGATTTGTCCGGTTACGTCTGGAAGGTCGCCTGCGCGGTGGGACTGGTGTCTATCCGCATCTTCGGATGTCGTCATCCGGATTCGGAGCGCTACGCCGTGGCGCTTGGCCGCGCCCTCCAACTGACCAACATCCTGCGGGACATCCGCGAGGATCATGACCACGGCGGACGCATCTATCTGCCGCTGGCGGATCTCGCCCGCTTCCACTATTCGGAAAAGGATCTGGCGGACCACGTGCGGGATGACCGGTTCCTGCGGCTGATGGCCTTTGAGGCGGACCGCGCGGAGGGTTATTTCCGCGAGGCCGCCGGAGTGCTGCCCATGGAGGATCGCAGCGCATTGGCAGCGGCACGCATCATGCAGGAAATCTATCAGTTGCTGCTGACCCGCATGCGGCGGGACGGTTTCCGCGTGTTTGACCGGCGCTACCGCGTCTCACGCGGGCGCAAACTCGCGATCCTCTTGAAGCACTTCGCCGCGAACCTGTGTGTCCGTTAGAATTGCCAGCGATTCAGGGTTCGGCCGATGCGGCAGAGTTGCGGGGATTCTAGGACCGGGCCGCGGCTGAGCCAGCCGTTGTTCCACTCGGCCCAGTGGGCGCGTCCCGGGTTGATGAAGGAGCCGGTGTTGATGATGCGCCGGTGGTTTTTGACCCAGCATCCCTGCCAGTGGAAATGGCCGATGACGAGGGCCTCGGCACGCGGGAAATAACAGTCGCAAAACCGTGCGCCCGCAGAACCCTGGGTGAACCAGGCCCGGAGCATTTTGAGCGCGCGCTTGGGCGGACGCACCGCGTCCCATGCCAGTTGGATGAGATGGCGGCCCTGCGGATATTCCATAGTTTCCAGAGTGCGGGCGATGCTGCGGGCGAGGCGCAGTCTTTCCTCCGCATCGTGCCCGGCGGCCGGGTGTTGTTGCCAAAGTTTCCTGACCTGCTCGCCGCCGGTGAGGATCTCGCGCTTCCACGGCGATCCATCGAACAGCAGCGCATCGCCGTGGGTGACGATGATGCGTCCGCCCGCCAGTTCGAGCCAGCCGGAACCCGGCCAGCCAGGGTCGTGGTTTCCCGATAGAAAAACCGCCTCGGCGCCCTCATCGGCGCAGAGCGCCTTGAGTTCCTCCAGCATCGCCGCCGAGCGTTCGCGCAGGGACTCTGCCAGTTCCTGCCAGGTGTCGCCGTTGAACACCACCGTGCCCGCGCCGGCGAGAATCGGACGCAGGGCGCTGACGCGTTCGATCCGCGACGCCTTGTGGCCGAGATGCAGATCGGATAGGATGCGGACGGGTTCTTGCATTGGGGTCATGATGCCACCCGGCGTTGGCGCAGCGCCTCGAAGAGACAGACTCCGGTGGCCACCGAAACATTCAAGCACCCCACTTCCCCCGTCATCGGAATGGCGGCGAGAAAATCGCAGTTTTCCTGGGTGAGGCGGCGCAGGCCTTTGTCCTCCGCGCCCATCACGAGTGCCAGCGGTCCGGTGAGATCGAGGTCGTAGAGGGATTTGGCGGTGGCATGGTCCGAGGTGCCCACCAGCCATAGTCCGGCGGCTTTGAGTTTCTCCATGGTTCTAGCGAGATTGGTGACCTGCGCGAACGGCACATGGTCCGCCGCACCCACGGAGACCCGGCGCACGGTCTCGGTGATGCCCACCGCCTTGTCCTTGGGAGCGACCACCGCATGCACGCCCGCAGCGTCCGCCGTGCGCAGGATGGCTCCGAGGTTGTGCGGGTCTTGCACGCAATCGAGAATCAACACCAAGGGTGTGGCCTGGTGCGCGATGATGGCCATCAGTTCGTCCTCGTCGAGCGCAGGCACACTTTGCTCCACCGCCTGGACATGGCGGTTTTCACGAGCCTGCTTGCCGGGCGCGCCGTGCGGAGCGGAAAATCGCGGTTTCATGCGCGGATATCTGGACCTCAAATGCCGCCGATGTCCAGCCCTTTGGGAGATGCGGATGCCAAGCTTCCGGTTCACATTCCGGGGGGATGCGCAGATGACACGCCGGCCTGATCCAACAGTCGCTTGGCGGGATGCTTGTTGGTCTGGGAGTCCCGTGCCTTTCCATGGAAAAACACCGCGACCACTCCCTGATAACAAGCGAATGCGTCTAACCGTGTAAGCACATGGTATTCTTTATAGGTGTTGCGGGCAAAAAATTAGATTTTGCAACTCGCTTAAAACCAATGGTTGGACTGCCGCGATCGTCCAGCCGGGTATTTTTTCGTTTGCCGTATCCCTGAAAATAGTCTATTCCACACGGCGCTTTGTAATTTTGCGCGCAAAAGCACGCCGCACTCCTCCCTATCCCTTGACCCCAGCAGCATGATTTCCCGACTCGTTTCCCTAACATCCCTTGCCATTGCGGCGGTGCTTTTCACCAGTTGTGGAAGCTCCGGTCTGGCCATCATCCCCAAATCCAAAATCGGCTCGGCAGGTTCCGGCTTCGCCAGTCGCGAAAAGTTCGCGCTGCCCGGTCCCTCGGCTGCGGCGCTGGCCGCCACTGCCGGCAAGCCGCGGGACAAGCACTCGATGCCGGTGTATGCGTTCAGCGAGCGCAACCGGATCGTGCGCACCACGGCATACACAGCCACCGAAGACGACCACCTGATCTACGGCAGCAGCAACGCCACCGGCACCGAACTCCGCTATAACAACCGCGTGCGCAGTGCGGCGGCCGACTGGTCGTTTTATCCGGTGGGAACCACGTTCCGGATCAGGGGATTGCCCTATCTTTACGTGGTGGACGATTACGGGTCGGCCCTGACCGGTACCGGCACCATCGACATTTACAAGCCTAACAAGGAGATCATGAAACTCTGGGGCAGCCGCAATGTGGAATTGACGGTCGTCCAGTGGGGGTCGTTCACGCGCAGCGCCGAACTGCTGAAAAAGCGCACCAGCTACCCGCACTGCCGCCAGATGCTCTCCAATATCATCCGCCAGCGGCCGGATCTCGGCATCGCGATGAGATAGTGGATAGAAGATAGTGGATAGAAGATAGTGGATAGAAGATAGTGGATAGAAGATTGTGGATGAAGAGTGCTATTCTTCACCTGCGATCCCCGATCCCCGATCCCCGATCTGCGATCCCGATCCACGATCCCCGACCGGAGATCACTGCTTGGCGGGTGATTCGTTGTGGAAGCTGAAGACCTCGCCGTCCTTGAAGAAGCGCCGGAGTTCGGCGGCGGCGGCGGCGGTGGAATCGGAGGCGTGGCAGATATTGGCCATCATGTTCTCGCCGAAATCCCCGCGGATCGTCCCGGGTACGGCGGCCTGCGAATTGGTCGGGCCTAACAGTTCGCGGATTCCGGCGATGGCGTTTTGGCCTTCGAGTGCGAGGACGATCACCGGGGTGCGGCGCATGAAGGCGAGGATTTGCGGGAAATTCGGGAGGTGGACGATGTGGGCGTAGTGTTCGCGCAGGACAGTCTCATCGAGTTGCATCATCTTGATGCCACGGATCACGAAACCCGCGTCTTGAAAGCGGGCCAGCACCTTGCCGGTCAGGTTTTTCTCGATCGCGTCGGGTTTGAACAGAATCACGGAGGTTTCAAGCGCCATGATCGGAAGAAGCAGGTGTTGTCAGCGGGGTTTGTTGAGTTGTGCCTGGACGGCAGGCGGCAAGGGATGGGCCTGCAACCACGCGGTTGCCGCGGCGGCATCCTTCTGAAGCCATGTGCCTATCGTTTTGGTATAGGCTGTATTGCGCTGTTCTTCGTCGGCGATGCGGGCGATTTGATTGACGGCCATGGCGGGTTCGCTGCCGAGCGTGTGCCAGACGAACTGTTGCACCACCTGGTCATTCACGTCGTTGGGGAAACGGTTCATCATTGAAAGTGCGGCATTCGGATCTTTAATGGACATGCTGGCGACCACGCCTCTCAAGGCGTTGCTGCGGTTTTCACCACTGGGCATGGCGGTGAGCGAACTCACCGCCGCCAGTGCATCTTTTTCCGCCCAAACGCTATACACATCGTCCATGCGTTGCTGGGTGGCCTGGCTGGGATTGGCGATCAACCAAGCCGCGGTTCCAGCCGGGTCGGTGGCTGCGAGTGATTCGGCTGCCGTCATCATGGCACCGTTGCGCAGCGAGTCATCCGTGAGGGCCATGATCCAGGCGCGGGCCGCATCGCCACCCTGTGCGAGAACATGTGGCATGACGGCGTCGAGCGCCCTGCCGCGTTCAACGCTGCGGGGCATGCCGGTGAGAAGCTGTGTGGCACGCGCTGGATCCGCCCCGGCGAGGCTGCGGATGATCGCCGGGAGATAGGGATTTGCGCTGTCCCCCACATGATTGGTTTCGGCCCAACGGATGGCAGCCTCGGGATCGATGGAGGCCCATGACGAGAGAATCGTGTTGGTGGCGAAGGGACTACTGGTATTGGCTTTGGCGTAGGCCAGAGCGGCGAGCGGATCGTTCTTCGTCCATGCGGAAAGCAGCAACGCGTATTCACCGAAGCGGCTTTCGGTGATTCCCAGACTGCGGAAATGGGCGACCGCCGCCTCGAAATCACCGGGTGCGAGTTGATCGATGAACGCGAGCAAGGCGCGATTGCGATCCAGCAGGTTTTCACCGCGCACAATCGAGACGAGACGCGACAGGCGGTCGGTGGAGGACTCTACAGAGGAGCGGGTCGGTCGGTCGGGATGCGCGGATTTCCTAGCGGATTCGCTGGCCGCATCCCTGGAGGATGTGGAGGACTCGCGGGATGATTTCCTGCCGGGCGTAGCCTCCTGGGTGGCGGCGGACGCATGCGGTGAGGAAATCCGGCCCGCCATGAATCCGCCTGCTCCGATGAGAACAATCGCGGCGATGATGGTGAGTGATGTCGGTTTCATGAGACTAGGTGTGATGGTTGAACATGGGGGATACGGTTCCCAAGCGCTGCAATCTTGCGGATTGATTCAAGTTAGATCACGGGCGGTGGAGCGAATCCCTCGCGGTACGTGCGCCGGACTATCGTGCGGGTCGCCTCCTCGTGGTTGGTGAAGGAAAGCGTGGCCTTGTTCCAGCGCAGTTCTTCGCGCGGAAAACGTGTGGCCTTGACTGCGAGTTGGGCGGCCTCGGTCATCCGGATCGCATCCTTGAAGGGGCTGCGCAGCTCGGTTTTCTTGCCCAGGCAATTGTCCACCCACGCATGCCAATGGTTGAGGCGCGGAAACTCCGGTAATCCGGGCATCTTGAGGCCTGAGGTCATCTTGCCGTCCCGCCAGATTTCAAGACGCCCTTCGGCTGTCAGGCAGAGCACGCCGCCCTCGCAGACCACCACCGTCATGTTGGTGTCGGGGTATTTTCCCGGCGGCAATCCCAGTGCGGCACGCGAGGGTGCTTGGCCAGAGTCGCTGAAATAAATGGCGAACTGCTTGCGGGCGAATTTCCCGGACGCCACGGCATAGGTGATCGTCGAGTGGCACGGGTGGCTGTGAAACTGCGGATTGGGCGATTGGACGCAATGGGTTTGCACCGCGATGGGCGACTGCAATTCATCATAGGCGTAGAAGACCACGTCTAACACATGGCATCCCCAGTCGCCGAGGCCGTTGCTGCCGTAGTTCCACCACGAGCGCCAGACGACCGGTGCGATGCCACTGCGATAGGGAGTGTCGTCACACGCGCACAGCCACAGGTTCCAATCCAGACTGGGCGGCGGTGGCAGCGGCTCGCCGATGACGCGGTCCATATTGAAATACTCGCGTTCGTTAGGTGAGTGGATCCAGGCGTGGGCTTCGACGGCCTTGCCGAGAGCGCCGCTGCGGAGGATTTCCACCGCCGCCCGGCGACCGCTGGAGGCCATCCGCTGGTTGCCGACCTGGGTGACGAGTTGCGGTCGCGCGGCGAGGGCCTTCTCCATCATCACCAGCTCTTCTAACTGATGGACCAGGGGTTTCTGGCCATAGACGTGTTTGTGATTGGCCAGCGCGGTGAGCATGATAGGCGCGTGGCTATGGTCCGGCGTGGCAACAATGACGGCATCAAACGCGGCACCGTGTCGGGCAAACGCCTCGCGGTAGTCGCGGCAGGTGAAGGCCCTCGGGTGGTCTCCGGCAGCTTCCGCCAGCGCGTTGGCGTCCACATCACAAAGCCCGGCGATTTCCACCGCCGGATGTTGGGACACTTGGGTACGATCGATTTTGCCGATGGTCCCGACCACCCCGATCACAAGCACCCGGAGTTTGGAATTCGCCGCCACGGCGGGCGCACGCGTCTGCGATCTCACGGCAGCGGACAGTCCGAGTCCGGCGACACCCGTGGTCCAGAGAAAGCGGCGGCGGTCGATGGTGACTGGCATGCTGCACCTCATACGGCCGAAATCCCGCGGATTTTTCTTCAAGCTGACCGGATGCGTAATTCGCGCTTGGGTTGCCCACCCAGCGGCCTCTACGATCCGCCCGTCGCATGCCCACACCGATTCTCAGTGAAAAACTTCTCGCCTCTGTCTCGCGGGATTTTTTCCGCCCGCTTACCCGTCCATCGGCGGCGATCTATGTCGATTGTGCCGAACGACTCTCCGAGGTGGCGGGCGAGGCCGGCCGGCTGCGCCACACGGAGACCATCGCGCTGATCCGGGAAATCCTGATGACACACCCGGAGATCGTGCTCGACGATGACGAAGGGGCCTCCCTGCGCGATGCCCGCCAGCGTGCCGGCCAGATCTTCAACCGCCTCTGCGACGCCCGTTGGTTGGAAGACCAACAGCTCGGACTCCACGAACGCTGGGCGCTCGTTGCTCCGGGCTTGCGACCCCTGCTGCGACTATTGCGCGAACTGGCGGAGGATGAAATCGCCGAGCTCAAAACCTTTGCCGACACCGTGCGTGGCGTTTGCGAAACTCTGGAACGCCACGGCAGTCTCGATCCCCGCCTGCACGAACCGGATGCGCTCCGCGCCACCGTCACCGACGTCAACGCCCGCCTCGAAAGCGCCATCATCCAGCTCCATGGCGTCGAGAAACTCATCGCCCTTTTTGATCGCCGCCAGCGACTCAGTGACTCCCCGGCTGAAACATTGCGCCTGCTTTACGCCGAGTTTGGTGCCGGCCAACACATGGTCTGCTACGACGCCCTGCGTAGAAACGGCTTGCTGACCCGGCTTCAGGTGTTGCGCTCGCTGGTGGCCGACCGCCGCGACGATCCGTTAGTCAAGGAACGCCTCGCCACAGGCCTCGCCGCCCATTATCACTGGGATGTCACCGAGGCATACCACCGCGCCGAAAAAGCACTCCGCGATCTCGAACACAGGCTCGCTGCCATCCGCCTTGTGGCCGATGCGATCGACGCACGCATGGCCTCGTTCAACCAGCTTTCCCAGCAGCGCTACCGCTACCAGACCGAACTCCGCGGCCGCCGTCCGGAAATCGTCAAAGCTTACTGCGATGCAGTCAACGCCGCTCATGAAGGTACCCGTCTTGGGGCGATGCGCGACACTCAGCCAGATTTCACGCCGCTGATCCCCGAGGTCAGGTTTTTCTTCGGAGTCGAATCGCTCGCCCGTTCCCGCCGTGCCAAGACACCGGCCGATCTAACATTCTGCGGCGATTCCGACGGGCGCGATGAATCCGCCGCAGACACGCTCGCCGCCCTGCGCGAACGCCAACGCCTCGCCCTCACTCCGCAACGCGCCGCACGCCTCGTCGCTCGCTTGCTGCCGGGCAAAGCCAATAAGCTTTCCTCCTCCGACTTCAGCGCTGCGGATCTCGATGAAATGCTTGATCTGTTAGCCATCGCCGCCTACGAGCAGGCCTTCACCGCCAATGGCAAGCATGTGAAATGGAGCATCGATGGCCCCGGCAAACACGCCGGCCTCACTCCCGAGAATATCCCAGCTGATCCGCATGCGGGCTGGAACGTCGAGCGTTTCATCATCCAGCGTATCTGAAATCTCAAATTCCAAATCTCAAATCTCAAATTTCAAATTTCAAATTTCAAATCTCCAACCGATGTCATCCGCACCCCACTGGCCCCGGTTCTGGCCCGACGTCCCTGACGAGGACCGGTCGGCGCTGCGCGAGATCCTTGCCGAGCTGCTAGGTCGCGGCACTTTGCTAGGCGGCACCGGCTCCGGACGCGAGTATTTCCTCCTCGCCCGGGATCACTATCGCGAGCATCTGGCCGACTATCTCGCCCCGCTCGGGCTCGAACTCATCATTGATGACGACTTCTCGCTCCTCCAGGCACGCCCGCGACCGGAGGCCTGCCACTTGCTGTCCCAGTTTACCAAGGACGAAACGCTTTTTCTGTTAGTACTGTGGCGGGTCTGGGACGATCACCGCACCCACGAGGCGGCCAGTGCCGTCATTCTCACCGTCGATGAGTTGTGGACCCGTTTCCGCAACACTTTTGACAAGATCGAGCCACCGGAGAAAACCCATCTCGACTCGTTGTTAGGACGGCTCAGGCGGCTGCGCCTGATTCGCACCCACAAGCCGGAAGGTGCGCTGCAACTCGGTGAAACGCTCATTGAAGTGTTGCCCAGCCTGCCTCGTGTCATCCCCTTTGACAGCCTTGAATCCTGCCTCGCCCGGGCCGCACTCTATCAGCCCGCCGCTGCCGGTGGAAACCCGAACCCGGAAGCCTGACATGCCCGCACGCGTCCACCTCAGCCGGATTATCGCCATCAACTGGTATGGATACCGCCGTTTCATTGATGTCGCGGGGCTGACGCTCATCACCGGCGCCAACGGCTCGGGCAAGAGCGTTCTGCTAGACCTGGTCCAGTTCGTGCTGCTAGGCGAAGCGCTGAGTCGTTTCAACAAAGCGGCCGTCGGCACCGGCAGCGGCCGTTCGCTGCGCGGTTACTGCCTATGCGATACCAACACCCAGGGCAACGACGGCCAGGAACGCTATCTCCGTCCATCGGGCGTGACCCTCGCTGGCCTCGAATTCGTCTGGCCTCACGTGAAAGGTCAGGAAACCCGGCGCCGCGAAACGTGGGGCGCGCGCATCGAATTCGAAGGCCCCACGGCCAAGGCCCGCACCCTCTGGTTCACCGTTCCCGGCCGCCTGGAACGTGAGGATTTTCTCAACCGTGACCTCGATCCAGAGGTCGTCGCCTTCATGTCCGAAGACGAGTTCCGCGTCCATGTGAAACGCGATCTGGGGGGCGAGGTTTTTGATCGCCAGGCGTCTTATCTCGATGAAATGGGCACGCGCAGCCACCTCTGGTTTGACCGCCCGCAGATGAATAAAACCCTGCCGAACTCGATGGCTTTCCAGCCGGTTGAATCGTTCGAGAAATTCATCCGCGATTATCTGCTAGAACCCGGATTGCCGGACGTGAAGGCCGTGCGCGCCAGCGTCGATGCCCACCGCCGCGCCCAGGAACGGTTGGAAAAGATGCATGACCAGCACGCCAGGCTCAACCGCATCGGCGCGCGCCATCAGGAATACCGCGCTGCACGCCGCGATGCGCGTTTGCATGCCCATCTTCATGAGGCGCTGGCCCACGAGCAGAAACTCGAATCCCTAACTGACCGCAGGAACCAGCTCGAGGTCCTCCGCGCTCAGAACTCCGAGCAACGCGCTGATTTCGAGGCTGCCATCAACGAACGGAACGAACTCGACTCCCTACTCGCAGCAATCCGTCTTGTCGCGGGCAACGACTTTCAAATCACCCGCCTCGCTGAAAACCGCAAGCGCCGCGATGAAGTCGGACACGAACTCGATGGCCTCAAGGAAATCGAAAAATCCGCGCGCCAGTTTCTCCACGACCGCATCCAGTATTGGAAACAATGGCTGCGTCTCGGCAAGGAGACCGGTCTCGAGGAACCCGAACCCGCCGCCAACTGGATCCGGCAGATGCAGGGCGCCGACGAGACCGCCGCGCTCGATGCCGCCGGCCGCATGCCGCGCATCTATCAGTCGATGATCAACGACGCCCGCGACCAACTCCGCCCGGTCGAGGACAAAATCAAGGATCACGAAAGCCGCGAAGCAAGGCTCCGGCGCGAACTCGAAGACCTCGATCACAAGGGCAGTTCCGCACCCACGCCCCTGCTCGATGCCTTAAAATCCCGCGGCCAGAAAGCCGACGCTCTCGGCCGCGTGATCGAAGTGAAGGTGGAAGCGGAGCCGTGGTGGCCGCTGCTCGAAACTCTGTTAGGCGGCAAACGCGGCTCCGTGCTTGCCGCTGATTTCAAGGCGGCGTGGGACCAGGCCCGTCGGCTCGGCCACATCGATGAGGCGCTCGTCCATCCCGATGAACTCGGCACCGCCCCGAAAACCCCGAAGCCGGGAACCGTCGCCGCGTTTTTCGATACGAAACATGAGCTCGCAAGAGCCTATCTCCATCATCTTTACGGCGATGTGATCGCAGTTGAGACACTTGCCCAACTGGAATCCCACCCCCGCGCTTTTTCCAAGGATGGATGGCTGAAGGATCCGCCTCATCGGCAACATTTCCAAGCCGCCAAGGAATTCACCATCGGCGAGGAAGGCCTGCGTCGCCTGCGCACGGCGCGCCAGGATGAACTCGAGGAAGTGAAGGAGGAACTCACCCGTCTGCATCGTTCCCGCGAGGATTGGCGCACCTTTCTCCATCGCGGCGAGCAATGGACACTCGACAAGGCGGAACCACCTGCGGGCAGTTCGAAACTCCGCGACCTGCCACGGCTCCGCAAGGAACTCGCTCAGCTCGATGAAACCATCCGCTTGCTCGCCACCCCCGAACGCGAGGCAGTGGTTGAGGAACTGAGAGTGAAGGAAAAGACCTTCCACGGAGTCTTCGAACGTATGGGTCGTCTCGACGCAACACTTTCGAAATTCACTCAACAAGAGCGTCAGTATCTGGATGCCATCGCGGGGATGGAAGAAGAGGAACGCACCGCGCTCATTCAGCGACACTCCAGCCGCGAGTCGTTAGAGGGCATTCGCGATTTGGAGATCGAGGAACTCATTACCGCCGCACGGGAGCAGTTTCCGAAATGGCAGCAACGTCTCGAAGCCGCCGCCGAGACGGCGCGCATCCGCGAATACGAAGCCGACAAAGCCCGCGAATCCCGGAATCTCGAACGCCGAGCACTCGCCGAGACCCATCCCGAGACCGCCGAGGCATTCGATCCCGCGGACGATGAAAACACCCGCTATGACGCGCGGCGTGCCGAACTCGAAACGCATGAACTCGAAAAATACACTGCCATTGCTGAAGACGCCCGCAAGGAGTGGGAAGATCGTTTGCAACATCAGGTGCTTGATGTTTTGAAGGAAAAACTTGACGAAGCGGAGCGCACCAAACGTGAGCTCAACCGCGCCATGGACCACGATATCGGCGGCTGGCGCTATCAGCTCTCCATGAAGGCGGACCGCAGTCACAGCGCGATCTGGGCGCTGGTGGACAAAGGCCTCAACCCAGGGCTGGCACTCTTCGCTTCCGGCGCAAAGGAGGAAATAGAAAAGGCCAAGACCGCGCTCATGACCGCCATCGAAAACGCCGAGGATCCTCGCCAGCAGCAGGCGCTGGATTACCGCTACTATCATCACTGGGACATCCAGGCCACGCCCACCGGCAAGGGGGAGGGTGCGGCGATTTCACTCAATAGAAACGCCAGAAAACAAAGCGGCGGCGAAAACCAGGCGCCGTTTTTCGTGGCCATGCTCGCGGCTTTCCAGCGCGTCTATGACCTCGGCCCGCGCGAATCCCGCAAAAATCTCGGCATCGTCATCATGGACGAGGCGTTCTCGAAACTCTCCGGTGACCGCATCGACTCCTGCCTCGAACTTGCCAGAAATTTCGGTCTGCAACTCATCATGGCCTTTCCCGAAGACCGCCTGCCTACGATGATCCAGCATGCGGAAACGGTGGTGCAGTGCCGCGTTGAACGCGACTACGATGAAAAGAGCGGCCAGATCACCAACATCGAAAACTGGGTGGTCACGGTGGATCGCGACAAGCTGGTGGAAGCCCTGTTATGAACCCACCGGCTTGGCTTGCGGAACTGCACCGCCAATGGCACGCCGCCCGCGGCAGGCGAACCGCGGAATCGAGCCGGGAGTTCACCCGGAATTGGATTTTGTTGTTAGAAAATTCGGGAGCCTCCAGCGCCGAAGATCAAGCCGCAGCCACGCGCGAAGCGGAAGCGTTGGAAAAATCCGGGCACATCGTCCTCAACCGCCATCGCTATCGGAAATATCTGATCGAGCGTCTGACATTGCCCCACGCCGCAGAGCCATGGCTGCGCGATCTTTTTGGAGGAGCATCGAGCCATGTCGTGCAAACCACTTCCCTGGAAATCGTGATGGATTTTTTCAATCGCGGGCATCCGCGTTTTCCCGAAGAATGGGCTACGCTTTGCCAATCACTTCGCTCGGCATTCACCGCGGACCGCTCACTTCGCCCATTCAACTGGAGTCATCCGGAAACGCTGCGTCGATTGCTCGAAACCGTTAGAAACCTCAGCGAACGCGAATGGCCAACCGGCACGCCGATCCGTGCGGCCAGCGTGGAAATTGGACTCGACTCCAAAGGCCTCGAACGCCACCAGCAGACTATCGAATCCGGCCTCGCGCGTTTGTTCGGATCCGCCACGCCGCTGAAGTCCCTCGGCTTCGTTTCAGGAGAATCCCACGTCGAGCTGCACGGACCGGTGTGCCTGCACTTCCCGGATGGCAGCGTCCACGACTTCGCCGGTCTAACAAACGTGCTGGTTTCCGCAGCCGATCTGGCCCGCTGCGCGGCGGTCTCCACCGCCGCCGAACGCCTGCTCAGTATCGAGAACCGCAAGACCACCTACCGCCAATACGCCGCTGCAAATCACGACCGCCGCACGCTCATCACGACCACCTCGTTCCCCACCCCGGCTTTCCGCGATCTGCTAGATAAACTGCCTCCGTCGTTGCCGCACCATCATTTCGGCGATACCGACCCGGCCGGTTGGCATATCCTGCTCAAACTCCGCGAGGCCACCCCGCGCCATGTTGAGGCCTACCACATGCAGTGGCGGCCCGCGTCCGCGCCCAGCCCGCTCACTCCCTACGACCGGCAACTGCTGCCAAAACTGCTGAACTCGCCGCTGCTCGCGGACGTGCGCCCGGAAATCGCGGCCATTGCCCGTTGCCATGATCGCGGCGATTTCGAGCAGGAAACCCTCGG
The DNA here is from genome assembly GCA_903888515.1 of Akkermansiaceae bacterium. Lineage (GTDB taxonomy): Bacteria > Verrucomicrobiota > Verrucomicrobiia > Verrucomicrobiales > Akkermansiaceae > Luteolibacter. Next base: position 15,571 of record CAISTY010000248.1, on the reverse strand, counting down.
CCCGCCCGCCGCCGACGGTTGGCCGTTCCGTTAGACAACCTTCCATCCAGCGGCAGGCTATTTTTTCTTGCGCAGGAAGGGCGGGAGGTCGAGATCCTCGCCATCGATCACATTGGGGGTTTCGCCTTCGAATCGGCCGCGCGGAGTGGAATCGAGCGAGAGTTCGCTTTGCGGGGTGACGGGTTTGATGCCGAGTTTGAGTTTGGGTCCTTCGGGCTCGAGCGGTGGAGTCAGGACGAAGGATTCGATGGGCGCCAATTCGGGCTGGAGGGATTTCGGGCCTTGTGTGACGGACCACGGTGTGGCACCCGCCGGTCGTTTTTTCGGAATAGGAGTGCCCCCGGAAGACCCGGGACCGGGCGCGTTCCGTTCCGCTTCCTCATCGGTCTGCTGCGGGTCAGGTGCCGCTTCGACGCAAGCCTCCGGGGGGGCTTCTTTTGTCACGGCCACGAATTCCGCAACCACAACGGGCGGACTGGCTGGCTTCTCCGCCGCAGGTGCATCGGCATCCGGCGCGGGAGTTGTGACGGGTTTCCACAAATCCTCGGATTCCAGTTGCGGTTCGACGGTGCGGGCTTCGTTTTCCGAAGAAGGAGTGACACCCGGGGCGGGATCGGGCAGCGGTTTGTCGCGGGAGGCACTGCTCAGCGAGTCGCGCGGGGCCATGGCGAGCGAATCCTCTGGCAAGGCGCTGATAAGGGTGAGTGAGAGCGCATCGCCCATCGCGGGATCCACGGCGGCGCCGAACAACACATGCGCCTCTTCCGGCACGAATTTCTGCAGGCTCTGCATCAGCAGCTCGATTTCAAAGAGCGTTAGATCCTCCCCCCCACAGAGGTGGACGAGCACGGTCCGGGCATCCTTGAGGAGCGATCCCTGGTCGAGCAAGGGGCTGGACAGCGCATTGCGCAGAGCCCGCGTGGCCCGGTCCTTGCCGGTGGCGATGCCTGAACCAAATAGGCAGCGCGAACGGTTGGTCCGCAGCGCGCTCATCAGATCGTCGAGCCCGACGTTGATGAGGCCGGGACGGATCACCAGGCGAATGACGGCCTTCATCGACTCGCAGATCATTTGGTCCGCTGCGAGGAAAGCATCATGGATGCCCTGCTTGGCGAGCACGAGTTCGCCCATGCGGTTGTTATCGAAGGTGACCAGCGCGTTGGAGAGAACGACTAGTTCGTTGAGGGCGGTCTCCGCCTGATCGCGGCGGCGTCTGCCTTCGAAGGCGAATGGCATGGTGGCGAAGACCACGACGAAAGCCCCTTCCTCACGCGCAATGCGGGTGACAATGGGAGCCGCGCCCGAGCCGGTGCCCCCCCCCAAGCCGGTGCAAAGGAACACGATGCGGCGGCCTGTTACGGCGGCACGGATCGCGTCTTCCGCCTCCAGCACCGCTTGGTGGCCAAGTTCGGGATCCCCGCCGGCACCCAGACCCTTGGTCAAATTAACGCCAAGCTGGATTTTTTCCGGAGCGAGGCATGAACCCAGCGTGCGAATGTCGGTGTTGATTGCGAGCAATTCGGCACCTTCCATGCCATCCAGCGCAATGCGCTCCAACATGTTGGTTCCGGCTCCGCCGAGACCGATGATTTTGACGGCAGTGGAGGGGATGATCTGACGGGGATCGCGGTGGTATGGAATCATGGTGGTGGTGGATTTGAGATTTGAAATTTGGGATTTGAAATTTGGGATTTGGGATTTGAAATGTCTATTTGACGAACGGCCAGAACATGCGGGCGACCCTGCCGAAGATGCCCGGCGGAGCGGCACTTTCGGTATCAAAAATCTGGGCATAGCGGATTAAGCCGATGGATGTGGCATATCGGGGGTCCTTGAAACTCGCTTGGATGCCGCTGATTTCCGGTAGCTCCGGGCGGTAGATATCACGACCGAAAACCTCGAAGGCCAGTTCGTGGAAACCGCGCATCAGGCTGGTGCCTCCGGTGAGAAAAATGCCCGCGCCGATAGACGCCACCGCGTTGTCAGGCAGGCGCTGGCGCACGAGTCGCAGGGTTTCCTCCAGCCGCTGGCGGATGACTTCATTCAACACGGCACGGTTGATTTCGACATCGGCGAAGCCACGCTCATCGGTGAGTTTGGCGGTGCCGACCGAGCGCACCGGGTCCGCCGAGGCGTCGCCTTCGGTGATTTTCAGGCGTTCGGCCTTGGAAAACGGCAGTCCGGTGACGAGGTGGATGTCATTGGTGACATGATCACCGCCGACCGGGATGCAACCGGACGCGGTGATAACCCCGCCGAGGTAGAGCGCGTAGTCGGTGGTGCCACCACCGATGTCGATGACCAGTGCGCCGCGTTCGCGCTGCTCGCGGTCGAGCGCCATCTGAGCGGTGGCGATGGGGGCGAACACGATGTCGTCCACTTCCAACGGCATTTCGCGGACCAATTTGATGCTGTTTTGGAGCCGCGAGCCGATGCCATGAACGACATGAAAATCGGCTTCCACGGTTTTGCCGAACAAGCCCATGGGCGAAGTCGAGTGTTCGAGGCCATCGAGCCAGTAGTTGCGGATGATCGGGTGGATGTAAACGTGATTTTGCGGGATATGGACTTCGCGGGCGATGGTGCGGGCCTCTTCAACGTGTTCGGCAGTCACGATCGGTTCGTCGTCCGGCAAGCGGAACGTGCCGCGGTTGTTGATGCCCGTGATGTGGGCTCCGGTGACGGCAAGGAACACACTGCCGATTTCCACATCGCTGGCATCCTCGGCTTTGGTCAACGCATCCTTGAGGCAGGCGCGGGCTTGGGAGTAATCGTGGATTTCCCCTTTGCGGACCCCGGCGCTCTTGGTTTCCCCGATGCCAAGAATTTTGACCGCACTGTCCGCCTTGACCTCGCCAACGACGATGCAGGTTTTGTGGGTGCCGATTTCAAGTCCGACGTGGATTTTGGTGCGACGTGCCATGAGGGTGGGAAGCGGGGATAGTCAGTTGCGTTTGGGGAGGCTGCGGGAATCGCGGGCGCGGCGGTTTTGGGTTGCGTTGGCCGGATCCTTGACGGAAACGGGAATGGCCCGGGGCGGCGGGGCGGGTTCGTCACGCACGGTGATGGGAATGTTATATTTGGGGATGAGATTGATGGTGTCGATCACATAACCTTTTTCCCCGGCGTGGTCCAGCGCGGCACGCAGACGACGAATCTGGCGAGAATGGTCGCTCAGGCCGAAGGTCGCCGCAGTGCCTTGCCGGGTGACCAAGAGCAACGACCACTCGTTGACCTGCCGGACGGATTCAATCCATTGCATGGCATCCGGCTCGGCCTCACACGCGGCGTCCAGCAGCAGCAGGCAATGGTCAAGTTCGGGCTGCTGGATTCTCACACCCGCCTGCAACGGATTTTTGTCGGACGGCGGCAAGGTGATGATAGGCAGAGTGCGGGCGGCTTCCACCTGGAGTGCCGGGCACGGATAGGCGACCCCATCACGATCTAACAAAGTTTCCCCGGCCCGGCGAATTCCTGTTAGGCCGGCTGTGGGGCAGCTCAACCAGGCTTTGGGGATGCGGGGGGTCACGGTGACGGCGAGGGTGCAAGGCAGGTGGCGTTCCACGTGGACGGCGGCGATGGCAGGCAGACATCCGAGCTTCTGTTCGACATCCTTGACATCGATGTCGAACAAACACGGCTTATCGTTGAGGTCGATTCCGGCGGCGACGGCGACGCCGAGTTCATCGATCACCGGGTTGGCATTGAGCGCGATCACTTGCAGGCGGAAATCCGGATTATTGAAAAACGCCTGCTGGATGCCGCGCCTGGCACCCCATGAGATACCGGCGAGTGCTGCGATAACACAGGCGAATTTGAACGTTCTTACCGCGCACTTCAGGAAGTTCAGCCATGCGATGCGCGGCGACATCACGCGCACTTCAAGCACCCTCTGGCGTGCCTGGCGGTGGGGTTTGTTGGTACGGTGCTTCATGGGAGCGAATGGATGTTTGATGGATATTGCGGATCATCCCGGGCGCAACGCGAGCGAAAGTTCCGCGATGATCCTGCACAGTTCGGGAAAAGCCATGCCGGTGGCGGCGGCGGCTTTGGGCAGCAGGCTGGTTTCCGTCATGCCGGGGATGGTATTGGCTTCGAGCACGAAGGGGCGGCCTTGCGCGTCTAGCAGCACGTCCACGCGCGAGTAGATTTCCACCCCGAGAGCACGATGCGCGGCGAGCGCGGCGTCCTGCACGGCGCGGGTGGTGGCTGCGTCGAGATCCGCCGGGCACTTGTAGTCACTGCCCGCGCCGCCACTCATCCACGGGTATTTGTTAGCCATGTCATAGAATCCGTCGCGCGGGGCGATGTGGACGACGGGCAGGGCCGTGTCGTTGAGAATTCCAACTGTGAGTTCCTTGCCTGCGATGAATTCCTCGATCAGGACATCATGGCCGTATTTCGCGGCATCAGCCATGGCGGCCATGGCATCCTCCGGGACGCGCACGATGTGCACGCCGACACTGGAGCCCTCGCGCGGGGGTTTAACCACAAAAGGCGCCGTGAAGGATGGCAGTCGCGGACCGTTAGAGACGTCGATGATTTCCGCCCGTGGCGTGGGAACTCCGGCGGCCATGAAGGCGGCTTTGGCGAGGTTTTTGTCAAACGCGGTGCGGCTGCTGTGGACGCCCGCGCCAGTGTAGGGGACGCCCCGCCGCTCGAGGATTTCCTGGAGTTGCCCGTCCTCGCCGAAGGTACCGTGGATCAAGTTGAACGCGAGATCCGTGCCGGGCGGAAGCTCGATCGTGGTGCCGGTGACATCCACGGGTTGGGCGTGCAGGCCGAGACTGCGGAGCGCCCGGAGCACGGCCTGGCCCGAGGCCAGCGAGATCCGTCGCTCGGAACCGGGGCCGCCCATCAGGACGGCGATTTTTTTGGAATCTAACAGAGAGGGTGGTGCGGAGGTGATCACTTCTTTGCTTGTGTCTTGTGTCTTCAAGTCTTCTGTCTTCTGTTAAAATGCGGCTTCGTCCTCGCCGAGGATTTTGACTTCGGTTTCGAGTTCGATGTTGCGTTCGGAGCGGGCTTTATGTTGGATGGATTCGATGAGTTGGAGGATGTCGCTGGCGGATGCGCCGCCATGGTTGACAACGAAATTTCCGTGGATCTCGGAAACCGCGGCATGACCACAGTGCGTGCCTTTGAGTCCGAGGGCATCAATCAGGCAGCCGGCGGGAATCGCTGCCGGGTTCTTGAAGGTGCAACCGGCGGAGGCAATGACGGGTTGGGAGTTTTTCCGTTTTTCGCGGGCTGCATCCGTGCGTTTTTTGATGTTGGCGAAACTATCGGATTTCCCCTTGAAGACCGCCTGCAGGGCGAAGTTGCGCCGGAGTTCCGGGACATTCCGGTAGTGGCAGGTGATCTCAGCGCGTTCGCGGGTACGAATCACGCCGTCTTCATCGAGGAAGGTCACCCGCACCACTTGGTCGAAGGTTTCCACACCCATCGCACCGGCGTTCATGCGCAGCGCACCACCGACATTTCCCGGAATGCCTTCCATCCATTCAAATCCGCCTATCCCATTGCCGGCGGCCATGCTGGCGAGTTTTTTCAAGCGCACCCCCACCCCGGCGGTGATCTCACCCTGGGTGCCGATGGCGACCTCCGAAAACGCGCCGCCGGTGGGATGGATGACCGCGCCGCGAATCCCACCATCGCGCACTAACAAGTTGGACCCGCGGCCGACCACGCGCACCGGAATGCCGCGCTCGCGGCAGTAATCCACTAGGAAGGCAAAACCGTGGAAACAGTGGGGTTCCAGCCAGTATTGGGCCGGGCCACCGACGAGCAGCGTGGTGTGGCGGCACATCGGTTCGTAGAGTTTGCCATCGATCTCGCCGGGCGGTGCGAGGCCGCACATTTCCTCTAGGATCTTGAGATCCGTGGCAATGCGGGTGCCGGCTTCATGGACATTGCCGGCACCCAGGGTGACGAGGACGTCGCCGCGTTGCAGGGTGTTGCCGACGGCGTGATGCGCTGTTGTCAGATCCGGCAGGTAGGTCGCCGGGATATCGCCGTGGCGTTGCATCGCATCCACCAGCGTCTGGCCGGAAATACCATCTATCGGATTTTCCGAAGCGGGATAGACATCGGAGATGAAGACCCGGTCCGCCGCTTGCAGGACCATGCCGAAATCCTCGGCGAGCATCCGGGTGCGCGTGTAGCGGTGTGGTTGGAAGAGCACTACGAGCCGCTGCGGCTTGAGCGAGCGGGCCGTCTCCAGAGTGGCGGCGAGTTCCGATGGATGGTGGCCGTAATCGTCGATGATCCGGTAGTTGGATGAGAGGTATTTGGTTTCGAAGCGCCGTTTCGCGCCGGCGAAGGTGGCGAGGGCGCGGGCGACATGTGGGAACTCCGCGCCGCAATGGTCGGCCAGGGCGATGGCGGCAAGGGCGTTGAGGATGTTATGGTTTCCCGGAATGCCAAGCTCGATGTCGCCGAGAGGTTCGCCGTTTTTCATGACCGCAAAGGCGGACGAACCCTTGAGATCGCGGACGTCGGTAGCGGTGTAGTCGGCATCCTCCCAGCCGTACGACACCGCGTTTTCGCGACCGCTGCAAAGGGCGTGGGCAACGGGATCCTCCGCGCAATAAACCAGCTTGCCGCAAGTCTGCTGGGCGAGCGTGGCGAAAACCTCGCGGATGTGATCGAGATCCCGATAGAAATCGAGATGCTCGGCTTCGATGTTGAGGATCACCGCGTGCTCAGGGTGATAGAGCGCGAGCGTGCCGTCGCTCTCGTCACCTTCCGCGACCATGAATTCACTATCTTCGGACCACTTGGCATTGGCCCCGAGGATAGGGATTTCCGCGCCGACGTAGTGGCTCGGTTTGTATCCGGCCTCGCGCAGGATGTGGGCGGTCATCGAGGAGGTGGTGGTTTTCCCATGAGTGCCGGCAATGATGATGCTCTTGCGCGTGTGGAGGATGGCCGCAAGGCATTCCGCGCGACGGAGCAGCGGAATGTGCGCCACGATGGCGGCAGCATAGGCCGGGTTGTCCGGGCGTATGGCCGAGGAAAACACCACGAAGTCGGCACCTTGCACGGCCTCCGCAGTGTGGGGCGAGGAAAACACCAGTCCCACGCCTTGCATGCGCTCGGTTTCCGCAGAGGTCACACGGTCCGATCCACTCACGCGATGCCCCATGCCTAACAATAACAGCGCAAGCCCGCTCATGCCCGAACCGGCCACGCCGATAAGGTGGATGCGCAGCGGATGCGCAGAGTCTGTGAGGCGTTGACTGAGATCGGTCATGGGGGCGGGAAAGTGGCTTCGATGGCGGTGCAGATCCGGTCTGCGGCGTCGGGGATGGCAAGGGCGCGGGCCGCTCTCGCCATCCGCTTGTATGTGGGCAAGTCGTTCAGAATCGCCGTGGCCAAAACGACGAGTTTGTCCGCATCCAAATCGCGTTCCGGGACGAGCTTGGCGGCTCCGGCTGCCGCGAACACCTCGGCATTGCGCGTCTGGTGATCGTCTGCGGCATACGGATACGGAACCAAAATCGATGGATGGCCGGACATGGCGATCTCAGTTAGACTGGAGGCTCCGGCACGCGCGATCACCAGATCCGCGAGGGCATAGGCGGATGGCATTTGATCGCAGAAACCCAGCAGTTTGTGGCCTGCAAGACCCCGGGTGATTTCCAACACCCGCGCGAAATCAAGGGCTCCGGCGATGTGCAATACCTGGATTTCGGGCGGAAATTTTCCGCTGGCTGCGGCACAAAGCTCGTTCAAGCGGCGTGCGCCCTGGCTGCCACCAATGACGAGAATCGTGGTTTTCCCGGGATCCAGCCCGAAGCGGGCGGCGGCCTCCTCGCGTGTCGGCAGGTCGATGATTTCCGGGCGCACCGGAGTGCCTGTCAGAATCGTCTCGCGATACGGAAAAAACGCCGCCGCCGCTTCAAAGCCAAGGAAGATCCGGGTGCAAAACCGGCGGGTCATCATGTTGGCGCGGCCCGGGCGGGCATTCGAATCGTGGATGAAGGTGTGCAGGCCGAGTTGATGGCCGGCATAAACCGGCGGCAACGAGGTGAACCCACCCATACCGAGCACGGCATCGGCTCCGAATTTGCGGAGTAGCGTTTTGCAGCGGCCAACAGAACCCCAGGTTTTCCACAAAAACGGCAACATGCGCGGCGAAAAAGTCGGTGGCTTCCCCACGGCTGGCATCGTCTCAAAATCCAAGTGCGGGTATTTCGCCGCCGCCTCGGCATCAACTTTTTTTTCCGAAATCAATAACCTCACCTGATGCCCGCGTGTCCGCAGCGCTTCCGCCACGGCTATGCCGGGAAACAAGTGGCCACCAGTGCCGCCACAGGCAATCAGGATTTTCAAGGATTGGGACACGGGTACGCAAAAGGAACCGCCTGCTAGAGAGCGGAACCTCAAGCATCCCGCTCCTCTCGCGCGGGATTTAAACAAATCTTGACTATCCGGCAATCCTCAAAATCTTCCGGCAGCATATTTCCGCAAAAAAAATCGTCGCCACCTTCCCGATCCGCCACCGCGCGCCTCATGCCACACATCTGTCATGAACGTCCCATGAACACTTCTCTGGCAAGGCGATTCCCATCCTCAGCGGAGCCAGGATGACCGTAGCCCAAGCGCCGCTCCTTGACGAAAACCCATCCCTTGGTGACACTGTCCGCCCTGCTTCCCGCCCCCGCTTCCATGAGCACCCGCAAGCGTCACGAAATCCGCGGAAACCGCCAGAGCGCCCTGCTGGGCACCCTGGCCGGTTGGTCAATGAAGCTGTTGGTTGCCACCCTGCGCCTCGAGGTCCGCGACCTGTCCGGCATCGGCTCACCGGAAACCGCCGTCCCTCCGGCCATCTACATCCTTTGGCACAACCGGTTTTTCACCGTGCCCGCCGCATGGAACAAAATCTGCCGCCGCCATCGCCAGTGCGTCGCGCTCACCAGCGCCAGCCGCGACGGCGATATGGTCGCCCGCGCCATGGCGGTCTTCGGTCTCGGAGCTGTTAGAGGGTCTTCCTCGCGCCGCGCGGTGGCCGCCCTGGTCGGCCTCAAGCGCGCCTTGCAGGATGGCCGTGATGTGTGCCTCACGCCCGACGGCCCGCGCGGCCCGCGTTACCAAATCCAGCCCGGCGTGATCAATCTGGCAGAATCCACCGGGGCGCCGATCATTCCCGTGCATGTGCGCTTTGCCTCCGCATGGAGACTGCAAACCTGGGACCGTTTCGTGATTCCCAAACCCTTCAGCCGGGTGTGCGTGACCTTTGCCGAAGCTATCACCCTGCCCCGCAGGATGGACGCGACCGCCTTCGAAAACGCCCGGCTCTCCATCGAATCCCTGCTCGTCAACGGCACCGACGATGCCTGATGCTAACAGACTTCAACACCCGCTCCCTCCGTTCTGCGGATCGCGTCAAGCAAGATATATGTATGTTTATTTCCCCCGGTTTGGCGTGGCCAGACTGAGCGAATCCGGGTGGAGTAATATATGCATCGATTTCGGCAATCGATGACTAGACCGGATTTCTGTTAGAGAGTATATGTTTACTGAATTCGATGCACCAGTCCACCCCAGCCAGCGCAGCCAGCGACAAGCGTTTCAAGATCCTTGAGGCGCACATCAAGAAATTCCAGTACCGGCATGATTCGCTGATCGAGATGTTGCACAAGGCTCAGGAACTTTTCGGATATCTTGAGGACGACGTGCTGCGTTACGTCGCATGGCAGCTCAAACTGCCCGAGAGCCGCGTTTATGGGGTTGCGACGTTTTATCATTTCTTCACCCTCAAGCCGCAGGGGGCTCATACCTGCGTGGTTTGTACCGGCACTGCCTGTTATGTGAAGGGTGCCAACAAAATCCTCGCCGCCGTCGAGGAGCACGCCCACGTCAAGGCCGGCGGCACGACCGCCGACAACCAACTCTCACTGCTTACCGCGCGCTGCATCGGTGCGTGCGGCATCGCGCCCGCCGTGGTTTACGACAACACGGTCACACCGCGCCAGACCCCGGAGTCCGCCTTGGAACAAATCAGAAAGTGGGTGACGCCATGACACTCTTGGAACTTCAGCAAATCAAGGAAAGCGAACTCGCGGCACGCAAGAAAATCGTTTTGCGCTGTTGCATGGCGGCCGGTTGCATGTCGCTGGATGCCAAGGGTGTCAAGAAGCGCTTGGAAAAGGCCGTCGAAGAAGCCGGTCTTCAGGATGAAGTCGAGGTGGTGGGTGTCGGTTGCATGAAACTCTGTTGTGTCGGACCGCTCGTGCAGGCCGACCCGGACAGCCCGCTCTATACCAACGTCACCGCCGAGAACGCCCCGGCCATCATCGCCGCGCTCAAGGGTGGCAAGGCCAAACTCGAACAGGCGGACCCACAGTCGCCGTTCTTCACCCAACAGAAATCGATTGTGCTCGCCAACAGCGGCCGCATCGACCCCGAGCGCATCGAGTCCTACATCGCCGTTGATGGTTACGCGGCACTGCTGCATGCTCTGACCGAACACACTCCCAAGGATGTGATAGAGGTCATCGTCAACAGCGGCTTGCGTGGTCGTGGCGGCGCGGGTTTCCCAACGGGCCTCAAATGGGGCACCGTCGCAAAATCCCCCGGTGCCAAAAAATACATCGTTTGCAACGCGGACGAAGGAGACCCCGGTGCGTTCATGGATCGCAGTGTCCTCGAAAGCGACCCACACTGCATCCTCGAGGGCATGGCCATCGCCGCCTATGCGGTCGGTGCAGACCAAGGCTTCATTTATGCCCGTGCCGAGTATCCGCTCGCCATCAGCCGCCTGCAAAACGCAATCAAACAAGCCAAACGCCTCGGCATCCTTGGCAGCGGCATTTTCGATTCTCCCTTCAACTTCAATATCGATCTGCGCATCGGTGCCGGCGCCTTCGTTTGTGGCGAGGAAACCGCGCTCATGGCGTCCGTCGAGGGCAAGCGTGGCACCCCGCACCCGCGGCCGCCTTTCCCCGCCGAAAAAGGACTGTGGGATTGCCCGACTCTGATCAACAACGTCGAAACCCTCGCCAACATCGCGCCCATCGTGCGCCACGGCGCCGCGTGGTTTTCTAACATCGGCACGGAAAAAAGCAAGGGCACCAAGGTGTTCGCTCTCGCCGGGAAAATCCAGAACACCGGCCTCATCGAGGTGCCCATGGGCACACCCCTGCGCACCATCGTCGAGACCATGGGCGGCGGCGCTCCCGATGGCCGCACCATCAAAGCCGTGCAGACCGGCGGCCCGTCCGGCGGTTGCATCCCCGCGCAATACCTCGATACCCCGGTGGACTACGAATCCCTCACCACCCTCGGCTCCATCATGGGCTCCGGCGGCATGATCGTCATGGACGACTCCACCCACATGGTCGATGTCGCCCGCTTCTTCATGGAGTTCTGCATGGACGAGTCGTGCGGCAAGTGTATCCCATGCCGCGCCGGCACCGTGCAAATGCACCATTTGCTGGAAAAAATCCTCGCCCGCAAGGCCACCCCGCGCGACCTCGCCAAACTCGAGGAACTCTGCGACATGGTGAAAAACACCAGCCTCTGCGGCCTCGGTCAGACCGCACCCAACCCCGTTGTCAGCACGCTCCGCTTCTTCCGCAACGAATACGAAGAGCTCCTCCTGCCCGAAACGAACGGCCCGCCCCCCGCCACCCACAACGGCTCCTCCAAAACCCCAGCCGCCACGACTGCAATCTAACTCACTATCCCCATGGCTGTCAAAACGCTTACCATTGATGGTAAAACCATCAGCGCCGAGGAAAGTGCAACGATCCTCCAGGCCGCCGAAGAAGCCGGCGTGATCATCCCCACGCTCTGTCACCTTGATGGAATATACGACGTCGGGGCTTGCCGCCTGTGCCTCGTCGAAATCGTCGGCTACACGAAACTCATGTCGGCCTGTACCACGCGGGTCCGCGAGGGCATGGAGGTCACGACCAACAGCGAGCGCCTGCGGAATTACCGCCGCATGACACTCGAACTCCTGTTTGCGGAACGCAATCACATCTGCGCCGTCTGCGTGGCCAACGGCCATTGCGAACTCCAGGCGCTCGCCTATGAGCAGGGCATGGATCATGTGCGTTACGACTATTGTTATCCCAAGTGGGAGGTCGATGCCAGCCACCGCCTTTTCGGCATGGACCATAACCGCTGCATCCTCTGCACCCGCTGCGTGCGCGCCTGCTGGCACATCGAGGGCGCCGGCACCAAGAACGTCTCCGGCCGCGGCAACCAATCCAGAATCATCTGCGATCTCAACGATAATTGGGGCGTCTCCAAAACCTGCACCAGTTGCGGTAAGTGCGTCATGGCCTGCCCCACCGGCGCGCTTTTCCATCAGGGGTCAACTGCCGCCGAGATGCAGCGTGATCGCAGCAAACTCGAATTCATCGTCAACGCACGGGAGAAAAAACAATGGAGCGTATAAAAATTGCCACCGTCTGGCTAGGCGGCTGTTCCGGCTGTCACATGTCATTTCTCGACCTCGACGAATTCCTCATCGAACTCGCCGATATGGTCGATATCGTTTACAGCCCGGTCGTGGACTGCAAAGAGTATCCCGAGGGCGTCGCCGTGTGCCTGATAGAAGGTGCCGTCTGCAACGAGGACAACCTCGAACTCCTGCACAAAATCCGCGCCCGCACCCAAGTGCTCATCTCGTTCGGCGATTGCGCCATCACCGCCAACGTCCCGGCAATGCGCAACCCGTTAGGGCCTGACAACGTGGCGAACGTGCTCCAGTGCGCCTACATCGACCACGCGCAGGACAACCCGCGCGTGCCGATGTCCGCCGGCATCGTGCCCACCCTGCTCACCCGCGTCATGCCCGTGCATGAGGCCGTGGTGGTCGAGTATTACCTGCCCGGTTGCCCGCCCTCCGCCGATCACATCAAAGCCCTGCTCACTCAATTGCTCGGCGGCAGCACCCCGCATCTCGAAGGCAAGCAAATCAAATTCGGCTAGAATTCCGCTCCATCCTTGTCACAGGAAAACCGCGCCGTCCCTCACATCCTCTTCCTCTTCGTTTAGAATTTAGTACTTAAAATTTAGTGCTTACTCCCATGTCCAAGCGCATCGTCATCGACCCTGTCACCCGCATCGAAGGTCACGCCAAAATCAGCATCTTCGTTGACGACGCCGGTAATGTCTCCGACGCCGAGTTCCACGTCGTCGAGTTCCGTGGCTTCGAAAAATTCTGCGAAGGCCGACCGTACACGGAAATGCCTGGCATCACCCAGCGCATCTGCGGCATCTGCCCGATAAGCCACATGCTCGCATCCGCCAAAGCCGGCGACGCGATCATGGCCGTGAGCATCCCGCCCGCCGCCGACAAGTTGCGCCGCCTCATCAACCTCGGCCAACTCGTCCAAAGCCACGCGTTGAGCTTCTTCCACCTGAGCGCACCGGATTTTCTGCTAGGCTGGGAAACTCCCCCGGCACAGCGCAACGTGTTCGGGCTGATCACCAACCACAAAGACCTCGCCCGCGCCGGCATCCGCCTGCGCCAGTTCGGCCAGGAAATCATCGAAGTGCTCGGCGGCAAGAAAATCCACCCGGCGTGGGCGGTGCCCGGCGGTGTGCGCAGCCCGCTGACCCGGGAAGGCGCGGCAAAAATCGGCGCGTGGTTGCCCGAGGCTTTCGCCACCACCCGCGTCGCGCTCGACCTGTTCAAGCAGGTTCTCACCACGCACCAGCGCGAGGTGCAACTCTACGGCAATTTCCCCTCGCTCTTCATGGGCTTGGTGGATCCCGACGGCGGCTGGGAACACCATGGCGGCAAACTGCGCTTCACCGATAGCAGCGACAGCATCATCGCCGACCAAATCGATCCCAAGGACTATCTAACAGTCATCGGCGAGCAAGTGCAAAACAGCTCGTATCTCAAGTCGCCCTACTATCTGCCGCTCGGCCCCACCGACGGCGTCTACCGTGTCGGCCCGCTGGCACGACTCAATGTCTGTTCGCACATGGGCGTGCCCCAAGCCGACGCCGAACTGAAAAACTTCAAGTCCCTCGCCCATGGCGCGATCACTTCCTCGTTCCTCTATCATTACGCCCGGCTCATCGAAATCCTCGCCTCGCTCGAAACCATCGAACGCTATCTATCCGACGAGGAGCTGTTCAGCACCTACCTGTGTGCCGATGCCGGCATCAACAGCCTGCACGGAGTGGGGGCGAGCGAAGCCCCGCGCGGCACGCTCTTCCATGATTATACGGTGGACCGCAACGGCCTGCTCCAAAAGGTCAACCTCATCGTCGCTACCGGCCAGAACAATCTCGCGATGAACCGCACCGTCGCCCAGATCGCCCGCCATTTCGCCCGCGGCCCGGAGATCACAGAACCCATGCTCAACCGCATCGAACACGGCATCCGCTGCTACGATCCCTGCCTCAGTTGCTCAACCCACGCGGCCGGCCGCATGGCCCTCGACGTGCGCATGATCGCCACCAACGGCCAGGTGCTCCACGAAATGCGGCGCGAGTGAGGTCGGCCATTGGTCACTAGTCACTGGTCATTGGTAAGAACAAGAGCACGCGCAGAGCATCTGCACCAATGACCAATGACCAATGACTAATGACCAGCGCCCCATGACGCCCCCTTCCCTCCCCGAAGCGGCACTGTTAGTCATCGGTTATGGCAATACCGTGCGCCAGGACGATCAGGCGGGCCCGCTGGTCGCGGAAAAAATCGCAGCCTTGGCCCTGCCCGGCGTGTGCTCGCTGGCCTGCGCCCAGCTCTCGCCGGAGCACGCCGAGGTGGTGGCACTTGCGCAGTGCGTCGTGTTTGTCGATGCCCAGGCTGGCCCGGACCGACAAATCAATCTCCAACCGGTCCTGCCCGGCGATTCCTCACAGGTGACCACCCATGCGGTCGAACCGCAGACCTTGCTCGCGCTGGCGCGTGATGTGTTCGGCCACGCCCCGCCTGCCTGGCTTCTAACAATCCCGGCCGAACTCTTCGGCTTCGGAACCGACCTCTCACCTCTCACTCAACTCGGCATCGAACAAGCCGTTGGCATGGTGCTGGAGATGGCACCGCAGACGAAACCGTAGCCGAAACCGTAGCCGAAACCGTAGCCGAAACCGTAGCCGAAACCGTAGCCGAAACCGTAGCTGGAGCATCCTGCTCCAGACCGTGGACGGAGCGTCCCGCTCCGTGGCGGAGAAAAAGCGCTGCGTAGCTGGAGCATCCTGCTCCAGACCGTGGACGGAGCGTCCCGCTCCGTGGCGGAGAAAAAGCGCTGCGTAGCTGGAGCATCCTGCTCCAAACCGTGGACGGCGCGTCCCGCGCCGCACCAGAAGTTACATGATGGATGAAATCCCCTATCAACTTTTGGAATGAATGCTTATCAAGAACTCTTTAAAAAATTTTCAAAAAACCTTGCCTAGTGGTTTGGCGCTAAAGCGCGGGGATTGCTGAGGGAACGCAAAGCGGAAATGAACTTGCGGTGACAATGCATGGAGTGCGGTGGCAGAGTGAGGCACGAACGCCGACACCGCTTTGGCTGGGCTGCGGCAACTCATGGCCCCTGCACTCACCACACGGTGGAGGACAGATGGCGCTGTTAGAAACGGCTGGATGTTT
>CAISTY010000247.1 GCA_903888515.1 Akkermansiaceae bacterium | reverse complement strand
GGCAGCGGCGTGCCGGGCGGCGGCGATGCGGGCGGGAGTCAGTTCCGCGGCTTGCGCGGGAGTCGCGTCGTGGGGTAGACGTTTGATGACTTCGGTCAGATAGGTTTCGGGCTCCAGTCCGTGGGCGCGGCAGTTGGCCAGGCCCTGCGGTTTTTCAATGTCAGGGCACACTCACCCACACGCGGAAGAACTGTTTGGGTCCGGCGGGGAATGGCACGGACATGGCTTGAATCACACCGTCATCGGCCAGCACCGTCATGGCGGCGGTGGAAGTAGTCCATGATTTCATGTCTGAGGAGAATTGAGCGAGGTAGGTCACTCCGCTCGTTAGATAATCGTCGCGCCGCGCGAAAACCGCGTATGGCACCGGCGACCATTTCACAAACGGGGCGCCGCGGCGGGTGATGGCGGTGCCGCTCAATATCATGGGGCCGGGGTCGCTGGCACGCGGGTTGGTTGCGAAGGCATATTCTAACATGTTTATCCTGCCGTCGTTGTCCGGGTTGTCGAGGCGCCCGGCGGTGCCGGCCACAAATCCCTGCTCTAGCGCCCAGGCATCATAGTTGATGACGCCAGTGCCGGTCACCTTGGTGAAGACCTCATAAGTATCAATCACCGACATGTTGTTGGACGGGGACTTGATGACAAAACTCACGGTGTTGGTGGTTACATTATCAAAATAGCCGATCCATTTGAGACCTTCCCAGGTGGCCCCTGGAAACTTCGGGTCCGTGGCGACCGTTGCCTGGGTGAGCGTGAGGGCGCTGGCTGGGAGCCCTGGGCACTCGAACGATGGCATGGCGGTGAGGCCCTTGTAGGCGACCGCATAGACCAGGAAGTCGATGCGGTAAACGGTTGCCGGCGGGGTGGCTGCCACTTTGCACGTGACGGTGATGGTTCCGGCTTTCCCAATATCCCAGGCACCGTCACTCAGCACCCCACTGTTGGCCCAGGGGACTTGCGGGTCCTGCCAACCATCATTGAGGGCGCCCAAGGTGACGGTGGCCACCGGCGTCTGATAGGGATTGCGCAGGATATCCGCGGCGGGGGTGAGGCTCCTGCTGGTGAACGCGTATCCTTGGCGGGTGGTGTTAGGTTCACCATCCCACGCGGGGAATGGCGTGGCTGCAGTGGCAACTTCCGACATCCCAACCACCAAGACCGCCACCGCCACCGCCGGCAGCCAACCGCTGAACTTGCGCGTCATTTGCTCAGACAGCATAGGATGGGTGTTCAATAACAAATCGGTTGTTCCGCATGTGCCGGATTCCCCTCCTGGCTTTGGAATGCTCGTGCAATGGATGGACAAATGGCTTTCATGGGTGAGTTCGATGAGTACGAATAAATAGGCCACAACCGAGCAGACAGCCGAGGGCCAGCAAACTGCCGGGTTCGGGAATCGCCACCAGATTGAGATTGACGAAATGACCACCCACATAATACCCACTGAAATTCAGACCTCCACTTTGAGCGCTGTAGCTGATTTCCCATGTGTTAGCATCAAGGGTGAACCGTTCACCTTCGGTCAATTCGTTGCCCTCCCAGGTCATATGTCCGCCGCCAAGTTCCCCGGTATAGTTTATCAACGACAATATGGTGCCTTCTGCAAATGCACAGCGCCAACCCGCCAGATCGGCCAAATCAAGCACAACAGTGCCGTTGAGTGTCAGATCTCCGTTGATGATGTGAAGGTCGGCCGCATACGCCGGGCCCACGCCCACGCCGGAATTGAATTCGTAGGCAAAGATCGAACCGGCCGCGTAGGTCCAGTCGCCATTCCCTAGGGCTGCGCCGATGCCGCTGCCCGGCGCATGGGTGCCCGCAATCCGGGTGTTGCCATTGACGGTTCCTGCGCCCGTGAGAGTCTGGCTGCCGCCGAGTGTCCACAGGCCGCCGTTGACGTCGGAGACATCCAGAACCGCGCCTGCCGTCACCGCGATCACTGGGCTGGCGGCAATGGTGCCAGCACCGGAAAGTGCTAGGGTGCCGTTGGCAACCGTGGTGTTGCCCTGATAGGTGTTAGCTCCTGTGAGATTCAGCACGCCATCACCGGTTTTGATGATGCCGCCTGTTGCGCCGCTGACCACGCCACTGACGGTGATGCCGCCTGCGGTGCCGTTGGTGGAAAACGTGTGCTCGCCGGTGAGGTTCACGGGCAGTTGGATCGTTTGCAGATGGTTGCCTAGGTTGGTGACATTTCCGGCGAGGGTGATGGCGTTACCGCCAAGGGTGAATGCCCCGGCATCCGATAGAAACGTGATGCCACCGAAGGACGTGCCCGCTTCCATGTTGTTGGCTGGTTCCATGCGGGTGGTGCCGGCGAAGTAGAGCGTGTCGCCCGACACCGGGGCGATCCCGCCCCAGTTGTCCTTGCTCGTCCATAGATTGTCATCCACATCGCGTCCGTCCCAGACACGTGCCAAGGGGTCGGACGCATGCCATGTGTATTGGGTGAAAATCTCATAGGTATCGACCACCGATGTAGTTCCCCGATAGAGCGGCGCGACGGGTGGTGGAACCTTCAGATCGAAAGTAAGGGTGGTTGCCGCCAAGTGTTCGATGCTTCCGTTCCACTGTTGGAAGTCCCAGGTGGCACCCGGAAACCACGGATCCAAAGCGACCGTGCCGGACTGGGTTGTCAGACCGGCCACGGCCATTCCCGGAGTGTCTAACACCGGGAGCGGCGTGATGCCATGATAGGCTACCGCATAAACTTGATATTTCACGTCATAATACATTCCTGCCAGCGGTGCGGACGGAGCGAAGGGGACCGTCACGGAAATATAGCCCTGGTTTCCAAGGTCCCAGGCACCGTCGTAGGCCACACCGCTCAAGGCAATGGGATCCGCAGGCTGTTGCCAACCGTCGGCGAGGTCACCCAGAGTGATAACGGCCACCGGACTGCCAAACGGGTTCTCGTTGATATTCGCCGCAGGCGAAGTGCCGGCGGTGCTGAAAAGGTAACCCGCATGCGAGGATCGCGGTTGTCCATACCATTCCGGCAAGGACGTGTCTGCCCAAAGATCATCGAATCCTCCAGTCGCTAGAACCGCAGCCAGGGTTGTCAAGCATGGCGGGATTGGTTTCATGGCTGATGGTTGTTTATAAGGCCCGTTAGATAACACAAGATGCATCTTGCGAAAGAAAGCATGTTTGATGCCAACACAGATACCAGAAGGTGTCATAACTCCTGGTATCCGATGTTGTCATGCAAACACATCACTTGCCAGGCCGGTTATTGCGCATCGCCGATGGTGTAGAAGTTGTAACGCAGCTGGTTGTAGTCACCGCCGTCCACTTCCCCGTCGCCGGTGATGTCGGCCGTCGGGTCGGCGAGTCCCCAGTAGTAACGCAGCACGGCGTAATCGCGGGTGTTGACCACGTTGTCGCTGTTGAGGTCACCGCCGGGCAGCCTGTCGTCGCCGGTGAGGGCCGCCGCGCCGACGCCCACGCCGCTGAATGAGACGTCGAGTTTGCTGCGCAGGTTCCAGGCGGTTTTGGCGCTGATGGCGGTGGTGCCGGCAGGCACGTCTTCGAGCGGCACGCTGCCAGTCGCACCCAAGCCACCAGGGGTTAGAGTCACCGTCTTGGTCCAGGTTTTGGTGGTGCCGCCGGTGGCGGCGAAGGTCACGACGCGCAAGGTGCCTACAAACCCTTCAAGCTGGACGGTGGCCAGCACTTCGTTGGCGATTTGGAACGAACCCAGATCCGCCGCATCCGACACGTTGCCCGAGCGGTCGCGCACCGTGGCGCTCACCGCGTAGGTGCCCGTCGTCGCCGTCACGGGAATGGCCAGAGTGACGGTGTAAGTCACGGTAGTGGTGCCGCTGGCAGTCACCGTGTAGGCGAGCGAGGTGGTTCCATTGCCGGCTGTTAGGACAAGATCGTCGGTGGCGTCCGCGGTTGCGGTTTCGAGGCCGGCAAGGCCGGCATCGGTGGCGGTGAAGGTGAGGATCACCGGTTTGCCGTAGCCGGGGGTGGAGTTGTCTTCGTTGCGGAACACGTAGTTAGGTGAAACGGTCGGCGTCGCGTCAAGCACATCGACCGGCCCCGTGGAGTTCACCTGCACTTGCGTGGCGTTGGCCGAACTTTCAGCGATTGTCGGGGATTGGTCGTCGATGATAAGTTCGCCGGTGTTGGCGGTAAAGGCGGTGACGAAGTCAAACGTGGGCGCGGGACCTGTCAGGCGGGTGTCCTGGACCAGCGTGCCATCCGGATAGAAGGCACGGTTGGTTTGGACCCGGAAGAATCCGACGGTGAGGCCCGGGTTTCCGGCGGTGAAATTGACCTGCGCAATGGTCCCGGACGTGTCGTCGCCACCTCTGATTTTCATGCCCAGGGCGCTATCGACGTATCCATAATCACCGGGGACGGAAGCGGCTTCCTCAATCACCTCCCAATCCCCAAGCGGGGTCACGGAAGTGGATGGGCCCGCCACGGCAAGCATGGCGGAGTTATAGCCTAACAGCGCCTCCGCTGTGGTGATGTTCGAGGCGAGAGCGGCCACATCCATTTTCATGACGACCGCGTCGTCCGGTTGGACGAACAGGTTGCCGGAGGCATCCAGGGTGCGGCCATCGGCGGTGGGTGCCGCGAAGTCCAGGGTGAACTTGTTCTGGAGCGCGTCGGCACTGGTGACGTTGGCCCAGCCGTCGATGGCGGCGAAGGCGGCGGTGGCATCGGTGTTCGCGGCGGCGTTGGTGGCTGCATCCAACAGGTTGTGATAGACCTTGGCAACAGTGCTCGCCTCGATGTCCGAGGTGGTGAAGCTGCTGTCATAAACCCGCGACTTGAGGTTGCCGGCCAGCGTCGTGTTGATGTCGATGTTGGCATCCGTCACCACGCAGCGCGCCAGGGTCAGCAGGCCGTCGGTGGCTGCGGTGATGTTATATGTTGAGCCCGGTGTCTGGCTGGCGATGACGCAGCCGTCAAAGATGAACTCGCCGCCGCCGTTGACAGTGAGCGTTTTACCGGCGGCGATGTGAATGTCGGAGATAAGCGCGAGCGACTGGGTGACATCGAAGGTCGTATCGCCATCGATGTTCCATGAACCGAAGCTGTTGAAGATGGTGAAGGTGCCAGAGATCACGCTGCCGTCACCAAGCTCGAGCGAGCCACCGTTGACCGTAATCGTCGAGCCCTCCCCGAGTTCCAACTTGTCCACGTTGAGCGTGCCTGTGTCCGACACTGTAACCGACATCCCGGCGACAACGTGGAGGTCGCCGTAGACATGTGTGTCCTCAATGACCGTGTCAGTGACGACGGTGTCCTCGATGCCGTCACTCTCAATGGTGAGTGCCGCATTCGCCCACCATGGACTGAAGGTTACGTTGGCGCTGACCGCGTTACCGGTGCCTGCGGGGTTGGTGGCTGCGTTGAATGGTCCGTTAGATGCGCCCCAGCAGTTGTAGGTGGCGTCGATGACCGAAGTCAGGGTTGATGCATCCACCCCGAACGAGGTATTGCCGCTGATGAGGTTGTTATGGAGGGTGGCCTGCACGGTAGTGCCAGCCTGCACATATTCGCCTGATGCCGCCTCAAGCAAAGCGATGCCGCGGACGAATCCGCTGATGGTGTTGCCCGTGATAGTACTGCGGGTGTCATAGGGGATTTCATTCAGCCAGAAACCCCCGCCGTCGTTGCTTTGGAGAATGGCAACGCCCTCCTCGATGGCGGAGGAAGTGCTGCCGGTCGAGGTGAAGGTGTTGTTGCTGATGATGTTGGCAACCGGGGTCCCGGCAACACCACGACCGAGGTAAATGCCGCTATCCGATTCGTTCATGGTGAACGTATTGCCGTCAACCGTGGTTCCTGCACTGCCGCCAAGATACAGTCCCCAGTTGTTTGTACCGGCTGTTGCATCGATGGTGTTATCGGAAATCCGGCTGGTGGCATCGGTGTTGTAGATATACAAACCGCAGACGCCGGGCGAGTCCACTTCGGCACCATTGCCAATTGTCAGGTGATTTCCGGTGATGATGACGGTCTGGTCCACATCCGGATTGCGGTAGTAAATGCCATTGGACGGCCAGCCGGTGCCGTTGTAATAACTGCTGTAGGATCCGGCGATATCATAGAGCGTGTTGTCGGTGATGGTCGTCGTCTTGCTCGAGGGAGTTGCCACGGAGGTGCTGAACAGGATGCCCATGCCCACACCGCGGATGGTGTTGCCCGTGACTGTTGCGTCAGCGGCCTGGGAATAGATTCCATGCTTGATGGCAATGTTCTCGACGAAGTTGCTCGCGATCATGTGACCGCCCGACGCGGTATTTGACAGGCTGATGCCATTCAGCACGGCATTGCGCACCACGACGTTCTGCACCGTCAGGTTGTTATAGGGGCCTGGCAATGCGCTGCCGCTGGTGATGATGCCGGTGCGGAAGTTGTGCTGGTTGGTCAGGGTGCCGCCGTTGGCGAGGTTGTTTGCATCGCCGTCGATCATGAGATCCCGGATCGTCACACCGTGGGCAACCACGATCAGCCCCTGCTGCGCCGTGCCTGTGTAATCCCCGGAGTTCTGGCTGTCATTGGCCGCCGGAGCGATCACCACATTGGCCTTTGACGCCCCTTGCAGAGTCAGGGTCTTGGCTATCGCAATGTTGGATTCCTTGTAGAGGCCGTTTGCAATGTTGACCGTGCCGCCGACCGGTGCGGCGTTCACGGCAGCCTGGATCGATCCGCCGGGTACGACGTTGCAAACGTGGCCGCTGGCCAGCGTGACGCCGGTCAGGCTCACAACGGCACTGAAGGTCACGTCGCCGTCAATCACGACATCGCTGCCGCTGAAGGTGAGCGCCTTGTCAAGCAGGAGGTCGCCGGTGTAGGTGCCGGCAGCCAATTGGATCGTGTCGCCCGCACTGGCTGCGGAGACCAACTTCTGCAGGTCGGCTCCCGCTTGTGCCCCATAGGTCATCGGAGTGGTTCCCGGAGTGGCGCCGAGCCACGGTGCGTATAGCACGTTCGCGCTGACCGCGTTGCCACTGCCCGACGGGTTGGTGGCTGCGTTGAACGGTCCGTTAGTAGCGCCCCAGTAGTTGTTAGTGGCGTTCACTGTTGTAAGGCTATGATTTACGAGCCCGCCGTAGGCCGAGCCGTCCGAGCCGATGTAGCATTGCGTGTTGCCCGATATCGTGCAGCCTTGGATCGTTACATTCGTCGGGCTGGCATTGTTTTTTGCCGGCTCGCCGATGCGGATTCCACGTTCGTTGCCAGTAATCGTGCTTTCGCGAATGACCACACCATCGATCATGGCCGGAAACGTACTGTAGGACGGCGCGTCGTCGCGGGCCTTGATTGCGAGGCCACAGCCTTCCCTGGCCCCCCCAATGCCATTGCCCGTGATCGTGCAATCATCAAAGAGAAAGTTCGCATAGCTGCCCGCCTTGAGGTTCAGCTCCAAGCCGTGGGTCGAGCTCACCATTGTCGCCCCATGGGTCGCCCCCACAAAGTCGTTGTCAGCGACTGTGCATCGGGTAAAGGTCGTGTCCGACAGTTTTTCGGCGTAAATTCCCTTGTTGTTGTTGTGACTGAGGGTCGAATCCTCGACACAGACGTAGCGGACCGTGCTGGTGTCGGCGCTCACGGCCTTTTGAAAATACCAGCCGTAGGTCAGATTGTCGAAGGAGCAGTGGGTCACCGTCAGGTGTTCCAACGACGAGGTCAGGTCCACATACAGGCCGCGTTCCAGCTCGGTGTTGATAGAGAGTTGGTGCAACGGATCGTTGCTGCCGATCACCTTCACGTTGTCGAGTTTGACGTAGGAGACCGCGACGCCGGTTGACTCTTTGAAGCGGCCCACTGAGATGCCCGCCCGGTCCACGGCAGCGATTCGCAAGTCTTGCAAGGTCAAGGGCTCGGCATCTGATAGGCCGGAGGCCGCAGCCGTCAGGTTGAGTACTCCCACAGGCCAGGTTGATGCGTCGGGGGCCACTGCGGCCAGAATCGTCCCGTCCAGTCCGCTGCCGGCCCCCTGAACGATCACGCGCTTGCTGAGGGTGAGGGTTTCCGTGTAGGTGCCTGCCGCGACGTTGACCGTGGCACCGGCTGCGGCTGCGGTGATGGCGGATTGGATCGAGCCGCCTGCGGTGACGTGCCAATCGTGGCCGCTGGCCGGCGTGACGCCGGTCAGGGTGACAGCGGCGGAGAAGGTCACATCGCCGTCAATGACGGCACTGCTGCCGGTGAGCGTCAACTCTTTTGTTAGATCGAGGTCACCGGTGTAGGTTGCCGCCGCCACATTGACCGTGTTGCCAATGGCAGCGGCACTCATGGCGGCCTGGATCGAGCCGTTGGCGGTGACATGCCAGTCATGGCCACTGGCCAGCGTGAGGCCGGTCATGCTGATGGGATTGGCGTCGAAGGTCACATCGCCGTCGATCACGGCGCTGCTGCCAATGATCGTGAGTGCCTTGTTGGCGGTCAAGTCGCCGAGGTAGGTTGCCGCCGCCACATTGATGGTGGCACCGGTGAGTGCGGCATTGATGGCGGATTGGATCGAGCCGTTGGTGGTGACATGCCAGTCATGCCCACTGTCCAGCGTGATCCCGGTCATGGTGACGGCAGCGGCAAATGTCACGTCACCGTCGATGACGGCACTGCTGCCGGCGAGCGACAAGGATTTTGTTAGATCGAGGTCGCCGATGTAGGTTCCGGTCGCCACATGGACGGTGCCGCCCGCATCCACGAGGGCAATGCCGGACTGGATCGACTGTTTTGCGGTTTCCGGCGTCAAGCCATCGCCGCCATCATCGGCCATAGCGGAACTCACATAGACGTCCGTCACCGGAGCGGTGGGAGTCCCTTGCCAAACGCCGATGTTCAAGCCATCGGTCGCGGCACTCAGTGCCGGCGAGCCCGCCGTCAACGCATAGTATTCGCCCGCAGTGGTTCCCGTGGAGCTGTATTTCGGATCGCCTTGCAGATCGCTGCTGGTATTGAAATCGACATCATCGGCCGCCCGCCAACCCACCGCACCCGCAACGCCGGGTGTATTGGGCCATTGCTCGGTGATCGGGACTTCATCGCCGGGGTATGCCGTATTGTTGAGATGCCAGCCAAAAAACAGATTGTTCTGAAGGTTGATGCCGCCGTCCACGATCTTGCCCGCGCCCGGCTCAGAGCAATTATTGACCGGGAACCAGAGCTGCCGCGAAAAGATGTTATCCCGGATCGTGAATTTCGATCCCAGCCATGTTCTGGAGCTTGAGCTGTTATACCACACTACCGACATTTTCTGCGCGACTTCGGTGCCCGTATAGGATGCCGGCAGGGCTTCCATTTTCCAATCCACGGTATTATGCTTGATCACGATATTGTTCGCGGGCGCCGCCAATCCACTGCTGGAATGCTGGAAATCAATGAAAGTGCGGGAGGCATAACAAATATTATAGGAGATCTCAACATCGCCAACGGTCGTGGCGTAGCAGCTGTAGGTAATTCCGGCGGGCTTCGGATTTGACCCTCCGCTGGTTGGTCCGGTTGATTCCGCGTGCAGGATGTTTCTTGTCACCTTCAATCCACCGCATTGCCCGTATTCGCCATTGATACAATCGCCATAGGTTGAATAGATGTCATTGCCTTCGATTGTAACATAGTTGCCCATGACCCTGATGCCGTTTCTACCGTTATGAATGCTGCAGTTCCTGACCGTCCAGCCATTTTTGGCGCTATTCCAATCCCCGACCAGATAGCCGGCTTGCGCGTTATTCGAGCTATTCAATGCGTTGTCGATTTCGAAGCCGTCAATCACCACGTTGTCTGCCGCAATCTGAACATTACATGCTGTCCAGGAATCAGTCACATTGGTTCTGATGCGGGGCTTGGCAGACAGTCCAGCCTTTGCCATCAGCGTGACTTGCTTGTTGATGAGAAGCTGGCCGGTGATCAGATACACACCAGCATTCACCTCGACAGTATCACCGGCTGCGGAAGCCGTAATGCCGGCACCGATGGTTAGCTTCGCGGTCTCCGGGGTTAGGCCATTGCCGGTATCGTCAGACATGGCCGCGTCCACATAAATCGTGCCCGCCTGCGCCACGGTGGGCAGGCCGAAGGCCAGGACCGCCGCGATTGCGAGGCCCCGCTTGCATGCATTTCCGCTCATATTCATGTTAATTATCATATTCGTGTTGATGTTCGTGTTGACGTCTTGGCATCCGGCGCAAGAAAAAGGTTCAGTCGATGCGGGATGCTATGCGAGAAAGCTGGCCATACACCGCTTGGTACTTGCTGTATTCGTGTCATGCTTTGAACTACAGGCGCGGGAATTCTTCGGCCCATCTTTCAAGTCGGCGCGGCGGGCCGCCACGCCCTACCTCTGAAGAAAGACACGGGCAGGAATGCCCGTGCTCCGTTGTCTTCTTCCTCTTCACCAATGACCAATGACCGATGACTAATGACTTCTTCTCTTCCTCTGGTCTCTGGACTCTGGTCTCTGGTCTCTGGACTCTGGACTCTGGACTCTTGCCCGGGCTTTAGCCCATCGCCATGCAGTGGCTGGCGGATTCATTTTCCTCGTGGAAGTCGGGGTCCATGAGGAGGGAGAACCCCTCCTCTGCATGAGCCATCGGTCCGGTCCCTCCGGCATCACAAAAAAGTGGCGATGCCGAGAGGCACCGCCACTTTGAGGGAAATCGGTATCATCAGAAGAACACGACGTAGAACGCGACGCAGAAGGCCACCACGATCGCGCTGTGGACCACGTCCATGTAATTCCAACTGGCTTTGGTGGCCGCTTTCTCTTCCGGCGTGGCACCGTACCACGTGTACTTGACGGTCGCGGGATCGGGAGCCTTGGTGATGAAGCTGATGACCACCATGAGCACGGCGGTTAGAACAAACAGGATCTGGCAGAAATAGAGCCAGTGGATGTTCCAGAAATCGAAGATGATGCCGTGTTTCTCGCGGATGGGGGCAATCTTGACAGCGAATTCCTCGGCCGTGATGGCTCCCTTGTAGAGCGCCTGCTTGAGATCCTTCACCATGGGGGCGTCAAAGCGCATGACCAGGTCGGCGCCGAGGCGGGCAAAGCCGGCGGCCACACCCACCATGAACGACCATAGGGCGGCGGGCGCGGTTGCGCGTTTCCAAAAGACGCCGACGACAAACAGCACGGCGATTGCAGGCGATAGGTAACCCTGCACGCTCTGGAGATATTCATAGAGATTCGAGTGCAGCGCCTTGATCACGAGCACCCAACAGATGCCGAGGAACA
The DNA here is from genome assembly GCA_903888515.1 of Akkermansiaceae bacterium. Classification (GTDB taxonomy): domain Bacteria; phylum Verrucomicrobiota; class Verrucomicrobiia; order Verrucomicrobiales; family Akkermansiaceae; genus Luteolibacter. The sequence continues at coordinate 23,476 of CAISTY010000247.1, read as the reverse complement.
CGATGACCGCCGTGGCGATGCGTCCCACCAACACTTCCGTTTTGCCGGAGGCGGTCGGATGCCATTCCCGATAGAAATCCATCGTGAAGAGCGTGGCCGAGGCATTGAACTTCGATGCGAGCGACGCCATCAGGGCGACGATCATGCCGCAAGCGACAATCCCGCGGATGCCGTGTGGCAGGATCTGTGCGACCATCGAGGTGTACGCGGCGTCACCGCTGGTGGAAAACCCGCAGTCAGGGGTTTGGGTCAAGGCAAACGCCACCATGCCGGGAATCAGGAAGATGAACACCGGGGTCAGTTTGAGATAACCGGCGAAGATCGAACCGCGGCGGGATTCGGTCTGGTTTTTACCGGCGAGCACCCGTTGGACGATGTATTGATCGGTGCACCAATACCAGAAACCGATGATGGCCGAACCGGGCAACACCGCCAGCCACGGCCATTCCGGATCTTTGTTGGAACGGATCAAATGGAGGTTATCACCCACGGCGGCGGTGGTGGCTTTCCAGCCATCGATCAAGCTGCCGTGGCCGAGGAGTTGGAGGCCATAATAAAGGATGGCGAGGGAGCCGAGGAGCAGCACGGGCGTTTGCAACACGGCGGTGTACATGATGACGCGCATCCCGCCGAAGATCGTGTAAAGACCGGTGGTCAGAGCGAGACCCAGGGCGATCACCCAGAAAACGTCAATCTGGCTGCCAAACAGATTCACACTGTCCACATTCAACAAGGTGCGCACCACGACATCACCGGCGTAGATGGTGGCCGCGATTTTGGTCAGCACCAGGCTGGCCATGGTGATCAGGCTCAGGACATTGCGTGAACCGCGGCTGAAGCGCAGTTCGAGGAATTCCGGCATCGTGAAGACCTTCATGCGGTCGTAGAGCGGCACGAAAACCCAGCCGAGCACCAGAATCAGCCAGCCCTGCATTTCCCAATGCGCCATTGCCATGCCGGTGACAAAGCCGGCACCGGCGAGGCCGACGAGGTGCTCCGAACCAATGTTGGAGGAGAAGATCGACGATCCGATCTGCAGCCAGTTCGCATCGCGGCCCGACAGAAAGTAATCCTTGCCGGACTCGTTTTTCTTGCGCATGGAAAACCACACGGTCACGACCATGCCGATGGCAAAGAAGACGATGACGGCCACGTCCAGGCCATTGAACACCGTGCCGTTCAGTCCAGTCCCTTCGGTGGCGGCGGCAGCGGACGCCGCGGCGAGTGTATTAATCATCATATTCATAAATTATTGCTGGGAATCGGGGTGGTGGTGAGGTCGCTTGGAGTCGCGAAATTGGCGGATTGGATATCAGACGTGCAGGAGAGAGCGGGCCGGGGCAATGCCGGAATGCTGGCAACGAAGGCACTCCGACCGGCGGAAAACGGAGCGTGCATGTGACTGGGCGCGGATTTTCAGATGAAAGGTCACGTGCCTGCGGAAATTAGCCATCCGGCCCGCCGTGCCAAGAAAAATCTCGGATTTTTTCGACACGGCACGGCCCGCCGTGTCATGCCGAGTGCTGTCATCTGTGGCATGCCGGCACGGGCAGTCAGGGATGATAGAAGAACGGGGACGGCACGGGCTGCCGTCATTCGCGGAATTGATAGCGTCCGTCGCGCACGGAGGTTTCCGGCGGGATGTGCGTTTTTTCGAAGTGGTCGTATCCTTCCTTGAGGTTTTGCCAGAATTTCTCCCACGGGGATCCTGCGGTTTTTGCCATCCGCTGGTCCGTCATGCGGAAAGGAAACAGATGCACCCGGAACTGCGGCTGGCCCTGGCTCAGGGCTGCGGCACACAGGGTGTATATCTCTTCGATCTTCTCGTCGGTCATCGCCAGGCAGCCGATCGATACGCGGTTGCCGTGGATCATGATCAGGCTGCCCGTCCGACCGAGGGCGCGGTCGAATGCATTCGGATACCCGATGTTGAACGCGAGGTGATACTTGCTGTCGGGCTTCATGGCGGATGGCGGGACTTGATAGAATCCTTCCGGGACCTGGCCATCGCCTGCGGCGAGTTTCGGGCCGAGGGTGCCGGAGGTGGCGGCGATCGGATAGGTGCGGAAGAGCTGGAATTTCCCGGATTTCCGCTGATGGACGAAGAGTTCGAGTTGGCGTTCTTCCTTGAAGGCGCGGAGAAACACCGGATCACCGAATTTCAAGCCGGCGGCCGTGAGGTCGCGATCCAAGGACGGGCGGACGCGGGCCGCGGCGGCGGCGGGGCGCGGATGAAGGGCGGGATCCATGGGCGGGTTCTTTTTCTCGCAAGCAGCCATGCCTGCAAGCACCAAACAAAGAGTGAGGGTGAGGAGTTTCACGAGAGGTTGCCGGATGCATACACGGATATTCGGCAGATCTCACGGATATTCCGCAGGTGGGTGACGAGCGCATTGCGGCATTTTCAAGAGACAGATTGCACCCGGGCAGGTTTTAAGCGACAAGACGTCCGCCGCCCATCACTCATGACCCAGCTTTTGATCGACCCTGCCCGCCGAACCGGATGCGAGGACATTCCGGCACTCACCCAGGTGCTGCAATCCGCAGCCCAGCGTCAACGCTCGCCCATCGATGATGTGCTGGATGCCGACTTGGTCGATGAAGAACGCTACATGCGCGAACTGGCGCTCGACCTCGGCATGGAGTGGTTGGTCAGTATTCCCCTGCCCGAAGTCCCGTTGCCGCTGCGTGAGGCATGCGGTCCGCGAATCGCCTTGCGTCACCGCCTGTTGCCCGTGGCCATCACCGGCGAAGGCGACAAGCGACGCCTGAAACTCGCGACCTTTGACCCCTTCAATTTGGTCGCCCGCCAAGCCGCCGCGCAGGAACTCGCATTGCCCATCGATTGGTGCATGGCATCCCGCAAGCGCCTCCACGAAGCACTCCGCCGCCTTTACGGAGTGGGCGCGGACACGTTCGAACAAATCCTCGAAGGCCGTGATTTCGACTACGATCACATCGAAGCCGGTGAAGACGCTGCCAACGTCATCGACCAGGACGACGATGAGGAAGCCAGCGTCGTCAAGTTCGTCAACCAGATCATTCGCGAGGCGCTCGACCAGCGGGCCACCGATATCCACGTCGAACCGCTCAGCACCAACCTGCGCATCCGCTATCGGATCGACGGACGCCTGATAGAAATCGCCGTGCCGGAAAACATCAAGGCCTTGCAAAGCTCGGTCATTGCCCGCTTGAAAATCATGGCACGCCTGGACATCGCGGAGCGCCGGGTGCCGCAGGACGGACGGATCAACCTGCAATTCGAGGGGGTGACCATCGACGTCCGCGTCGCCACCGTGCCCACCGTCGAGGGGGAAAGCGTATCCCTGCGTCTCCTCAACCAGGAAAAATTCAACATTGCCAAGCTCGCGTTGGAGCCGTTCGTGTTGAAGAAAATCGAGGCGTTGCTGCATCTGCCTAACGGCATCATCCTCATCACCGGTCCCACCGGCTCAGGTAAATCCACCAGTCTCTATTCGTTCCTCAGCGAAGTGAACCACCCGGAACGGCGCATCGTCACCGTCGAAGACCCGGTGGAAAACAAACTCACCGGCGTGATGCAGATCGCCGTGAAAAACGAGATCGGCCTGACGTTTGCCACCGCCCTGCGATCGATCCTGCGGGCCGACCCCAATATCGTCATGATCGGGGAAATCCGCGACCTTGAAACGGCGGAAATCGCCATCCGCGCATCTCTAACAGGTCACTTGGTGTTCTCCACCCTGCACACCAACGACGCCATGGGCGGCATCAGCCGTTTGGTGGACATGGGCGTGGAACCGTTCCTCGTTTCCGCCGCAGTGCGCGCGTTCCTGGCCCAGCGCCTCGTGCGCCGACTCTGCCCGCATTGCAAAACCCCGCGCGAAGTCACCGAGCAAAACCGGCGCGATCTCGGCATCCCACTGCACATCGCCGGCCAGGCATATGCCCCGAATGGCTGTGACCGCTGCCGCAACACCGGCTTCTCCGGACGCCTCGCCATTTACGAAATCATCCTGCTCACCCAGCCGATGCAGGAACTCATCGCCCACCGCGCACAGGCCCCGGACGTCCGCGCCCAGGCCCTCCGCGACGGCTACATCCCGATGCGTGAATACGGTTGGTATAAGGTCATGAAAGGCGATACCACCATCGAGGAAGTCATTTCCGTCACCACCTCGGAAATCGGCGGCAGCGAATGAGGAAATCTCAAATCTGAAATCTGCAATCTGCAATCTCAATTTCCCCATGCCTCTTTTCGCCTACAAAGCCCTGTCTGCCGACGGATCGGTCACCACCGGTGAGATCGACGCCGCCGACCGGCCGGAGGCGTTGCGGCTGCTGGATCGCAAGGGTCTGCAACCACTCAATCTCAAGGAGACTGTTCACGCCATGCCAGCCGTCAAAAAGGCCAATGGCAAAGCGAAATCCGGGGAGAGCCTGCGTGTCAAAACCAAGGCGACATCCAAGGAGGCGCCCATACCCGATGGGCCGATCAAGCTGAAACGGCAGGAGGTGGTGTTGTTCACCGAGGAACTCTCGGACATGCTCGGTGCCGGCTTGCAGTTAGAGCCCGCGCTGAAATCCATGGAAAGCCGCCAGGAACTCGGCAACCTCAAGGCGGTGTCCTACAAGCTCCGCCAGATCGTGCGCGATGGGGTGAATTTCTCCGCCGCCCTGAAAAAAGTGAGTCCGAGTTTCGGGCCGCTCTATTGTTCGCTGGCTGCGGCGGGCGAGGCTTCCGGTGCTCTCGACACCATTCTCAAGCGCCAGGCGCATTACCTCAAAACCCTCGCCGAGCTGCAAGCCCGCCTGATCCTCGCGATGATCTATCCGGCATTCCTGGTGCTCGCGGGCATCGGCGTTTCCATCATTTTCATCACGGTGCTCATTCCGCAACTCACCGCCCTCATCGAGAGCAGTGGCGGGAAAATGCCCCTCGGTGCCGCCATCCTCATCGCCGTCTCGGATTTCCTCGGCAAGTGGTGGATCATCATTCTCATCACACTGGCCGCCATCTTCATCTTCTTCAAGGCATGGAAGGACAACGAAGCCAACCAACCGGTTTGGGACCGGATGAAACTCCGCCTGCCGCTCATCGGCCGAATCATCACCAGCCGGTTTTTCGTCCAGTTCCTCGAAACCATGGCCAACCTGGTCAGTAATGGCCTGCCGCTGCTGCGCGCGCTCGAGCTTTCCCGCGATGCCACGCAGAATCTTTCGCTGCGCTCCGATCTCAACATGGTGATAGATCAAGTGGGCGACGGGCGTTCCTTTTCCAAGGCCTTGATCCGCAACGGCGCGTTCCCCCCCCTGCTCATCGACATCATTTCGGTCGGCGAGCAAACCGGGAAAATCGACCACTCGCTGCGGCGTGCCGCCGAGCGCTACGACAAGGAACTCGACAAGGATCTCCAGCGCATCATGGCACTGATCATGCCCACCGTGCTCATCATCATGGCATCCCTCATCGGCACCATGGCCTATCTGATGATCACCGCCATCTTCCAAACCATTGCCAACCTTGGCAAGTAGCGGGCGCATTCACATGCGTTTGATATAGAGACAGAATCAAGTTGCATACCGAATCGCGGGTTGCGCTCGCTGGCAGTCGGTGTCAGAAACCCGGCGTGTGGGAGTCCATATATTCGAGTCCGGTCTGGGGAACTGTGGGAGTGGGAGCGGCATGGTTGGTCACCGGTTGCCTGTTAGTTGCCGGGGTGGTGGGTTGCGTGTTGCCGGTCCTGCCCGGTCATTTGATTCTGTTCATGGCGGCGGTGGCGCACCGTTTGATGCTGGGTGCTGAGGGATCGGGTCTCGGGTGGGGGTCGTTGGTGATCCTCGGGGTGCTGATGGCGGTTTCCCAAACCCTGGAAATGGTGAGCGGAGCGGCCGGCGCGAAATGGTTTGGCGGCACCCGCTGGGGCTCTCTTGGCGCGTTGCTCGGTGCCATCGTCGGAATGTTTTTCATGCCCTTCGGACTGCTCGCCGGTCCCCTGTTAGGTGCGCTGATCGCTGAGATCTGGTGGGCCCGCAAGGCCGCCAAACCGGCCGTGATCTCGGGTATTGGCTCCGTCGTCGGAACCCTCGCCGGCATGGGCATCAAGATCGTCATCGGCGTGCTGATGGTCGTCTGGTTCTTCCTCGACGTGTTTTTTATCGGCTGAGGGAGAGCGCGATCCGCCCGATCTTGCCGGGCTTTGCATCTTTTCCTTGGAATCCGGAGGCACATGGAGCAAGTTGCTTGTGCCGCTCCCCGGACGGTCGCAGTTTCCGCGCGAGCGGAGGTTGAGGAAAGTCCGGACACCACAGGGCAACGCGCCTCATGAAAGTGGGGGACGGGAACCGCGAGGAACCCGGACGGAAAGTGCCACAGAAAACACACCGCCGATGGCCCGCAAGGGCTCAGGCAAGGGTGAAATGGTGGGGTAAGAGCCCACCGCGCCTAGGGCAACCGAAGCGGCACGGCAAACCCCGCGTGGTGCAAGACAGAACAGGGGAAGGGCGGCCCGCCCGTTATCATCCCCGGGTATTAGTCGCACTCCGCGCAAGCGGGGCGCCCCGCGCAAGCGGGGTGAGAGAAATGACCGTCCAATCCCGCACCTGCGGGAGGGACAGAATCCGGCTTACAGGGGAGCGGCACCCCCCTCCTTTTCTAACGACTCCGCAGGATCCGGAACAGGTTGTGGGCGTGATCCGTCCACAGCGGCACCTCCAGATCCCGGGCATACACCGGCGGCACCGGCGGATGCGCCCGGATGAATGCGGCATCCTTGCTCAGCAGCAGGTAGTCGGGCTGATAGTGCCCGGCAAGGTCATTCGGGATGCACTGGCGCGTCGTCAGATAGCCGAATTCCCTGGCGACTCTCTCGACTACCGGGGCGAGGTTGAGATACCTGTTGGTGATATGCACGGCAATCACACCGTCGGGCTTCAGGTGCCGTTGATAGATTTCAAAGGCCTCGCGCGTGAGCAGATGCACCGGCACGGAATCACCGCTGAACGCATCCAGCATCAACACATCGAAATGATGCGTCGCCTCATGCTCTAACGAAAGGCGCGCATCGCCTAGCACCAATTCATACTTGGCTCCGCGCGCCTGCATGTCGTCAATGAAGGTGAACCATTTCCGCGCCATGCTCACGGCGATGGGATTGATCTCGTAAAACCGGTAGGTTTGCCCGCGCTCGGCATAGCAAGCCACCGTGGCGGTGCCCATGCCGATGATGCCGACCTTGGCATCCGGCATGGATTTCAATCCATCCAGCACCATGCCGATGCCGGATTCGCGGCCATAGTAGGTCAGGGGATCCCGGCGTCTGGCTGGATCCATATATTGCCGTCCGTGTTCGGTGCCGCTGCAATAGAAGGAATGGAATTTCCCGCCCTGGTCATCGGTCCTGGCGGAGACGCGCAGGGTGCCGTAAAAACTGCGGGACCGTTCGACGGCACTGCTGAAGGAGAGGAACTCCCAATTCACGATGAAATACATCCCTGCTAACGTAATAACGGCAATGGCCGCACCGATCCGCAACCTGGCGCGCGCGCTGCCGCCCGCCACCAGGCCGCGGTATGCCACCCACGCCACCAGCACGAACCCGCCGGCGAGGCCCAGCGACCATTCCATGTACGTGCTGAACACCTGCGGCGCGACCAAACTAACCGCCAGCCCCCCCAAGGCACCGCCCGCGGACATCAGCAGATAGTATTCCGTCAAATGTGACGTGCCCGGTTTCAAACGCGCCAATTCACCATGGCAGACCATGCAGATGAGAAACATGGCGGAAAAGTAGATCACCAATTCCACCACAAACCCAGGCGTCCAATTCCCGCAAATCTCGTGCAGTCCTGATGTTAGAATGATTGCCAGCATGGCCGGCACCGCCCACAGCGCCCGCCGATACCAGCGCGGGTGATCGAAGCAAATGATGAAGGTTACCAGATAGAGCGCCAGCGGAACGACCCACAGGAACGGAATGACCGCCACGTTCTGACAGACATGATTGGTGGTGGCCAGCAGCATGAGAGAGGCAAAGGCCGGCAGCAGAATCCATCGCACCCGGCGCCAGGTGTCCGGCCCGGGTGCGGTGGCATCCAGGATTTCCTGCTCATGCAAGCGCCGGGCGGCCTCGGCGGTGCCGCGTTTCCATTCGCCCACGGCACACGCTCCCATCAACAAGGCGAACAGCACGAAGGATCCCGACCAGATCCACGCCTGCGACATCACATCCCAACGAGGTTCGATGAGAATGGGATAGCTCAGCAACGCGGTCAGGGAACCCGCATTCGACAAGGCATACAATCGCCAGGGCGTGCGGTTTGGATAGACCCGGGAATACCATACTTGCACCAAGGGACTGGTGGCGGAGAGCATGAAATACGGCAGCCCCACCGTGGCCAACAGCAGCAACAGAATATTCCAGGCGGGATTTTCCGAACCCGATGGTTTGAATGAAGCGTCCGGCACGATGGGCAACAACGCTGCCGCCAGCGCCAGCAAGGCCATATGCAACCACGCCTGGGTGACGGCCTTGCGCCGGGTCAGCAGGTGCGCATAGCTGTAGCCGCCGAAGAGCACCACTTGGAAGAACAACATGCAGGTGGTCCACACCCCGGGACTGCCCCCAAACCACGGCAGGATGAACTTGCTGATCATCGGTTGCACCTGAAATAGCAAAAACGCACCCAGCAGACTGACGAGACAGAAAATGTAATTCATAACATTGCACCAGCCGCATCCATGACATATGGAATGGTGGCCGACAGATGGCTAGAGGACGCCACGTTCGTCGGCAAGCTAATAAACCATTTCCTCGACCGGATCCAGATGGGGAATTTCCGCATGGATGTCGCGCATTTCCTGCCGGCACAGTTCGGCGAATTGCTCGCGGGCTTTGCGTGGTCCGGTCACGGTGAGTAGCAGTTGCCGGTCCTGGGGGATCGCGTGGATCAAGGCGCGGGCACCTTTGCGACTGAAGATCACACCGCCGCGCCATTGTTGTTTTTGCTCGCGCAGCTCCTCGACGAAGGCATGCCGCCGCACGATGAACCTGGCCACCAATTCACCTGGAAAATTCTGATAGACATAGCGTACCCGGATGGCATCGGGAGCGTCGCGGAACTCCGCGCTGCCTGCGGGTGCCGCGGCGGGCAGCGCCCGGGGCACCAGCCACGCCCCCCCGCCGGGCGCGTCGGGCAAGGTGCAGGCGATTCCGCAGCGCTCCATCAGGTACATCAGCCAGGCCCGCGCAGCATCGTCCTTTTCCGCATGCAGCACCGCTTCCACATCGGCCAGCCCGAGCACGCCCGCGAGTTTTTCCGCACGCAGCAGCAGGGCATAGAGATTTCTGGTGAGCCACACCGGTTGCAGCACCGCCGCCTCGTGCAGGCGGGGATCGTTCCGGTAGTTGAGCGCGGTTCCCAGGTGGTGCAGGATTTCCGCTAGATAGTCCTGCTGTCCCTCATCCTGCACGCCATGCTCCGCGCACAGCGCCCGGTAGGCGTCCTGGGTGAGGAGCGCGCATGGCGTGCCGGTTGCGGTTAGAGCGTGGCGCACGGCATTCCACTCCTCGGGAAACGGCTCTCTCGCCCACGGCATGCGGTCCACCTCCCGACCCAGTGCGGTGCGCAGGGCGGGGACACCTTTTTTCGCCTTGCAGTCCATTTCCACAAAGCCGCGGATGAACGGATAGCGATCGCGCAATGCGGTGCGGTCCACATCCGGGCGGCAGCCGGGCACGTTCCACTGGTTCAGCGCCACAATCACCGGCGGCCCCTGTCCGTGCTCGTCCGACGCATGCGTCTGGATCAGACGCAACCAGTATTCCGCGTCATCCCGTTCGCGGTGGTCCCGGCCTGCCACCACCACCACATACAAACTGCGGCTGCTGAAGAAAAACGGATGCAGGGCATGCGTGATCTCGTACCCGGAAAAATCCCACACATGGACCGTGACCGGCGGCCCGTGGCAGGCGTCCAGCGTCCAATCGCACAGGGCGACACCCGTCGTGCTGACCTCCCGCTCATGAAACGGCAGATCCCTCAAGGCCTGCACCACGCTCGTCTTGCCCGCCCCGCTCCCTCCTAACAGGATCAGCCGCGCCTCGTTCAAGGGCCGCGTCTTCCCGGTGAGCCGCGCGAAATAAAAATCCAGAATTGATTTTGGCGTGGCCGGGTGCGCCACTTGCATGATGCGCGGATCGGACCCGAGGACGGACGGCATGAGCTGCAGCGCCGGATTGTCGTGCAGCAACAAACTCACTAGGTTTTCCAAGTCCCGGAGACTGTCGGGCATCACGGTGAGCCGGTTGGCCATGAGCGACAATACCGTCAACTTGGCGAGTTGCCCGAACTCCGGCGGCAGGGTGTCCAACAGATTGTGGGAAAGATCGAGCACCGTCAGCTTGGCGAGTTGACCAAGCTCCGGCGGCACCGCGGCCAGCAGGTTGTCAGACAGGTAAAGCCGCGTCAGGTTGGCGAGCCGTCCGATCTCCGGCGGCACGGCTGCCAACAAATTGTTAGACAGGTAAAGCCGCGTCAGGCTGGCGAGCTGGCCGAGTTCCGGCGGCACGGCGGCCAGACGGTTGTGCGAGAGGTAGAGCCGCGTCAAATGGGCGAGCCGGCCGAACTCCGGCGGCAGCGCGTCCAACTTGTTGTTAGAAATGTCGAGCCGTGTCAGGTTGGCGAGTTGGCCGATGTCCGGCGGCAAGGTGCCCAGCCGGTTGTGGGTGAGATCGAGCTGCGCCAGCGCGGCGAGTTGGCCGATGTCCGGCGGCAGACAATCCAACATGTTGTGTGAGAGATCCAGACGCGTCAGATGCGTGAGTTGGTGGATTTCGGGCGGCAGGGAGACCAAGCGGTTATGGGAGAGATGCAACTCCGTAAGTTTCGTGAGTTGGCCGATCTCGGGCGGCAGGCACGTCAGTCCGAGACCGCCCAGGTCGAGCATCGCCCCGCGGCGGCGGCCACAGTCGCCGATGCGTTTCAAGGCCTCGTCACAGGCCTTTTGCTTCACTGCGGTCATGTCAGTGTCCGGCATGCCGATAGTATGGAGTGCCGCAGGGGATTTGCAAGGCGGCTTGCCGCAAACGCATTCATGGGATCACCTGCCGCGGCAGTGCCCGGTCCAACACACGCCGCGCGGATCGTGAGCGCATGAAGAGCCAATTGCCCGTTGCCTCCGGGAAAGTATCTGTTCATGATCGGTCCGCCGATGGCCGAGACCGTTCCCGCCGTTGAGATCCGCAATCTGGTGAAAGACTTCAAGACGTCATTTCGCCGACAGCCGTTGCGTGCCGTGGACGGCGTTTCGATCCGGATCGAGCCGGGCGAGGTTTACGGACTGATCGGTCCGAACGGCTCGGGCAAGTCCACGACGATGAAGGCGTTGTTAGGATTGCTGGCACCCACTGCGGGGGCGTGTGCGATTTTCGGCAAGGATTCGCTCAAGGTGGATTCGCGCGACGACGTGGGATTCCTGCCGGAGAACCCGTATTTCTACAAACACCTGAGCGGCGCGGAAACCCTGCGCTTCTACGGCAAACTCTGCGGCTTGGGGGGGCGGCACCTGCGGGAGCGGGTGGATGAATTGTTGGCACTGGTCGATCTCGAGGGTGCGCGTGACCGGCGGCTCGGCGGCTACTCGAAGGGCATGCTCCAGCGCATCGGCTTGGCGCAGGCGCTGATTCAGGAGCCGCGGCTCGTCATCCTGGACGAGCCGACCGCCGGGGTGGATCCGGTGGGCTCGCGGCAGATCCGGGATTTGATCTTCAAACTGCGCGAGCGCGGCATCACGGTTTTCCTGTGCTCCCATCTGTTAGAACAGGTACAGGAGGTATGCGATCAAGTGGGCATCATTTTCCAGGGTCGGATGATCCGCGAAGGCCGTCTGGACGACCTCATCGCCATCGAGGACCAGACGGAGATCGTGCTGCGTGATGCCAGTCCCGGGTTGATCTCACAGATCACCGTGTTGGTTGCCAACACCCCGGGCACGACGCTCGTGCGCACCGGTAAACCCCGCACCACGCTGGAGCGCCTGTTCCTGCGGGAAATCCGCGAAGAAGAACGATGAGCACTTCCTCCCATAGTTCGCGTCGGGGATCGCACTGCGGCCGCATCCTCGTCATTGCGACCCATGCCTTCACCCAACTCGCGCGCATGAAGGTGTTTTATTTCCTGGCGATCTTCGCGGTGCTCGCGATAGTCAGCAATTTCCTGGACTGGTCCCAGCTCGCCGGACCGGAGGCGGTGGGGGTGAATGTGCTGCGCACAATCAAGAGCACCTCGTTCGGGGCGATGCATTTGTTTTCGGTGGTTCTCTCGGTGGTGGCGACCGCGCTGCTGCTGCCCAAGGACGCGGAGGACCGGACGCTCTACACGATTCTGGCGAAACCGGTGCCACGCATCGATTATCTGGTCGGGAAGTTGGCAGGCGTGTTGTTGTTAGTTTTTGTGTCGCTGGTCCTGATGGACGTGCTGATGACCGTGGTGCTGCAGATTCGCACCATGATGGTGGTGGCGGAACAAGAAGCGATGGCCGCCGCCATGGGTTACACGCCGGACGCCATCGCCTCGCTGCGTGCGGAAACCCTGGCCAACGGGTCGAGTTGGGCGTTGCAGGGTGCGGTGTTCGCGGTGTTTTTGCGGGCTTCCATCATGGCATCGCTGGCCCTGTTGGTCTCCACCTTCTCCTCCAGCACCTTGTTCACCACCATGGTGAGCTTCGTGGTTTACTTCATCGGTCACTTCCAGGCCGACGCCCGCGACTTCTATCTGCAGGCCGGACAGGCGGGGCAAGGCGGGTTGGAACGCGCGATCACGCTGCTGGTGGCGCTGGTGCTGCCGGATTTCCAACTCTTCAACGTGATCGACGCGGTGATCGAAGGCCAGGCCTTGCCCGTGCTGATACTCGGGCAACTCACGCTGCTCGGTCTCTTTTACGCGTTGTTTTTCACCCTCGCCTCGTGGTTCATCTTTTCTGACAAGGAATTCTAGCAGTCGTGAAAATCCGGCGAAAATCCGCAGTTCTAACAGCAGCGTTGCTGGTGTTCGGGGCGGCGCGCCTGCCCTACGAGGCCGGGGTGAGCCGCGAGATGCGGGTGGCCGGGCTGTTACCGCCGCGCATGGCCATTGGCAGTCGGGAGCGGATTGGACAAACCAGCATGGCGGTTGCCCTGGGTGGGTTGCGCACGCTGGTGGCCACGTTTTTGAATTTACGGGCCTTCACGGCCTTTTCGGAACGAAAGTGGGCGAAGGTGGAGGTGACCTTTGACACCATCGTGGACCTCGCGCCGCGTACCCGATATTACTGGGAAACCGGCTCATGGCATCTCGCCTACAATGCAGCGGCCGATTACCTCAATGAATCCGAACTGCCGCCGCTGCGCCGCCGCGAGGCATGGCGGACCTATATCTTGAAAGGCCGCGCGTTTCTCGAGCGTGGCATCCGTAACAACCCGGGCGACTGGCGCCTGCTCGCGAACCTGGGATTCCTGCTTTGCGATGCGAACAAGTTGCCAGCGTTTCGCGACCCCGGCTTATCCTTCGCGGCCTCCGCGGAGGCCTATCGGAAATCCGCCGAAACCGGCAAGGCTAACAGCTTCGTGCCCCGTGCCTGGTTGTACTCGCTCGCCCGGGTGGAGGGCCGGGAAGCCGAGGCGCTTGCCCTCGCCCGCCGGCTTTACGCGGAAGGTCCCGGAAACCGCACGCCCACCCTGATGTGTTTGCTGCTGGTGCTCGAAGCTCACGAGGACCCGGCACTGGATGGTGCCCGGCGTGCGGTCGAGTTGTTCGGATCTCCCGGGAAAGCCTATGACAAACTATCCAACCACTGGCGGCGGACCCGCGAGCGATTCCCGGTGGATGGCGTGGCTGCGGCCTTGGAATCCCTTGAGAAATCACTGTCGATTCCCCCGCAAAAAAGCATCCTCAACCAGCCCCTGCCGCCGCCGCCCAGTCCCGACGATTGGTTTCAATAATAGTCGCGCGATTGGCTTTGGCGCGGGTTTGACAGGGCTGGCTCATCTAACAGTCACCCGATCTGTAGATATGTGGTGGATATGACTGCCCTCAATATTCGCGCCGCAAGAGATAGGCGGCGATTTCTTCCAAGCGCGCCGCTTTTTTCCCCAGCGGCCTGAGCGCATTCATCGCCGCGCGGGTGAGTTTCGCGGCTTGCTTGCGGGATTCTGCCAGCCCGAGCACCGACGGATAGGTGGCTTTGGCGACGGCCTGGTCCTTGCCGGCGGTTTTGCCTAACACTTCGGTGCTTTGGGTGATGTCGAGGATGTCGTCGATGACTTGGAATGCGAGGCCGAGGTTGTAGCCGAATTGCGTGAGTGCGACGAGTTTTGCGGGACTGGCGTTGGCGGTCATCGCGCCTAGGCGCAACGCGGTGGTGAGCAACGCGGCGGTTTTCGCTTCATGGATGCGCACGAGTTCGCGGCGGGTGAGTTTTTTTCCCTCTCCCTCAAGGTCCATGACTTGGCCGCCGATGAGTTGTTTGCTGCCACCGGTTGCCGCGAGTTCGGTGATGAGGTCGCGTGTGCCGTAGCGTTTTGTGACCGGGGTCTGGGCCAGCACGAGAAACGCTTCCGTGAGCAGAGCGTCGCCGCACAGCACGGCCATGCCCTCACCATAAACCTTGTGACAGGTCGGTCGGCCGCGCCGCAGGTCGTCGTCGTCCATGGCGGGCAGATCGTCGTGGACGAGCGAGTAAGTATGCATCAACTCAACCGCGCAGGCCGGGGCGAGGGCGTTGGAGAGTGCGCCCCCGCACGCCTCGGCAGCGGCGAGGCAGAGCACGGGGCGCAAGCGTTTGCCTCCGGCGAACACGGCGTAACGCATCGCCGCATGGATCGTCGCTGGTCTATCCTTCGCTTTCGGCAAAAAAACATCCATCGCGGCATCCACATCGGCAGCGCGGTCTGATAGATAGTTTTTGAGGTGCATGGGAGGAATAGTCTGCTTGTCCGGCAGGTGCCCTCACGGGTTTGGCGGCGGCGGCGCGCCAGCCGCGGGGACCGGGGCGGGGATCCCGAGTTTGCCGCCGTTTTTTCCCGCCGTCCCGAATTTATCTCGTAAGACACGGTTGCGTTCGCCGACGGTTTTTCCCTCGCCGATCATCATCTCCTTGGTCTCTTTCTCCAAATATGGATCCTCGCTGTTGTCCTTGGTGGGGTCGATGCCCATGGATGCGGTGGCATTGTCAATCTCCGTCGAGTGAACTTTGATTTTTTCGAGCGACTTGTTGTATTTGGCGACGATGGACGCGAAATCGCCGATGGACCGGATGTCATTCACGGCTTCATGGAATGCCTGGACCCGCTGCGGTGATTGGATGAACCAGCCGTATCCGCCGCCTGTTAGAGCTAAAAACACCACCACAGTGACCAGCTTGTTGCGGCGGCGCTGGCGCTCCATCCGCTGCTGTCGCTCGTCAAGCAAAGCCCCTAATTCCGCAGCAGTCTCCTCATCAAGGCCGGCGTTGACGACAGGAACCGCAGGATCCGCGATGGCTGCAACCACCTCAGGCGCGGCAACTGGTGCGGGAGCCTCTTGTGGCACGACCGCCCGCTTCGGCTTGAGCGCATCCGGCTCGGTAGGAGCACGCAGCGCCGCTTCAAAAAGCTTCTCCATTTTTTCCTGATCAGTCATGACAAGTTGGCGTTATCAAACAAACATTTCTTCACAGCAGCTCCGCGATTTGCACCGCATTGAGGGCGGCACCCTTGCGCACCTGGTCGCCCACAACCCACAGGTCAAGGGCATTGTCGAGGACCAGGTTTTTACGAATGCGGCCCACCAGACAATCGTCTTTGCCGGTAGTGTCAAGCGGCACCGGGAAGATTCTGTTAGCCGGGTCATCGACCACTTGGATGCCGGGTTTGCCGACGAACGCGGCGCGGGCGGCGTCGGAGTTGACCGGGCGCTCGAATTGCGCGGTGATGGAAACCGAGTGCGACCGATAGACCGGCACGCGCACACAGGTGCACGAGACGCGGAGTTCGGGCAACCCGAGGATTTTCCGGCCTTCGTGCAACATCTTGAGTTCTTCCTTGGTGTAGCCGTTGTCGGTGAAGGCATCGACCTGCGGGATCACGTTGAAGGCGATCTGGCGGGGATACACTCGCGGCGTGAACGGCTGGCCGGTGGTGATGGCTTTCACCTGTTCTTCCAGCTCGATGATCCCTTGCGCACCCGAGCCGGAAACCGCCTGATAGCTGGACGCGATGATCGATCGCAGTCCGAAGGCCGCGTGCAAGGGAGCGAGCGCCATTAACGCGATGATGGTGGTGCAGTTAGGATTCGCAATGATGTTGCGGGGGTGGTTGTTAGCGGCTGACGGGTTGATTTCCGGCACCACCAACGGCACGTCAGCCTCCATCCGGAAGGCGGACGAGTTGTCAATCACCACGGCCCCGGCGGCCGCCGCAGAGGGTGCGAATTCCTTGGAAATGCCGCCTCCCGCGCTGAACAACGCGATGTCCACGCCGGCAAACGAATCATGGGTGAGTTCCTCGACCACGACGTCCCCGCCGCGGAATTTCAGGCGTTTCCCCGCCGAGCGCACCGAAGCCAGCAGCTTCAACTTGCCGAGCGGAAAATTCCGCTGTTCGAGACAAAGGAGCATTTCCACGCCGACGGCACCCGTCGCGCCAACAATCGCTACATGAGGGAGGTTCATTTTTCACTGGCCGGTTTTTCGAACCGGGCTGCGCAGCATAGCGTATTCCCGCCCGCTGGCAACCGATTCGTGCGATGCAATCGAATTTTACCGCGTCCTGTGAGTGTTCGGATATGAGAGGTTTGCCCGTTGTTTCCTCAGCCATCGGCATGGATCAGGAAAAGCGTGATGATCAGATGGTGGCAGCGGCACCATCCATCGCCGCAGTGGGCAAACTTTTTATTCTTCTAAGTTTCTGGCCTTTCGTGTGTCATTTCCGGTGACATGAAAACTCTGGCTTGCTTTTGTTTCACCGTTCTATTCCCTCTCCAACTCATGGCTCAGGATGTCCCGGCCCTGCGCAAGGAGCGTGACAAACTCATTGAACGCGGCATGTGGCGCGACGCGATGAACGCCTATCAGCAAAAACTGATGCCCGTCTCGGATAAGGAATCCGGCACGGATCTCGATCGCGCCATAACTGCCTTGAGAAACCTCAACGCGTGGGGCGAGTTCGACGGGCTCGTCGAAAACGCGGTTGCCGCCCACCCGGAGAATGCGCGCTTGCTCACATGCGCAGCGGAAGCCTACCGCCAAGTGCCGCATGTCGGCCGCCTCATCGCCGGGGATTTCCAGCGCGGCGGGCAGCCGCACTTCGGTGGCCCGCGCTTTCAGGGCATCCGTCCCGGCGGCATCGGCCCGCGCGGCATGGAAGGTGGACCGGTTGCCGAGCCGGCAGCCACCGCGGGGGCTTCCGTGGATACCACCTACCGCGACTCCATCCGCTCGCTGCAACTGCTCCGCCAGGCGGTCGCCAAAGCCGCGGACGATTTCGAGCGCGTCGGCATCTGGGAGAAGCTCGGCGGAGTTTTCCGCCAGGCAGAGGCCTGGAAACTCCAGACTCTAACACCCATCGCAATGTTGCCCGAATGGGGCGAACCGGGGCCCGAGGGCGGCACCGAAGGCGCGCCATGGGCCAAGGACGGCCCCGTTCTCTATCAGATCCCCGCGTCGTGGGAGGCTGCCAAAAACGACGGCGAACGCTGGCGTTTCGCGCTCGCGGAAATCGTGCGCCTCATGCCGGATCAGGCCGTTGCCATCACGTTGCAACTCGCCCGCTTCTCGCAATCCCAATTCGGCACGGAAACGCTTTCTTCCTTCGGCTGGTGGCGCGAACAGGATCCTGATAGTGCCAAGGGCATCCTCGAAATGGACACCCTCGCCGAGGACGAGTGCCTCGCCAAAACCTCCGATGGCGTGCGCCGCTTCAAACTCCCGGCCGACCACCATTTCATCGCGCTCTATCGCTCGATTCTCAATCAAAACGGGCAGGCCGGCGATACCCTCACCCAGGTTTTTCTCAACCGCCGCCAATACGACAAGGCCCGCGAGGTGCTGGAAAAAACCATCGCCAAACACGGGACCGGCCAGAACGACTCACGCCAAAAACTCCTCCAACAAATCACCGGCAACTGGGGCCGCTTTGGACCCGCCGAAACCGTGCCCGCCGGCGTGAAACCCAGACTGCCGCTGGTTTTCCGCAACGCATCTAACATCACCCTGAGCGCCGCACCGGTGGACATGGAGGCGGTGCTCAAGGAAACCATCGACTATCTGAAAAGCAATCCCGCCCAGTTCGACGGGCAACGCGTGAATCCCTCACAGATCGCCCACCGCCTCATCCAGGAGCCGCAATCGAGATTCATCGGCAAAACCGCCGCTACCTGGGAAGCACAACTCACCCCGCGCGCAAAACACCGCGACTCCCGCACCGAAATCGAAGTGCCGCTCGACAAGGCCGGAGCCTGGTGGATCACCGGAAAAATTGCCAACGGCAACGAGTTCCACACGCTCGTCTGGATCGTCGATTCCGTGCTCGTCCAACGCGACGTCGCCGGCAAACTCCAGTGGTGGGTCGCCGATGCCGCCAGCGGCGCGCCGGTCGTCGGGGCCGACGTCGGGTTTTTCGGTTACCGCATGATCTATCATGACCGCAAGCTGCCGCTCGGCCGCCGCATGGACGTGCATACCAAGGAGTTCAAGCGGGTCACCGATGCCGATGGCAAAACCCTGCTCAAACCCGGCGATTGGGATCCGGAATACCAGTGGCTCGCCATCGCCCGAACCCAGGACCGCAGCCCGGCATTCTTCGGCTTCCAAGGGTTTTTCGCCCAGGACGCATCCTGGGAAAATGGCAACCGCGACATCTCCTACGGCATCACCGACAGACCGCTCTACAAACCGGGACATACCGTGCACCTCAAGTTCTTCCTGCGCGAAACCGGCTACTTCGAACCTAACGAAACCAAGTGGGCTAACAAATCTGGCACGCTCACGCTCTTCAATGGCCGCGGCGAGGAAGCCGTGAAAATAGCCAACCTCAAAACCGACGCGCTCGGCGCGGTAGAAACCGAAACCATCATCCCCAAAGACGCGCCGCTCGGCGCGTGGCGTGCGGACTATCAGATAGAAAACCATATTTCCGCCGGGGTGTCCTTCCAAGTCGAGGAATACCGGAAACCGGAATACGAGGTGAAGGTCGAGGCCCCCGCCGAACCGGTTAGACTCGGGGACAAGTTCAGCGCCACCGTCAAGGCTTCCTATTTCCACGGCGCGCCTGTTAGAAATGCGAACGTCGAGATCATCGTCAAGCGCTCGTCGCTCGGCGAACGCTGGTTCCCGTGCTGGCGCTGGGATTGGCTCTATGGCCCGGGCGCATGGTGGAACGGCGCGGACGCGTCGTCATGGCACCCGACGTGGAAAAGCTGGGGCTGCCTGCCACCCCACCCGCCGTGGTGGCAGGGCAACCGCTGGACCCCCGACGAGCTGGTGCTCAAGCAAAACCTGGCCATAGGCCCGGACGGCACCGCCAAGGTGGAAATCGATACCGCGCCCGCCAAAGCGGTCCACGGGGACATGGATGCGAAGTATTCGATAGAAGCGCGGGTGGTGGACGCATCGCGCCGTGAGGAGCGCGCCACCGGCTCGGTGATCGCCGCCCGCAAACCTTTCGAAGTGGTTGTCTGGACGAACCGCGGTTACGCGAAGTCCGGCGATGCCGTGGAGGCGACGATTTCCTCCGCCACCCTCGCGGGCAAGCCGGTGGCCGGCGCGAAGGGCACACTCAAGCTCTATCTTCTAACAAGCGGACCCAACGGCCGCATCGATGAAAAGGAAATCCAGTCATGGCCACTCGAAACGGACGCCGCAGGCGAGGTCCATCAGAAATTCGCCGCGCCCGCCACCGGCCAATACCGCTTGGCCGCCAGCCTGTCGTTCAAGGGTGCTGAAGCCGCGGAAGGTGCCACCATTCTCAACGTCCATGGCCCCGGTCGCGATGATCCGGCCGCATGGAAGTTCGGCCCGCTCGAACTGGTGTCCGACAAAGCCGCATACAAACCCGGCGACACCCTCAAACTCCGCGTCAACAGCGACCGCCCCAATGCCCATGTCTGGCTGTTCCTGCACATCGCCGGCAGCGCCGGACGCGAGGCGAAACGCGTCCAACTCACCGGCAAAAGCCTGGAAGTGGAGGTCCCGCTCGATCTCAAGGATATGCCTAACATGTTTATCGAGGCGATCACCGTGCATGGCGCTAAAGTCCACAAGGCAGTCAAACAGGTGTTGCTGCCGCCTGTTAGCAAGATGATAGAGGTCACCCTCACCCCGGCGAAACCCAAAGTGAAACCGCAGGAGAAATCCAGCCTGCGCGTCACCCTGCAAGATGCCGCGGGCAAACCGGTCATCGGCACGGCCGTGCTCGCCATCTATGACAAATCGCTCGAAGCCATCACCGGCGGCTCGAACGTCGGGCCTATCCATGAGAATTTCTGGAAGTGGGTGAATTCCTACGGCGGATATAGTGGATCCAATTCGCTGCCGGGATCACCGGGCAACCTCCAACGCCCGAAAACCCCAGGCATGCAATCACTCGGCCGCTTCGGCGATGAAAATGGAATCGGTGACATGTCTCGTCGCGGATATGGTTTCGGAGGAGGTGTGGGTGGCAAGAGGGCCAAGAGCGCCGGCCGCATGATGATGGCGGATGCGGCACCGGTGCCCATGGCCGCTGCTCCCGGCATGGCGATGGACGCCGCCACGCCTGCGTCAGGCAACAAAATGGCGGCTGCTGCCGAGGGTGGAGGAGCGCCTGACGCCGCGCCCATCCTCGTGCGCAAGGACTTCGCCGACCTCTTGAAATGGTCGGGCACCGTCCAAACCGACGCCGACGGCTGCGCCGAAATTCCGTTGGAGTTCCCCGACAATCTAACGACATGGAAGGCCCGCGTGTGGACGCTCGGCAAGGGTACCCAGGTCGGCGAGGGTTGCGCGGAAATCATCACCTCCAAGGATTTGTTAGTCCGGCTGCAGGCACCGCGCTTCCTCGTCGAACGCGATGAGGCGGTGCTCAGCGCCGTGGTCCACAATGACTACGACGCGCCCAAGTCGGTGAAAGTTTCTCTCGAACTCGACGGCAGGAACCTGTCAGCCATCGATGGCGCAGCCAAAACCGTGGAAATCGCCGCCCGCGCGGAAGCCCGCGTCGATTGGCGCGTCAAGGCCATGCGCGAAGGCGAGGTGACTATCAGGATGCGCGCCGATGCCGGCACCGATGGCGATGCCGTCGAGCGCAAGCTGCCGGTGCTCGTCCACGGCATGCTGCGCCAGGACGCGTGGAGCCGCGCCGTGGAGCCCGACCAAAATTCCGCTAGAATCCTGTTGGAGGTGCCGGAACAACGGCGCCCGGATCAATCGAAGCTGACAGTTAGATTCTCGCCCACCATCGCCGGTGCGGTGGTCGATGCGATTCCCTATCTGGCAAGTTATCCGCACGGCTGCACCGAGCAGACCTTGAACCGCTTCGTGCCGGCGGTGATCGCGCAGCGCATGCTCAATGATCTCAAGATCAATCTGGCGGAAATCAAAGCCAAGCGCACCAACCTCAATCCGCAGGAACTCGGCGATGCCGCGGAGCGCGCGGCGCAGTGGAAACAGTGGCAGAATAATCCGGTGTTCGACGCAGCGGAAATGGAAAAAATGGTGGCCGCCGGCGTGGACAAACTCATGCACATGCAAAACTCCGACGGCGGCTGGGGCTGGTTCTCGGGCCACGGAGAGTTTTCCTATCCGCACACCACCGCAGTGGTCGTCCACGGCCTGTTGGTCGCCAAATCCAACGGCGCGAAGATCCCCGATGTAATGCTTAACTCAGGCATCGAATGGCTGATGGCCTACGAGCGCAAACAAACCGCCGCGCTCCAACTCCATGTCGAACGCGAGGCGATGCGCAAGGAGAAGCTGAAGATCAAAAACGACAACCGCCATGAGAAATCTAACTGCGATGCGACCGACGCGTTTGTCCGCATGGTGCTCGGCGAGGGCGGGCGCGATTCCGAGCCGATGCTCGCGTTCCTCCATCGCGACCGTCTCGCACTGCCGGTGTACGCCAAGTGCCTCGTCGGCCTCGAACACCACCGCAAGGGCGACGACGCCCGCCGCGACGAAGTGATGAAAATGGTCTCCCAATTCCTCAAACGCGACGCCGAAAACCAAACCGCTTATCTCGATGTCCAGAACGCTAATTGCTGGTGGAACTGGTATGGCAGCGAGGTCGAGGCCCACGCGTGGTATCTCAAACTGTTAGCCGCCGTGAAACCCAACGACGCGGACACCCGCGGGCTCGTCAAATACCTCGTCAACAACCGCAAACACGCGACGTATTGGGAATCCACCCGCGACACGGCGTTCGCCGTCGAGGCGATCGCCGCATACTTCAAGGCCAGCGGCGAGGACGTGCCGGAGATGGAGGTGGAAATCTCGCTCGACGGAAAATCCTTGCGCAAGGTGACTATCGACCGCGACAACCTGTTCACCTTCGATGGCACCGTGGTTCTATCAGGCGAGGCGGTCACAACCGGCAAACACGCCATCGAACTGAAAAAATCCGGCAGGAAAGGCACCCTTTATGCCAATGCCTATCTGGAAGTTTTCACCCTCGAGGACAAACTGCGCGCCGCCGGCCTGGAAGTGAAGGTGCAACGCAAAATCTCCAAACTCGTCACGCTGGAAAAGGAAACCGAAGTGCCCGACGCCACCGGCTTGATCGCCAAACAACGTGTCGAACGTTTCCGCCGCGAACCGCTCGCCGATGGCGCCGCCCTCAAGTCCGGCGACCGCATCGAGGTGGAACTCATCCTCGAAAGCAAAAACGATTACGAATATCTCATCTTCTCCGATGCCAAGGCGGCCGGATTCGAGGCGTTGGACGCCCTGAGCGGATATATCTCCGGCGATGGCGGATTCAGCGCCTACATGGAACCGCGCGACCAATCAGTTAACTTCTTCATCCGCGCCCTGCCCCGCGGAACCCACACCCTGCGCTATCAACTCCGCGCCGAGGCCCCCGGCATATACAAAGCCCTGCCCGCCACCGCCGCCGCCATGTATGCCCCCGAACTCCGCGGCAATTCCGAGGACCTGCGCCTGAAAATCGAGTGATCCTAAAAGGGAAAATGGAAACCGTCGATTTTACGGATTCAACTGATTGGGAGCAATTGATCCTCCCGACTAACTTGGCTGTTACAGGCGGCGGGCAGGATGCCCGCGCCACGTGGCCCGGGCATCTTGCCCGGAGCCTCCAAACAAAAGTTACTCCCGATTCCACACTCCAGCGTAGCGCGGGTTCTGGTGCTAGAAACAGAAATGGAACCACGGATGAACACAGATTCACACGGATAATCAAAGAGTTATGAATGCTTGGCCTCTCACCCGCTGGGTGCGAGTTGGATTCTTCACAAGTCTCTTACAATCAGTGTCCATCCGCGTTTATCC
>CAISTY010000246.1 GCA_903888515.1 Akkermansiaceae bacterium | reverse complement strand
GGACCTTTCGAAGGCGAGTGAGCATTTTTTGCCTGGAGTGTCAAGAATACCGGATAGGGCACGCACGAATTCGTACATGCCGGGTTTGCGGTGACCAGACACCCGACGCGCCGTTGACACCACCCCCCGGTCACCATGAAAGCACTCAAATACCTCAGCTTCGTCGGCAAGGTCGCCGGTTTGGTGTCCGCCCTTATCCTCAACGACCAGGTGGTCTCGCGCAACCATGATGCCTGGCCATGATAGTGATGCGCGATGGGTCGTGGCGACCGTCACAGGGTCACATGTGACCCTGATAGAAGGATTGCCCGGCAACCGCGCCAATTGGCGCGGCCATGCTCATGCGCGGTTCCCGGTTCAACCACACCAGTCTCCACGGTGGAGACTGGGCGCGCGTTACGCTGAAGATTCACCACAAGCCACCCCATCTCTCGCCGACCGTCACGGATAATGAACTTCCCCGGTCGACTCAATAGCCAATGCGCGCGGTTCTATCGATTCGCGGTGCGGGCAGGCCGGCGGTCTCCTGCCCGGCAATCAGGCCAGGTCCGGCACCCTATCAAACGCCCCTGCCAAATGGATTGCCTTGCGCGTTTGCATGTGGTGGCATCCGCCTCGACGGATCATGAAACAAAGAGTGAAATGGACCGCGCGCCTGCTCGCCAAGCTCGGCAGGATGCCCGATACGGAACTCGCGCAATTGCTTGGCGCGGGCAGAACTTCGGTGGCATCGAAGAGGATGCAACTCGGCATACCGTCGTACCTGCATACAGCACCGTCCGATGGACGTCAAAGCTGCGCAAGAAGCTTGGCAAGGTGCCGGATATCCAAATCGCTAAATTGCTTGGCGTGAGCGGCCAGTCCGTGAAAAAGGAGCGACTGAGGCAGGGGATACCGCAACATCGAATCATTCCAGGGACGCCCCGGATGATCGCCCTGCTAGGCACGATGCCCGACGTCAAGCTCGTGGAGCCGTTCGGGATTTCCCAGTTCTCGTTGATGGCGAAGAGAAGGGAATTGGGAATACCTCCCTACCGAAAAGCAGCGATGAATGCCCTCCATCGGCGTGGTCGTGTCCGCCGCCGCCTCGATCCTCAAGGACGCGGTCAACCGCATCGGCGGCCCGCTCGATGACGGCAAGCCGTACGCCAGTTTCAAGAGCTGAGCGCGGCACCATTTTTCCCGACCGTCAGACATCCGGGGTGGGGAGGCTTCGCCCCGTGCCCCGGATTCCTGCCGCCTAATCATGCGTGCGGGCACGTGGCGGCCGCCAGGGCACCTCCCCGCCGCACATTGCCATCGCATCCGGGGCCATTCCTGTTATGAACCGCCCATGCGCACCCCGCCCACCCACAGCAAGGTCATCGGCTACCTCTTCTGGTTCTTCGGCTTCACCGGAGCCCACCGGTTTTACTATGGCAGGCCGGTGACCGGCGTGATCTGGCTGTTCACCCTCGGCTTGCTGGGGATCGGCTGGATCGTGGACCTGTTCCTGATTCCCGGCATGGATGACTCCGCCAACCGCCGCTATCAGGCGGGCCGTTATGACTACTCGGTGGCCTGGATCCTGCAAACCTTCCTCGGCCCGCTCGGCATCCACCGCATGTATATCGGCAAGATCGGCACCGGCATCCTCTGGCTCCTCACCGGCGGTCTGCTAGGGCTCGGCTGGCTCTATGATTTCTGCACCCTCAACGACCAGGTGGACGCGCGAAACCATGATGCCTGGCCATGATCGGGATGCGCGATGGGTAGTGTTAGAAAGAATCGCGATCAACCGAGGAGCATTCCACACTGGCATCGCACCCTGCGGCCTGATACCCTTGCAGGCTTCAATCCATCCATGATGCCCGCCGACCTGTCCATTCTCCAACTCTCCCTCCTGTCGCTTGCGGCTCCTGTCGTGGTCTTCAACTGGGGCGGCTTTATCGTCAACCTGTGGAAAGCATGTCGCGGGTCCGGCGGAATGGTGCCGACGATCTATCCGGCCTCGGCCATCCTCACGACCGCCGCCTGGTTCGCCGGTCCCCGGCCGGAGTGCAGGTGGATGTTCATGATCCCGCTATCCGATCCGGCGAATTTGTCCTTGCCCCTGATCGTGGCAGCCTCGATCTCCGGTTTCTGGAAGCGGATCGTCACACTCCGCCGCCCGGCGTGATGGGTGGATCATTGCGCTTCCCATGACTCTTGAAAGTGTCCGCATCCGGTCAAGCTGATACCGGCTTGCCAAGTGAATCCGCTTCAGACACTCTGTGCCGGAACTGGTTTCAAGTGCGCGCTTCCTGAGGAGCCCGGTGCGGTAGTCTAGCACGCCGGGATCTGCGAGGGGGGCGTCGGATAACCGGCGTCCCTACCTCAATCGCTTAAAAATGAAAACTCCTTTGAATACCCTTCTGGCGATTCTTCTTTTGATACTTGGAGGTGTTGCCACGTCCGAAGAGATCGATCCATTTGCTAATGTTCAAAAACCCGATCCATTTGCTAATGCTCAAGAACCCGAGAGGGAGTTTGCGACAACTGGAGGATTCACGGTTATTCCCGAGGTAGGCAGAAATCCGGAGATCATTCCCTCGGAGGATTGGCCCAAGATTGAAAATCCAACTAACTTCAATCGATATTTTGAACGCGCTGACGAAATTTGGAAGGTAGATGGCGGCTACTTTGGGGCATTCCGCCATCACATGAGGGTAGGCGGCGCTCTCTTCTTTGCCACAGACAAAGCATCTAACTGGACAAGGATTATAGATACCCCTATTCTGCAGTTGCAAAGATTCGAAGGTGACACCTTTCTTGCAACGGGTGACACCTTTCTTGCAATGGGTGGCTGCATTGTGGACAACAACTCTTCAGGTGGTGCGGCATATGCTAATCAATGAAGGGGGAGAAGGAGCGCCGAGCCCGCTATACATATTGGCCGTCCAAAAAACCAAGGAGGTCATTACCACCAATGATTTCGACAAGTTTAAGAAACACTTGTCACAAATTCCAAATGATGTAGCGATTGGGAAATACGGAACGTGCTCTCTCCCGAGAACTTGGGGCTTGCCTGATCAATTGGTTGCAAGTTATGGCGATGCAATTACCGCGCTGGAATCCACGCACAAAATCGAGCATTGGAGCGTATGCTACTGTCCAAACAGAAACTGAAGATTTTAGAGTTTAGCACTTGCGCGCGGTATGCGCACATTTTGCGTTCGCCATTATGAAATATTGAGGGCTTTGCAAAAAGAGAAACAGCCTGCGAAATCAGACGAACAAAATAAATCCAACGCCGGATCGCGATGCGAGTTGCGCGCAGATGCGGTGTTTGCGGCTGACATGCACCTTGGCGTAGGCGGCCACGGCAAGCGCCGGGATGTGTTGCACGGAGTTTTCATTGCGCACCTGCGCCTGTCCCACGCCCAGGATGGTCTTCTCGTCGCGGTGGTTGACCTCGATGTCCCAGCGCCAGATGTATTCCTGAAGCAAGTCTTCAAGCGCAAGAAGCGGATCGGTGCAAATAAGATAGGCGGGCTGGGTATAGAGTTTTCTCGCGCCCGAACGAAGTCGATAGCCCACGGGACGGATCACCACCAGTCGAAGGTCCATTTCCCCGGCAACGGTCTCGGTTGTATGCTTCATAACGGTTGGTGGGTTGGTGGGTTGCACCCCTGCCTCGCAACCTCATGTGATCCCGCAATGCATGAAAAATCCAATTCCGGAATTCTTTTTCTTGCAATGGTGCGATTCTCGTTTAGTTTAGCTTCGGGCAAGAGCGTGAGCGTTCCCGGGCCGGGTTCCAATTCCGTGGGGCGGGCTTTCAAACAACTCTCGCAACAGCCTTACAAAACCATGAAATTGACCATGATTTCATTATTGATCCTGGCGGGCGCGGGCCTTGCCAGCGCCGCAGTGATCCAATTCGACCTTTCCCCGAACGGCGGGGCCTTGAGTTCGACCAATTACACCGCCGGGCGGGACCACGCGGTGGGCCTGAGCAACCCCCATTTCCCCGCCCTCCGGTCCGGCCACCGGCTCTTCCATCGGCCTTCACCCCTAAAGCAAATTCCTAGCAATCATGGGCGGATAGCGGCCTGGGGGTGTTTGCCGGAGCGCCTGGAACCACCACCACCCACACCGTCACCGGCCCACCCACCGCCCGCCGCTTCTACCGCACGCGGGTGCAATTGTCACTGCATCCGTAAGGCCTGCGTGACGAGCGATCCCTTTCCCGGCGCGGGCGCTGGATCACCAGCAACGCGCCTGTCATCGGTGGCGAAATAGCGACCGAAAATTTTTGACTAAGAGACTGGTCATGCGATGGATGCCCCTTCCTGAAAATAACCCTAGAACTACCACCCCCGTGAAAAGCCGCTCCCGCTTCCGCCAACTGTCCGCCATCCTGGCTGCGTGCCCGGCGCTCGCCATGCCCGCCACCAGCCACGCCCAAACCGTCACCGTCTTTACCAATCGGGCGGCCTTCGAGGCGGCAGCGGGCAGTTCCAAGGTCATCGACGACTTCTCGCTCGGCGGGACTTTTCTCGGAGTGACGACGAACAACGGCGCGATGAGCGGGGGGCGCTGGACGGACATCGCCCGCGATCCGGAGCCATCGACGGTATGGGCGACGCCGTTTGGCAGCACCGCGTTTGGCGGGACATGGGACATGACGGTCAGCGGCGCGGGAGGCGGCTTGGCCTTTGAGTTGGACTTCGGCGGCGGGAATATCGTCACCGTCCCCGGCAACATTCCGGGAACCTCCACGTTCGGTGTGTTTTTCGGATTCACCGCCAGTCAGCCGTTTTTCAACGTGCGGGAGCGGCAATTCGATTCCGCGGGCGGGACATTGCAGGAGACCCACACGCTGGACGATCTCACGGTGCAGGTGCCGGCGGATTTTGCCGACGCCTTTTTCGCGCAAGGCGTCGCGGGCACCTGGGACACTGCGGGGCACTGGAACCCCACCACGGTGCCGGGGCTGAATCAACGGGCTTTCATC
The DNA here is from genome assembly GCA_903888515.1 of Akkermansiaceae bacterium. Taxonomy (GTDB): domain Bacteria; phylum Verrucomicrobiota; class Verrucomicrobiia; order Verrucomicrobiales; family Akkermansiaceae; genus Luteolibacter. Next base: position 5,255 of record CAISTY010000246.1, on the reverse strand, counting down.
ACCCCGACAGGCGGCTCGGTGGTGAGCGGGCCGACGGCGGCGGCGGCAGTGAGGCAGCTCTTTTTAGGCAATGGCACGGCGGCATCGCGGTTGAACCTCGACGCGGCGGGAACCCTCACGGCCAGCAGCGGCGGCACCGTGCGGACCAACAGCACCGTGGGCGGAGCCGGGCGTTTTCTCGGGACCCTAACCATGGCAACCGGCAGCACCCTCACCGTCGCCGACGGACAGACGCTGCAAGTCGGCACCGCGCTTGCCAACGGCTTTGCGACCACCGGGACGATCACCATCGGCACCGGCACGCTCCTTCTCGAAGACACCGGCGTGACCCCGCTCGGCCCGCTCACGACGCTGGCGGGCGGCACGCTCACCGCGCTGGGCGGCACGGCGCAACTCGGCTCCGGCGATACGCTGCGCGGAAACGGCTCGCTCACCGGCGCATTCGAGCTGCTGAGCGGCGGCACGCTCCGCGCCCAGGACGGAACACTGCAAATCGCCCAGCTCACCGCCGCCGCCGGCACGGTCACGGTCGATGCCACCCGCACTCTCAATATTGGGGGGACGGGCTTCATTGGATTCACCTCGGTCACTGTCGGCGCGGGCGGCACGCTCGCCGCAGCCGGGTTGCTCCAGCTCGTTGGTAACTCGACGCTCGGCGCGGGTGCGACCCTCAGCGGTGCGCAGGGACTCTACCTCGCCAGTCCGCCCAACCATCCGGGTGCGCAAGTTTTCACTGCGGGCACCGCTGATCTCACGCTCTTCAACACCAGCTTCACCCCCGACGCTGGCGACACCCTGAACGGAGGTCGGCTCGTGTTGGAGGGCAGCACTGCGAACCTGCTGTTCAGCGACGAAGCGGTGCTCGGAACGGCTGGAAATCTGATCGTGCTCAAAGGTGGCGGACTTTTCCCGCAAATCAGCCTCACCCTGCCAGCCACGCGCAACATCGAGGTGACGGCGCAGAACGGCTCGGTGATCGCGCTCGCGGGCAGGAACGTCGTCATCGAGGGCAATCTCAGCGGCGCGGGCCGGTTCGTGATTTCCGGCAGCGGCGATGGCACGGTGCGCCTCACCGGCACCAACTCGCAGGCGGGCGGCACGGACATCGCCGGGGCGACGCTCGAGATCGCGAGCGATGCGCAACTCGGCGGGCCCAATGGCGTGCTGCTGATCGGCCGCGAGAACGGCAACAACGACATCCGCGGCAAGCTGCGGGCGCTGGGAAATCTCGACATTGCCGCCACGCGCAGCACCACCTTCCGCCTCGCGACGGTGGACACCAACGGCTTCAATGTGACGTTCAACCAGCCGACCACCGGCCAGGGCCTCACCAAACAGGGCGAGGGCGTGCTCCGTTTCAACACCGTGAACGCATTCAACTCCGGAGTGAACACCATTGATATCGAGGCCGGCACAGTTCGCCTCGGCATCAACGAAGCGCTGGGGAAGCCGCTGGTGCGGCTGTACGATACGACACTCGACTTGAATGGATTCGCGCAAACCATTGCCTCCCTCAGCGGCACTGGCACCGTGCTACTTGGCAGCGGCGGCGCGATCACCTTCACCGACGGCTCGACCGTGGAGGCGGTGATTTCCGGCACGGGCAGCGTGAGTTTCGGCAAGGCAGGCTTCAGCGCCAGTGCGCATCGCGTGCTCGGCGAGAACACGTTTGTCGGTCCGGTGGCGATCACGCAGGGCAATCGCGTCACGATGAAATCCACTGCGGCCTTTGGCGCAGCCGGAAACCCCGTGCTGCTCGACAATGGCGGCATCGAGGCCGATTCGCAGGCTCCGGGACCAGTCGTCATCACCCCGGCGTTTCCGCTGACGATAGGTGCCGGCGGCGCATCATTCGGTTCGAATGGCCAGTCGCTCGTCATCGAGACACTGCTCGCGGGCAATGTGCCCATCGGCGTGCTAGGTGGCTGGACCGACTCCGAAGTGCGCTTCGCCCATCCGGCGAATACCTTCACTAGCAACCTTGATCTCGGGACGAACCAATTCGGCGCAGCCGTGCTCGGGATCGTCGCCGACGGCTCGCTGGGCGCAGCCGCGAATGTCGTCACGCTGGGCTACCGGTTTTTCGATGGCGAAAGCACGCGCACCGACACCGGCACGCTGCGGGCGTTCGCGAACATCGCGTTTCCCGCGAGCCGCACCCTGCGGATGGATGGCGACGGTGACGGCGACGGCGGCGGTGTTTTCGATACCAATGGCTTCAACATGACGCTCGCCGGGCCACTCACGGAGTTGCACGCCGGAACGCCGCTGCGGAAAACCGGTGACGGCACGCTCACCCTCAACGGCACTAACACCCACACGGGCACCACCGCGGTCGATGCTGGCACACTCGTCGTCAACGGCTCGCTGGGCGGCGAAACGCAAGTGTCTGCGGGCGGCACGCTCTCCGGCACCGGCACCACCGGCAGCGTCAGCGTGTTTTCCGGCGGCACGCTCGCGCCGGGCAACAGCCCGAGCACGCTGCACCCGGGCAACGTGACTTTTGACGGCGGCTCGATCTGCGCCCTGCATTTCGCCTCTCCCACCAGCGCCAGCCAGCTCGCCGCGACCGGCACCGTCGCGCTCAACGGCGAGGTCGAACTTTCGCTCGCACTCGGCTTCACGCCCGCGACCGCCAGCACCTTCGTGGTCATCGCCAACGACGGCTCCGACCCCATCGAGACCTTCGGCGGCGCCACGTTTTTCTCCATCGCCGGCAACCCCCTGAGCGAAGGCGAAACCTTCACCACCGGCGGCGCGGACTGGACGATTAGTTATGTTGGCGGCACCGGCAATGATGTGACTCTCACTGTGGCTCCGGCCACCGCGCCCCCGGCCGCACTGGCAGTAGTGTCCTTCAGTCTCGGCGCTCCGGCGGGAGGTGCCGCCGGCAAACAGGTCCAAGGCAGCCTCAGCGGCCCGCCGGGCGCGGTCGTGCGGATGCAACGGTCCTCCAACCTGATTGATTGGACGCTGCTCACCACCCTCAACCTGAACGGCGCCGGCACCGCGACCTTCGACGTCACCGACCCGCTCGCCACCGACCGGGCCTTCTACCGCATGGTCACGCCCTGACCCACGCCCCGGGAGCGCTGAGGCCCAGCTCGGCGCGAATTTCTTCCGCGCCACCTTGGATCGCCGGGCGGCGTCCCTACTTCCGCCTGTTCATCGGCATTTCAATGACTCGCCGAGCTGGGGCTCGGCGCTCCCGGGCGCGGGCAGGGGATCAGGAGCAACTCGCCTTTCACGGGGGGCGAGGCGGGCGGGCAGGTGGTTACGCGATCAACGCCACTGCCAGTGTGAAGACCACTGCCAACCTGGGCTATCTGTTCTCAGATTGGTCGGGCGATGCCACTGGAACCGACAACCCTCTATCCGTCCTGATGAACGCGGACACGGACGATGACGGGGACGGCCTATCCGATGCCGACGAGATCAACACCCAAGGCACAAACCCCAAACGCGCCGACTCGGACGGAGACGGACTGAGCGACCCGGACGAATTGCAGATTCATCACACCAATCCCATCGTTGCTGATACGGACAACGACGGACTGAGGGACGGGGCGGAAATCAACACCTACCTCACCCTGCCCAAGGTAGCCGACACCGACGGCGACGGGTTTCTTGACGGTTACGAAGTCCTGACCGGCCATTTGCCGCTCATCGCGGCGGACAAGCCCGCTCTGGTGGCGGAGGTGCTGACGGCCATCGAGTTCACCTTCACGGCCGCAATCGGCAAGACCTACCGGATTGAGGGATCGTTTGACTTGGCCACCTGGGAGACCGTGGAAGACGGCATCGCGGGCAATGGTTCTGTCATCCAACGGTTCTACACCACGCGTGACATGCCCAAGCGATACTTCCGGGTGGGAGCATGGTGAGGAATCGTTTGAGCGGCATGATCCGGGCGGTAGATTCGTTCCCTTGGAGGAAATCCCTCACCGGGTGGAAGATCTTGGAGCACGGATCTCCGCGTGTATTGCTCCCGGCGGTGAGGATTACGAAAACCCGAATGCGGGCCTCTACGATGCGGCTTTCTATCTGATTACCGAAATGGCGAACAACGTCTGCCAGCACAGCCGGGGCACGGGATTTGTGGCGGTGCAGATAACGCCGTCGGATGGATTTGTGAGGATTGCCATCGCCGATTGCGGCTGCGGCATCCCCGGCAGTTTGAAAGCGGCGGGATTTCCATGGGTTCGGGATCTTCCGGATGAGGACATCATCGAGCAGGCGATGGTCGCCCGCGTTTCGAGTAAGGGACAGCCGATCAATGAAGGGGTGGGCCTTACCCTGAGTTCCCGCATCGTGGATCTCATGGGCGGGCGCATGCTGATCGCAAGTGGTGCCGGAACGGTCGTTCGCAGCAACAATGCCGCCTTGAAAAAAGGGTGCTTTGCGGAAGGGGTGCGCTTCCCCGGCACCTTGGTCGCGATTTCATTCCGCCGTTCAGCGGCCTCTGATTTCGAGTTCAAACTCCACCAAGCCAAGGAGTTGGAGATTCCCTTGCGTGTTTCTCCGTACCCGGCTACGTTCCAGCCATGACACACGCGATCCATTTGCGCGATGAATTCGGCCCCCGCCTCTGCGACGGTTCTGCGGCGTATGGCTATCGCGTCTCCAAAATCGATCCCTATCTGGCGATCTGTGACCAAGTGGTGTTGGACTTCACCGGAGTCCGCAGCGCGAACAGTTCGTTTGTGAATGCCTTGGTCAGCGGCTTGTTTGAACAGCATGGCCCGGAGACCCTCGCCAAACTGGTTTTCCAGGGATGCCTGCCGACCATTCAGGTGTTGGTGCAGGCCGCCATCGACCTCGGCATCACCAAGCATGCGGAGCGCGTGTCGTAAAGGAACCATGTGGTATCAGCCTTCCTTTGCAAGGATATCGGATGCGATGGGCCTTTCCAAACCATCGTTCAATCTGTTTATTTCCCGCGTCCCATGCAATTCCATGAATTCTCCGGGTTGATTTCGCGCTTGCCCGATCCGGTCATCCTGATCGAGGGACGCCGCACGATCACGCCCGCGGCTGGCGCAGCGGCCCGCCGGGTGTCCGGGTTGTTAGCGGAATGTTTTCCCCATCTGAAATTCCGTTCCGGCAATGCGAGCGGGTCCGACGAGGCATTTGCCGCCGGGGTGCTCGCCGTGGCGCCAGAGCGCATGCAAATCATTGCGCCCTACGCCAGCCATCGGAAAAAACAACGCCATCCCAATGCGCACTACGATTCGCCGGAATCCCTCAGCGCCGCT
>CAISTY010000245.1 GCA_903888515.1 Akkermansiaceae bacterium | reverse complement strand
GTGGTGGACGCGGAATTGGAGATGCTGGAGCGGAGCCGGGATGTGGCGCTGGGCAGGATGTTGCGCTGCCGTGTTAGATATTTCACGGATGGAGCGGTGATCGGGAGTCGGGGGTTTGTGGATGAAGTGTTCCGACTGTGTAGGGACCGTTTTGGCGGCAAGCGCAAGGACGGCGCGCGCAAATGGCGCGGCAACGGAGCGGCCGCCGCAGGCACGCTGTGGAGTGCGCGGAATTTGCAAAAGGGGATCGGATAACAAATCACATTGATGGAGGAAGCCGGAAGTCGTCTACCAAAGCTGGTGCAGGAAACGCATTACCCCGGACCAACGCAAGGTCTACCGCGAGGCGCTCGGGCAACAGAACCTCAACCGCAAAACTCTCGAATTGTTCGAAACCCTGCGCCGCGAAACTCCCCCCGCCCGCCACCTGATCGCCACCGGAGATGGGAGTTATACCAATAAAACCATCCTGCGCGGCAAACCCAAAGACTGCGCGTCGTGGTCATCGCGCCACTCGGCTACCGCCTCAGAAACGGCTCCAGAATGCTTTATCGCCAACCCGTCTATCTGATTTGCACCGATCCGGACCTGCCACTTGAAAAACTCCTGCAATACTATCTCTGGCGCTGGGGCATCGAGGTGAACTTCCGCGAGGAAAAAGCCATCATTGGAACCGGCGAGGCTCAAGTGCGCATACCATCCTCCAACCAACATCTGCCCGCCGTCACGGTGGCGGCTTATGCCATACTCTTCGACGCCGCCTAACCAAGCAACCAGCGGAATCTACATGAGCTAACAGATTCGACCACCCAAAAAACGGGGCCAAACTCCAGACCGTGGGTTGAAACCCACGGCTACCCTCCAAGGTCGATCCGCGACCCTGGAACCACAACCCGCACTGAAAACCAAGCGAGGAATCGTTCCCCGGATTTGTGTATAAAGACCAGGCGCAGACCGGAGGGCGGGGAAAAGCAGCAAAACGTGATCTGCCGCCGTGCTTGACACGGCATTGCACGCTGTCAGGCTCCGCGCATCATGAAAAGCACGCTGCACGCTTTGTTGTATGTCCTCGCGATCGGATCTTCCGCCATCGCTGCGGACGAAGGATGGATTTCCATGTTCAATGGCAAGGACCTGGTCGGATGGAAATCCAACGCCTCCACCGAGGACCGGCCGGATGAAAAGGCCGGGGTGTTCACCGTCAGCAATGGCGAACTCGTGGTACACGGCGGCCGCACCCACCTGTTTTACACCGGACCGGACGGCAATGCGAAGTTCCGCAATTTCGAGTTCAAGGCAAAGGTCAAGACCGCCGCGGGCTCTAACAGCGGAATCTATTTCCACACGGTTTTCGAACCCAAGGGCTGGCCGTCCAAGGGCTACGAGTGCCAGGTCAACGCCACCCACACCGACCGCAAGAAAACCGGCGGGCTCTACGCGGTTGCCGACGTGCTGGACACGGCCCCCCACAAGGACGATGTGTGGTTCGACTACTCGATCAAGGTCGAGGGCCGGCGCATCGTCATTTCGATTGATGGCAAGGTGACTACCGACTGGACGCAACCCGCAGATTGGGATCCGGCGAAGTCTCTGAAGAACATGCCCGGCCGTGCGCTGGGCGAGGGGACCATCGCGATCCAGGGACACGACCCCAAGAGTGTGATCCATTACAAGGACATCCAGATCCGGGCCCTGCCGTGACCTCTGGCGGGCACGCGAATCGAGCGCACCCCAGGCAAAGTCGAAATCCACTCCCTCTCCCGATGGCCCGGAACCTCCCACCCCGCCCCCCGGATCCGCTGCTCGAATCCCTTCCGGTGCTTCAGAACTTTTCACTCGTGCTTCTATTTTCCTTTCCAGGTATATGGCTTGGCAGATCCTTCAGAGGCGGATAAAAGCAAATTCATGAACGGAGCATTCCAGACCCTTCCCCCATTCCACCGCCTCCGGTTTGGTCACCGGCTCTTGCAACTGCCTGCACCCCGAAAGCAATTTCCCAGCAGCAAGAGTGAAGCGTGTTCATCGTGGACGTTTTGCCGGTTCACGATGTTGGCGCTGCCGCTGGTCTGTCTTGCGGCGCTCTGCTTCTGTGGCGTTTGCGTTGCCGAGGACGGCAAGGATACGGGAATTCCTTCCTGGGCGAAGGTATCCAACGAGCAGATAGCCGAGGCCAAGAAGTTGGGCATTCCCGTCGCCTTTGAAAACGGCTTCGGCGTCAAGTTCGTACTTGCCCCCAGGGGTGAGTTCCTGATGGGAAGCGCCGACGACGAGGTCGGCCGATACCCGGAGGAAGGCCCTCAGCATAAAGTCACGATCGGCAAAGCGTACTACATCTCGATCCACCAAACGACTCAGGGTCAGTGGAAAGCGGCCATGGGAACCACGCCTTGGGACGGCAAGAGGTCGGCGGTCAACAACCCTGACCATGCCATCAACCACGTTACCTGGGACGATGCCATGGCTTTCTGCGCAAAGCTGCGGGAGAAAGACGGCCGGTCGTACCGCCTGCCCGGCGAAGCCGAGTGGGAGTACGCCTGCCGCGCGGGCACGACGACCCGGTACTGCTACGGCGACGATCCGAATGCCGAGAAGTTGGGCGAGTACGCTTGGTTTTTGGGAAACTGGGGAGAGCCAAGCAACCGGTTCATGCACCAGGTCGGCCAGAAGAAGCCGAACAACTGGGGCATTTACGACATGCACGGCAATGCCTGGGAATTCTGCATGGATGTCCTGCACAAGAACTACGAAGGAGCGCCGAGCGACGGCAGTGTTTGGATCAAGGACGGCATGGTGGATCAAGATGGCGTCGCCTACCGCGTCGCGCGCGGCGGCGGAATGCGAAGCACGGACAGGCACGTCCGTGCGGCGAGCCGAATCGGCAAGCGGCAGGACTACTCCATCTACTACATCGGATTCCGGATCGTATGCGAGATTCCCGTGAAGGCCGACAAGCCGGTGAACGCCGAAAGGACCAAGGCTCGACCCATCATTGACAGGCTGCGACCCATACCGTGCGATTCCGGATTCCGACAGGATGGGTACTTCGTCTGGTGTGGCGCGCTGATCCGCGTGGGCAAGCAATACCATCTGTTTGCCTCACGATGGCCGGAGGGCACGGGCGACCCGAAAAGCCTCGTCGAGATTTTGCACGGCTATCGCAAACATTCCGAGATTGTCCGCGCCACCGCAGACAACCCGATCGGTCCTTACAAATTCCAGGAGGTGGTCCTGTCCGGTCGGGGGGCCAACTTCTGGGACGGGCAAAGTTGTCATGGTCCCAAAATCGTCAGGGTCAACAACAAGTTTGTTCTTTTCTATCAGGGAATCGCCCGCAACTCCCCGCTGAGAAAGATCGGCTACGCGTGGGCGGACCGCATCGAAGGCCCCTGGCAACGTTGCGACCGCGAGATTCCATTGACGGAAGACGCCAACAACCCGGCGCCTTACGTTGGCCCGGATGGGTCGGTCTTGCTCGCCTACCGCACTCGCGCACTGGTCATGCATATGGCGAAGGCCAACGCTTTCGACGGAGACTACAAGACCGTGGCGGAAAACATCTTCCCGGCTGGAATGCTCGAGGACCCCGATCTCTATTTTGTGGACGGCCAATATCACATGATTGTGGAAGACAACCAGGGGCTTCTTACCGGTTCGGCCAGGCACGGCGGGCATCTTGTTTCGCAGGATGGGATACGATGGAAACCGCATGATCCCGTGAAGGCATATACCCATGACCTCAAATGGACGGATGGCACGTCATGGACCGCCACGCGCCGTGAACGCCCGACGATGTTCAACGACCTGACTGGAGCAAGCGGAAACGGGAACCCCACGCATTTGATTACCGGGGTGTTGCATAAAGGACATTCTTGGATCGTCGTGCAGGAAATCGGACCGGAATGATTTCCCCCCCAAAAGTTCCCGGTAATCGGCCTCGACTTCGCCGCCGCCAAGATCCCCGACGACCTCCAAGCCCGCAACCTCGCGCAAGATCCGTCCGCCGCCGGTCTTCTGGACCGCATGCGCGAGTTGCACTCCACCCTTCGCGCCCAGACTGTCACAATTCCGTCTTGTTTCGTGAGATTCATATCCGCTAGACCAGGTTCCCGGAAAAACCCTGGTCCATCCCAACCGGATATGCGCACCCGACAAAAAGAAATCCTTTCCAAATCAACGCATTACGCACATCCTTCCGTCGTCAACACTCCCGGATATCACTGCCGGAGGGGCTACGAATAAACACTGTTAGGCAGTAGAATGAAAACCACAATTCCAGCCCCTATTCGTGTAGCCCTCTGTCTTGCCAGTTTGGTTGCAGTATTGGCCGTGATGCTGCTCTGCGGCATTTGGGGCGGTTTCGCGTCATCCGATCCGAATCCCTCCCAGGTTTACTGGCTGAAGGTCAGCGATATTGTCGCCCTTCCTACAAAGATATTTCCAGTAGGGCTGCCGGGTGGGTTCCTGTTTCTGGTCGTTTTCCTCTTCTGGGTGGCAGTGATTTATTTTGGCTGTTCATATTTCATCAAGTTGCTTATCGTCTTCTTCGGTCGTCGAGCCTGCAAGCAAGGAAATCAAAGAGCCTAACAAGTCATGGATGCCAACCTTCCATTCGCCACTCAACCACCCGGCAACGCCACCCGATAGCGCGGTGGCATCACATTAAGCGTTGTGCGCCTAGCCAAGCAAGGCGCTTCTTGTCAGATGAAAGACCTGATGTTTCAAAACCTAGCCAGTAGAAAAGTCATTGGTGAAGAGAAAGAGAAGAAGTTGACGGGTTGATGAGTCATGGGTCATGGGTGAAGAAAAAGAACGGAGCTCAGGCATTCCTGCCTGAGTCTTTCTCTTTTAACCACCAAGGCGCTGTGCGGAAGAATTGTCTTGCGGAAATGCCTGGGGGCTGATAGGGGGGGATTGTCTGACGAAGCTTTACGGCGTCGGTGGACGAAGTCCGCACGTCCGGGTTCGGTTTGTACTGTAACACGAGCGCGCTCGTGAGTTGGTGCAAACCGAACGCGTTCGTGAACATTACTTTTCCGCAAAAAGGAAGGCGGATATTTACCCAAGAGCACAAAGCAAAAAACCAATACTATGGGACGAGTACTGCTAAGCACTATAATTGGATTTTTTGTAACTGCAATCGTTGTCGGATTGCTTGCGCCTTTTAATTTCAAAGGAACCAACATGGAAAAGGTAGGAGAGCTGATAGGTGTGCCTCTTGGATTCGTTGGTGCAGCCATTGGCTACGTGTATGGGCTTATATCGAGTCGCCGAATCAAACTGCGAAAACTGGCAGACAAGGCGATCGAGGCGACGGCGATAAGCCGTCTAATTGAATCGGAGTCCTGCACTCCGCCGCCTCATCCAAACGTTTCGGCAGAAAACATGAAGATTTTCCACCGATTCTTCAACACCGTTGTTGGGATCGTATTGTTTTGCGCAGCATTTCTTCACACCTTTAAGGAGGATGTGCAAATTGACCCATATTCGGGAATGCTGAGAGGACGGTACTACGCGTTCGGAATTTTGATTTATGTATCCGGACCTCGGGCGAACGGGTTGTCGCGGGCGGCAAGGAGGGACAAAGCTGGAGGCGATTGGATTCCTGTCGCTACAAAAGATTTGCGCAGTAGGGGGCACCCAGATTACGAAGCCCTGATCCTTCGTGTATCGCAGATCTGCAGAATGACAACGAATCTGGCCGAACACCAGGAGTTTGCCAGAGTGGTTCTCGACGACTTGAACGAAAGGCGTTCTATCCGCACGACGACATACCATGTTATGAGAGTCTATAGAAATGTGAGTGTCTACAGGGGTCCTTCTTCTATTGAGTTTCGCCCGTCCCTTCTCGATTTGTGGCGGACGACCATGCAGGAACCGGCTGACCCTCATCGGGTTTTTTTTGGGAACGACCAATGAAGCTGTAAAAACAAGCGTCGAATGACCGTTTACCCCACATCCGCAACTCCAACCACCGCTTAATCGCCGGTCATTGGTCAGGGATCAGGGGCCAAGAGTCAGGATTGATGTTTGAAGAGGAAGAGATAGAGGATAGAGGATTGGGGGGATTGGGGGATTGGATTGGAAAGAAACGCGATAAGCTCAGAGTATTTTTAGACTTGTGGTGCGCGCCGCTATTTCATCGCCGCCCGGATATCCGCCAGACCCACACCGAGCGTTTTGCGGGCGATTCCTTCCAGATCCTGCTCGGAGCCCTGGAGGTGAATCGTGCGGTGGATGTGGGTAGTCTGTCCGCCGGGTACCAGAGCCAGTCCGGGTGAGGAGGTTTCGAGTTCGTAAAAGTTTCCCAGTTGTTTGGTTCCGCCGGTTGGAATGCCGTCGTTGTAGCTGTTGACCACATCGCCCGAGAACGGATCCTTCTGGAATTCCCACATTGAATTGACATAGTCCTTGGCATCCTTGGGCAGAGTGTATTGGCAGATGGTAAGCACGCCGGACAAGGCGTCATAGCTTCCCAACAGATCCTTGGCGCGGCGCGGCGGAATGCCGATCTTGCTGCGGCTCTTGGCGTCCGCCTTGAAGAAGAGCACATCTTTCCTCACCACCAGGCGATCCGGGGGAACCTTGCCAAAATAGGTGTCGTTGACCACGGGACCCAGCTTTTCCTCGGAACCGGGATGGAACGGAATCACCACCGTGCATGCAGGAGACGCGTTGAACATGCCAAGAATCCAGACCGAAAGCAGGCCGCTGTCCTTGGTCCACGGGGCCGAACCGGCGTTCTTGAGGGTGTTGGCCGTTTCAATCGCAACAAGTTTCACACCCGCCGGAATCGGCGTATCCAGCAACCCGGCCACGCGTGCCGGGGTCATCAGGCTCACCTTGCGGACCACATCCACGGCGAATTTCGTGCCGGACATGTTGGTCAGTGTGAACGCGCGGTGGAACTCGGCGTCGCGCTCGCTCTTGGCGGTCACATCGAAGGGCTCGATGTCCAAGGGAGCCGGAGTGAACCAATGCTCCAAGTCGAAGCTCGCTCCCTTGGCGAAAAAGATCGAGAATTGGCCACCCTCCGGCCCGAGCCAGAAGCGGTCCTCGCCGCCGAAGGCGTTGATGTGAGGTTGCCGTTTGCCCGATGCGATGAGTTCCCGGTTGATCCATCCGAAACTGGGCGCCTTTTCGCCACCGACGGTGCTGGTCATCACCCGGCCCTGATAGGCAGGGACCACCGCAACCTGCGTTTCCCCGTCCCGCAGCACGATCACATCCACATGTTTCTTCAGGAAATCCACATCGTCCTGAAACGGAGATTTCCCCACAGGAGCCGCCTGGGCGCTGATTACGGCGATGGCTGTGACAAACGATGCGGTGCGCTGGATGTTCATGACTGGAGCTGGCTGGATCTGGATTGGCATGGCGGGACTGCGGCATCCCGTTTCCATGGCAAGATGAAACGGCAGCAACCCATGCACGCCCAAATCGTAGGCCGCGCCCATCCAGCCGTCAAGCTTGGTCCCCACCGGATATCGGGACCGCACAGGAAAATTCAGATCAGGTGGGACCGCGATCTTCGCGGAGCACGTAGCCGCCCTGCGGTCTGCGCCAAGGCTTCGACAGGCAGGCCGGTCCGGCCACCGGCTCTTGCACCGGCCTTCACCCCTAAAGCAATTTCTTGCAGTCAGTGGCTCGGAAGGCTACGCTTGCTGCGAATGATTCCGGCATGTCTAACACCCTTCCGATGCCATTCCCAGCCCATTCCGGGCACTCTTGCCCATGGCAGCGTTTCGACATTTCAGACTGCCATCTTTTGCACAGCCCCTCCCTCACCGCGAACTCCCTCCCGCCCCCTCCCGCCCGATCCCGAAGCCGCCCCATGACGGTGCGATCGCGGCCAACACGAAAAGGAAAGTCCTGCCACCGGTAACGCTATGAAGAAACTCCGCAAACTTTTCCAACGAAATCCTGCGCCCGGTCTTGCGATTCTCGCCTTCCTGGGCATCACTGCAGCACTCTGGCTGGTGTTGCCGAACCAAAGCGCCCTGCCCGGAGGATCGCCCCCTGATGCCGCTGTAGCTCAAGCGCCCGCTCCGATTCCAGTTCTGGCCGGACCTGCTGCGGCCGCCCATCCGTCCGCGCCCGCCGGCGTTGAGCGCAACGAAGACCCGAACGCCATCCGGAACTGGCTCGCGGAATTCCGCGCTCTCACCAACAGCGCCACGGATGAGGAGCGCATCAAGGCTTCGTTGAGCATCGGTCTGGCGTTGGCCGAACAACGCCGACGGCACATGGTTCAATTGATTCGCGAAGATCCTGAACAGGCACTGCGAGAGGCGCTGCGCTTCGATGAATACTCCGCCCTGCCATTGGCGGTTCGCGAACTGGTCGAGCGTCCGTTCAGCGACCGCGCCGGCTACGTTTATCTTCCGGTCTGCCCGGGCACGGACGGGCACGCCCGGCCCGGCGCGCCGGATCACACTACCGAGTTGTCCCTTCCGGACGGCACCAGCGCCAAGGCGTTCACTTTCGGACGCAAGGCCGGGATCACCAGCAAGCGCTCGCTGCCGGCCTCCGGCATTGTGCTTGGCGGCGTGGCGGCGCTGCACGACAGCGTCTTCCGCGAAATCCATCCGGCGGAACGCGAAACGGTGCTCGCCGGTTTTCCCGCCGGACAGAAGGATGGCTTGCGGAGCTTTGCCACGGGCAAACCGGTTTCCGGCCCCGGCGTTCTGGCCCTTGCGGGCGGGCGGGTCCATGCGTTTGAGAATCGCGCCGAGATGCTCGCGCTCGACGCCGCGCTGGCAGAGTTCGACAAGCAACCCGGACCCGACAGTGGTTCCAGCGTCCTCTTTAATCAGGCCCTGCCAACGGATGGCGCCGATGGTTTCAACCTGCCCGCCGCGGAAGGCTCCAGCCGGGAACTGGCCAGCGCCTGGACCGAAACCAAGAAGAAGGTCTTCCTCATCAGGGTTGATTTTTCGGATCACGCGGGCGAACCGGTGTCGCAGGCTGCGGCGTCCACCGAAATGAACGGGCCCAGCTCAAGCGCCATCCTGGCCATGTCCTACGGCAAGACGTGGGTCGAGGCCGGTGCCAGCGCGAATGTTTACCGGATGCCGCAAACCGCCGCGTATTACGTCGGTAACAACGTCAGCGGCGAACTCCTGCGCGACGCCCGCAACACATTCCGCAACACCCGGAGCGGCGCCGATGCCACCGTCAATATCGGTCCCGTGAGCAACACCGGAAACGGCGGCGACAGCGGCCTGGGCGATTACGACATCGTGGGCGTCTTCTTCACCAGCATCGGCATGGGCTACGCCGGCCTTGGCAGCGTTGGGGGGGGCGACCTCTGGATACAGGACTCGAACAACACCTACATTTACGTTCACGAATGGGGGCATAATTACGGCCTCTTCCACGCCAGTTTCTGGCAAACAAGCGACGGCTCCGTGGTCGGCGCGGGCAGCAACGACGAATACGGAGACGGGTTCGATGTGATGGGCGGCGGCCCTCCCGAACGCGGGCATTTCCACACGCAGGGCAAATCCCGGCTCAACTGGCTGACCCCGAATCAATGGGTCGACGCGACCGCCACCGGCTCCGCCACCCACCGCGTTTACCGCATTGATGACGGTTACACCACGAACGCCATTCGCGGCCTGCGTGTGACGAAATCCGCGACGCCCGGCAGCGAGGAGTATTACTGGTTGAGCTACCGTCCCGCTTTCGCGGAGAACCCGCACCTTCAGCATGGCGCGTATCTGGTGTGGCAACGCCCGGGCGAATCGCGCTGCTGGCTGCTGGACACCACGCCGGGTTCGCCTGACGGAAAGATGGATGCGCCGATGGATCCCGGTCGCACCTATTCCGACACGGCGGCGAACCTCCACATCACTCCGCTGGCCACGGGCGGCGCGGGCAGCGAACGGTTCCTGGACGTGCGCGTCAACCTCGGCGCTTTCCCCGGCAACCACGCCCCGGAGATCACCTCCCTCAGCGGCCCATCCACGGTGGCCGCGCGTACAAACGCCACTTTCTCCCTCAGTGCCACGGATTCCGACGGCGACACGCTTGCCTATTGGTGGAACGGGCAGGACGGAGTGGTGAGCGCAAACAGCAACACCATTACCCGATCCTGGACTGCGGGCGGAACGTATCCCCTCGCCGTGACCGTCAGCGACATGAAAGGCCAGACCGACGTGACCAACCGCACTGTCACTGTCACCGATCCACTCGACAACTGGAGCCAGGGCAGCATTGGCACCACGGACGACCTTCGTGATATTGTTTATGCCAAGGGCAGATTCGTGGCTGCCGCTTACTGGGGCGAACTGTTCCAAAGCTGGGATGGCACCAACTGGTTGCAGCTCGGCAAGCTGCCGGACTTCGAGCGGGAACCCAAGCTGGCCTTCGGCGCGAACGTGTTTGTGGTGGCGGGAAAAAAGAATGACGCCACCGCGCAAATCGGCTGCTCCCCGGACGGACGGATTTGGAGTGTGGCATCGTTCCCCGGCGGCGTCCCCGAGGTGCGCGACCTTGCTTTCGGGGGCGGGCAATTCGTGGCCGTCGGTTCCAGCGGTACCGTGCTGCGTTCCATCAACGGCGCCAACTGGAGCGTCACCACCGTTTCCGGCCTGCCCGATTTCCGTCTCGTCACTTGGGATGGGGCCAGATGGCTGGCGGTGGCCGTCGAAGCCGGGAGCGGCTGGCCGCGGCGGCTGTGGACTTCCTCCAACGGCGTGAATTGGACAATGGGCGCTTCACTCGACTCCGATATCTTCAACCTCTTCAGCCATGGCGGCACCACCTACGCCCTGGGCTGGTATGCCGGTATCAAATACTCCACTGACCACGGCACGACCTGGCTCAACGCCTTGCTGCCAGGGACAACCCAGTGGACTTCGTACCAGATGGCCGCCGCGGACGATGGCACATTGCTCGCAGTCGGAGAGGCCATGGATGAAACCGACCACCCGCGCGCCCTGCTGGTTTCCACGGATGGACGCGCCTGGTTCCGCATTACCGGAAACACCACCGCCGCCTACGCCGAAGCCATGACCTTCGGTTTTGGCCGATTCCATTCGGTGCATGGCGGCGGCGTGACCCACCGCAGCGCCTCCTTCCATCCGGACAACCACGCGCCGTCCGCCAGCATCACGTCGCTGCCATCGTCGCCCGGCGCACGCCAGCCGGTTTACTTCGCCGCCAGCGGCTCGGATGCGGATGGCGATTCGTTGGTTTACGCGTGGGATTTTGGATTGCAGGTTCCGGTGCAGGACGGTTTCGAAATCGCGCCCTCGTTTTCTTTTGGCGGCAGTTACACCTTGAACCTGCGCGTCATGGACGGCCGTGGCGGACTTGCGACCATCACCCAGGCGGTCATCATCGCCGATCCCGCCCGCACCTGGACGCAGCGCACCAGCGGAACGACCCGGCACTTGAACGCCGTTGCGGCCAACGCCTCCACCCTCGTGGCCGTGGGCGACATCGGAGAAATCCGCACATCCTCTAACGGCGTCACCTGGACGGAGCGCGGCCTGCCGGATTGGGACGGAAATATGTATTTGCACGGCGCCATTTGGGATGGCGCGCAGTTCATTGCCGTGGGCTACGATTACGTCTCCGGCTGGGTGGGCGTCATCTACACATCACCCGACGGCATCACCTGGACGCGCCGTTACTTGGGAACCGCAGATGCCCAGTTGCGGGCGGTCGCCTCCAGCGGAACGACCCGCGTGGCGGTGGGGGTAAATGGAACCGTCCTGCGTTCAACCGATGGTACCAACTGGAGCCCGGTGACCATCAGCGCACTGGGCACGCCAAGCGTCGAGGGAGTCGCCTTCGGCAACGGCACCTTTGTGCTCACCGCCTTCAGCGGTGGCAGCGGCACCCCCAGGGTCTTCACGTCTCCGGACGGCTTGAACTGGGCCGATTACTCCAGCGGCGCGGGACTGGCAAGCTGGCAGGATTTCCGGAAAATTGCCTGGTTGCACAACCGCTTCGTCGCCAGCGGCTGGTATTCCAAACTCCGCGTCTCCACGAACAACGCGCAAACATTCTCCACCACCCGCACCCACACCGAGGAACTCCCCGCAATGGCTTACACCGACGGCATCTGGTTCACCGCCGGCGTGGATCGCGACGCATCGTCCGCTGCGGTGGACGTGCTCTCGCTCGACGGCGTGAACTGGACGTCGTTCACCGCGCCGACCTCGGTTTACCGTCAGGCTGCCATCGCTTTCAACCATACCTTTGTCACTGTGGGCAACGACGGCAGCATCTGGCAAAGCGGCAACGTCACGCCCGCACAAGGCTGGCCCGCATGGCAGGCCACTCAATTCCCGGCGGGCGGCCTCTCCGCCCTGGCCGATCGCGACCCGGACGGCGACAGCCTGCCCAACCTGGTTGAATACGCCCTGGGTCGCGATCCGAATGCCGCCGCCGGCACCAACGGCGCGGCGGCGTTGCCATCCGCCCTGATGCAGAGCGAACGCCTTTGGATGCGGCTCAATCTGCCCGACCCCGCCCCGGCAGACGTCAATTACGTGGTGATGGGCGCGCCGAATCTGCTGCCCGTTTCCTGGAGCACCATCGCCCGCAAAAACGGCACGGACGCCTGGCAATGGCTGGGCGGCGGCAGCGCGCGCCTGACGCCGGGCCTGCCATCGAACGGCCGGGTGATCACCGAGGTTGGCGTACCTGATTCGGCAAACGGGAGTCCGCAGTATTTCCTCCGGCTGAAACTGGAAATACCGTGAGCGCGGGGCGCAACAACCCATGTGTCGTTAGACCGATAAACAACCCCCATTTCTCCGCCTTCCGGTCCGGCCACCGGCACATCCAACGGCCTTTACTCCACAAAACAATTTCCTACAATACGATGAAACGACTCTCCGGAGCTCTGGTTGCGTTCCTGATCATGATCGCGGTTCCGCATCGTGCGGCTGCGGCTGAATTCCGATTCGAGCCGGGCAAGAACCTCATTCCCGCGCCGTCGGATGCGGCGTTGTGGCCGGCTTTTCGGCAACAGTTGCACCAGTGGCGGGACGCGACGCGAAGCAAACTGAACTACAACGACGCCCTGTATCGGCGGCCGGAGTTCGCGTGGTCGGCGCGCAACTTCTCCTGTTGCTTCCTGATGGTCTGCGACGAGACGTTCTACGACCCGCGCCGAGGCTTGTACAAGGTCGACGAATTCCTCGACCATGGCGAGCGCGAGTTCGGGGGCTACGACAGCCTGGTGCTCTGGCATGCCTATCCGCGGATCGGCGTTGACGAACGCAACCAATTCGACTTCTACCGCGACCTGCCGGGCGGGTTGCCGGGACTGCGGCGGGTCGTTGAGGGGCTGCAGCGGCGGGGCGTCCGCGTGTACATCGACTACAACCCTTGGGACACCGGCACACGGCGCGAGGCCAAGCCCGACGTGGACCTGCTCGTGGACCTCGTGCAGACGCTGCAGGTGGACGGCATCTTTCTGGATACGATGACACAGGGTGCCGCGGACTTTCGCACGAAACTCGACGCCGTCCGGCCGGGTGTGATTCTCGAAGGCGAAATCGCCCTGCCGCTGGAACGGCTGCATGACCACCACGCGTCCTGGGCGCAGTGGTTTCCCGATGGCGACGCCCCGGGCGTGCTGCGGCACAAATGGCTCGAACGCCAGCACATGCAGCACCAGATCAAACGCTGGGACTACGACCACTCCGGCGAACTCCACGCCGCCTGGATGAACGGCAGCGGCATCATGGTCTGGGAGAACGTGTTCGGCTCGTGGGTTCCTTGGAATGCGCGGGACCGCTCGCTGCTGCGATGGATGTTGCCCATTCAGCGGCATTACGCGGCGCTCTTCAGCGGTGCCGGTTGGACGCCGCTGGTGCCGACCGAGCAAGCGGGCATCTACGCGTCGCTGTGGGAAGGCCAAGGGTTACGGCTGTGGACGCTGGTGAACCGGACCAACCAACCGGTCGACGGCGTTCTGCTCAAGGTTCCCGCCCGACCGCAACACCGCTACTACGACCTCATCGCAGGCCGCGACGCAGCCGCAATGATCGCGGGCGAGGTCACTGTGATCTCAGGTCAGCTCGGCCCACGAGGCATCGCGGCATTCGTATCCGGGACGCGCGAACATCTGGGCGACGATTTTCCCGCCTTGCTCGCCCAACAGACCCGGCTGTCGGCCCGCGCGGACTTCGATGCGACGACGCCCCGGCGCGCAACCCAATCGCTGCCGGCTGCGCCCTCCCGCCCCGCCACGCGTGTGCCGCAGGGGATGGTAGAAGTCCCGGCCGCGACCATCGACTTGAAGATCCAGATGCGCGCCCGCGAGTGCGGATTCCATGATTCGCTGCCGCCCGCCCGCCACGGTTTCGCCGCCTCCTATCAATTCAAGGCCAGTGAATTCCCACATCGCGTGACGTTCCCACGATTTGCCATCGACGAAACATTGGTCACCAACGCCCAGTTCGCCGAATTCCTGAAAGCCACCGGCTACCGCCCGCAGCACGCGGAGCATTTTCTAAAACATTGGGTGGAAGGTCGTCCTCCGGCCGGTCGCGAGGACCATCCCGTGGTCTACGTCGATCTGGACGACGCCCGTGCCTACGCGCGCTGGACCGGCAAACGTCTGCCGACCGAAAACGAGTGGCAGTACGCGGCCCAAGGCACCGACGCCCGCCTCTATCCCTGGGGCTCAGAGCTGCAACCCGGCCGCTGCAACGGCGGCGAGACCGGCGGAACCACGGCAGTGAAAGCGTTTCCCGACGGCCGCTCGCCGCACGGTTGCTACGACATGTGCGGCAACGTCTGGCAGTGGACCGAGAGCGAACGCAGCGACGGCCGCACGCGATTCTGTATGATCCGCGGTGGCTCGTACTTTTCCGCCCAAGGTTCCAACTGGTACGTTGACGGCGGCCCGCGGCCCGCCAACTTCGCGACCAAATTCCTGCTCATGTGGCCCGGCCTCGACCGCTGCAGCACCATCGGCTTTCGCTGTGTGGTCGACCTGAAATAGAATCGTGCGTTCCCAGCCGCGAAACGCACCGGAAGCGAGCAGGCGTTGGCAAACTTTCTCGACTGGACGGCGCGCCTTATGCAGGAAACCGCTTTCGCGCCCGCCGCACCGCAAACGGCCAACAATCCCGAAACTCAGCAAACCACCTCGTTTGGGTCGAATGGCCGAGCAAGTTCGATTCCCTCAATGGTAGGGACGGTCGGCCTCGGCCGTCCCACTTGTCCGCCGGATGGCGGTGCGAATGGAAGGAGCTTGATTCGCTAAAATCCAAGCGCTTAGCCACTCGCTTCCTCCGTGTCCTTTCAGGCCGCAAGGCCAGTCACGGCGCGGCGCGGCCGCCACGCCCTACCATTTCAGGGAATCCGGCTTGCTCGACACTACGGCGTTTCCGAGGTCGAACGCTGAGTTCTGTGGATCGACGCCCGCGACGATGGTCAGGCAAAAGCACGCCCATCCCGAACAGCGCTAATGAGTAGGGCTTGCGGTGAGCAAGAAATGCGCATCGTACAGCAATATTTGCGGGTTTTTTTTCTTTTCACGACTGGATTTATCTGCGTTTTTTGTACTGCTGTCGCCGCGATGTTATCCAGCGGTTGATTTCGCAATCTCTCCAGTCAAACCACAACCCAACCACCAACTGAATATTGATTATTGATTATTGAATATTGCTTGCCACTGACCACTGACTAATCAACCACTGTCCAACAACACCATGAACCACATCAACATGAACCGAATCGCTCTCACCCTTCTGTTATCCTCCGCCGGCCTCGCCTCCGCTGCGGTCAGCGGGCCATATCTCGTGGACGCGAACACCCTCCACCTCTGGCACTTCGACGAGGCGCTGGTTGGTGCGTCTCCGTATAATAACCCAGGCCGCCTTTTCCCTGTGGACGTCGTGAACAGTAGCTTTCGGATGGACGACGGCTACTATGACGCCACCTACCAGTCGGGAATCATGGGAGGCACGGGCTACACCGGGTTCGGAGGGGCCGGCCAGCTCGACCATCCTGGTGGTAATGGTCTTAACGCCCACCACAGCGAGTTCAGGGTGGGGCGCGGCGATGCCGATTACGCTATGCCGGGCGAAGATGGGAACACCGGCAATATTACTCCAACCCAACTTCTGGGCAGCACCAACGGTGCGTTCACCATTGAAGGAATGATCAAATGGAATGGCAGCCAAGGGGGCACCGCACAGGGGTTCATATTCAAGGCTGCCGAGGATGGTCAGAATCATTTAAGGCTCACCATGCAGAATGCCGGCACTGCTCCCGTCTTTAGACTGGGATTACCGAATACTGGGGGGAATAACACATTCACGACAACGGCAACAATTCCCGCCCTGACGACCACCGATTGGTATCATTATGCCGTGACCTTCGATGGGAACAACGCGGGCGGCTCTCCTCTCAAGTTCTATTGGACGAAGGTGGAGGAAAGTGCGACTGAGGCCAATCTGGTGCAGACATTTAGTTCCACCGGCAATACCGCTTACAACATCAACGGCGTTTTCCAGATGGGAAACTGGAACGCCAGCAGTTTTGACGGGCTCGTGGACGAAGTCCGCATCAGCGATGTGGCCCGTTCCGCAGACGACATGCTATTCATTCCCGAGCCGAGCACGACCCTGTCCTGTCTGCTTGGCGCCGCGGTTCTGCTCGTGCGCAGGCGGCGGATGTAGTCTGGGTGCAGTTCAATCAAAAAGCCCGGACACCGCAGTGTCCGGGCTTTTTTTCACCCTCCATGATACGCCGCCCCTTCGGCAGCCAAACCACAACCCAACCACCGCTTACTTCTTCTCTGACTAATGACTAATGACTAATCAACCACTGTCCAACAACACCATGAAATACATCACCATGAACCGAATCGCTCTCACCCTTCTGTTATCCTCCGCCGGCCTCGCCTCCGCTGCGATCAACGGGCCATATACCGTGGACGCGAACACCGTCCACCTGTGGCACTTCGACGAGGCGCAGGGTGGCAATGGCGCCCCCAACTATGATGGAGCCCGCAATTACCCTGTGGACGTCGTCGACTCTACATGGCGGATGGACGACGGCTACTTTGACGGCTACTACAAGATGGGAATTTTAGGAGGCACGGGCTACACCGGGTTCGGCACGGCCGGCATCCTCGTCCGTGAGAGAGCTGGTAAAGCGCACTTCGAGTTCCGGAAGGGGGGCGACGCGGCCGGTTACGTCGTGCCGAACGAAGACGCGTACACCGGCGATATTACTGCAACCCAACTTCTGGGCAGTAGCAGCGGTGCGTTCACCATTGAGGGAATGATCAAATGGGATGGCACCGTGGGGGGCGGATCCAGCGAGGGGTCGTTATTCTACACTGGCTACGGTTATTTGGATAATGGTTATCTCAGGCTCACGATGAAGAATGCCGGCACTTCTCCCGTCTTTAAAATGGGATTGCCGAATGCCGGGGCGTTTAATACCTTCACGACAACGGCAACAATTCCCGCCCTTACGACCAGCGATTGGTATCATTTTGCCCTGACCTTCGATGGGAACAACGCGGGCGGCTCTCCTCTCAAGTTCTATTGGACGAAGGTGGATCCGAGTGCGACCCAGGCCAATCTGGTGCAGACCTTCAGCTCCACCGGCAATACCGCTTACGACATCCAAAGGAGTTTCTCTATTGGAAACTGGGAGACCCGCTGTTTTGACGGGCAGGTTGACGAAGTCCGCATCAGCAATGTGGCCCGTTCCGCCACCGACATGCTCTTTGTCAGCGCCAGCGGTTACGCCTCTTGGGCGGCTGCGCAAGTGCCACCTGTAACCGGCGATCCCTCCGATGATTCCAACAATGACGGCGTTGCCAACGGCGTGGCCTACTTCATGAACGCAACCGGCCTCGCCACCAACCCGGGTATCGTTGGCGAATCAGTGACCTGGCCCAATGGCGCCAAGATCCCCAAAGCCGAGTATGGTGCTGGCAAACAGTTCGTCGTCCAAATCTCCAGCGACCTCCAGTCGTGGAATGATGTTCCCGATACGGATACCAATCTCACCCTCACCGACTACGCCGCCGGTTCTCCGCCCGTTGAAGCTTCGGTCAAATACACCCTGCCTACGGGCTCCCCCAAGTCCTTCGTCCGCCTCAAGGTGATCCCGAACTGACCCGCAGCCCGCGCTGCCGGGAAATCAACCGAATCCCTAACCAACCCCAGGGCCGCCGATCACCAGTCGGCGGCCCTTTCGCGTGGGCTCCTGTAGCGGCGGTCTGTGACCGTCGCACTCTTTCGCGATCACGCACGATCCACACACCGGAAAGCCAGCGACGCTCACAGAGACGCCGCTACAACTCCGCACTCTTTCGCGATCCCGCGCGATCCACGCGCCGGAAAATCAGAGGGGCACGGGCGGCCCGCCCAATACTGTCATTTTAAGTTGACAATTAGGCGATGTTGTGTATTTTCGCGTGCATGGCAAGGCACGCGAAAACCATCTCCCAAGGAAACACCGCAACCGAACATCTTAGCATGGGGGTTCTTGCC
>CAISTY010000244.1 GCA_903888515.1 Akkermansiaceae bacterium | reverse complement strand
GGTTTGTCTCTCCACTAACAAAAGATGTGTATCATCGGCAACAGGCACCGGGGTTGTCCACGGGGACCGTGAACCTCACAAACCACTACTGTGCAGGAACTGCAACAAAAAACACCGACTGGACCGGCCCAAGTTTCAGTCGCGCCAGTGTGCAGTGCATCCCGTTCTGCTTGTCGGCGCTGCTTGTCACGTCGCTTATGATCCCATCGTCCGGGTTCCACGATTGCAGCGTCAGCCTGCCGCGGAGAACAACATCGACCTTTTGGTATTCATGGCAACCGCGCCCATAAAGATACCCGGGGGCAACGTCATCTTCCAAGCCGTCGGCCCCGTTACATTTGATTCCGATTTATCAAGACGCGACGCGATATCGGCCGGGAACTGCGCCTTCATCCGACCACCCGCCGTGCCGGTTGGAAAATCGACGTCGTCGTAGAGGATGACACTCATCCCAAGCTCTTTGCTGATATCGAGAATATCAGCATATCGCGCGAAGTAACCTTCTGTCAGATATTTCGGGTCCGTGTTGGTTATCGGCATCACTGCCACCCCGGCAAATCCGCTGATGTCTCGCGACGCCTTTAGCTGAGAAGCTGTTTCTTCTCTCGTCAGCCTGCCATTCAGAGCCCAGAGCGGAGTGGTCTTTAACGCCAGGGGCGGATCCTTGAAGTCCTTCTGCCACATGGCAAGCTCGTCCGCCGGAGCCCGTATCGCCAGACCCAGCGCCGCTATTACACAGCAGGCACAGACGGCCCATTTCCTGTCGTTTGATGCGCACATAATCCCCGGTGCTCCTATTCCTTGCCGGACACTTCCGGAATGGGCACATCCATCTCCGGTGCCAGCACGACTCTGAAGCCAACAGTCATATTGAAGTTGAATTGCTAGGAAATTGCTTTTGAGGTGAAGGCCGTTGGAAGAGCCGGTGGCCGGACCGGTAGGCGGGGAAATGGGGTTTGAAATGGGGGTTGTTGCGCGGATGGGGGCCGTAGGGCACATTGGCCAGCGTCGGCAGCAGATGGTTTTTCCCGCCTGCCCATGGATTGAATCCGGGATGCGCCGCGGTTTCGATGCTGGCGACTTCCACGGGTTGCCGCAGGAAATAGCCCTCCGGCTTTTCGGTGGCGGTGAAGTCGTCGGCGCTGATGTACCCCAATCCCCCGTCCACGTCGTCCAGAATGACAATGCGCGCCTGTTTGCCCTTCAGCTTCCTGACGTCCACCGCGACGGCGATCAAATCGTGCCTGCCGAAAC
The DNA here is from genome assembly GCA_903888515.1 of Akkermansiaceae bacterium. Classification (GTDB taxonomy): domain Bacteria; phylum Verrucomicrobiota; class Verrucomicrobiia; order Verrucomicrobiales; family Akkermansiaceae; genus Luteolibacter. The sequence goes on along the minus strand of CAISTY010000244.1, from coordinate 14,241 downwards.
CGCTAGATAGATAATACTCCTGTCCCTCGCACAGCAGCCGCACGGATGTGCCGTTGTCGGCCCCGCCGCCCACAATAAAGCGCAGGTAGTCCATCGCCATGGCGAACTCCGTGGAAGTGAGTTTGCCCTTGGGCTCCGCTCCCTGCCTGCCCTCCGGCGTGCCGGCCTCGCCGGTGTTTTTCGCGTCCGTGGCGATCAAAAACTCGCCCTGGAGTCTGAGCTTGGGGTTCTTCACCGGTTGGAACTTGAATGCGTCGCCTTGCGCCGTCCAGTTGCTGAGGTCCCCCTTCTCGAACCCGTTGTTCTCGAACAACGGCACCCCGACACTTGCCACCGGACGCGCCGCCGACACGCCGCAACCGGCAACCACCCACACCATCCCGCTGACTAACAGTAATTTGTTCACTGATGTTTTTTTCTGAAATGTACCCGTGCCGGGTGTCGGTTCTTTCATTTTGCGACACTCCTTCTTCAGTAACGCCCGATGTGCTCGGGGCCAGCGTTAATACTGTCGACGGTGCTATCAAAAGTTGTGTGGCGAATGCTACTGCACGCTGATTGTCGGCTCGGCCTACGGACGGAACGACAGATAAAGCGCCGGCAAAGCCTCCCGCATAGCCTGTTCGTTTATGGCCGGGTCACCCCGATCATAAATCAGAAAGTTCGTCGGCTGGTCGGTCAACTGGAAGGAGAACCCGCCGTTGTCGCGGACCTGGACCCGGCACGGCCGCAACTCGTTCGGCAACACGGTATCCGTCGCCAGCACTTCCGCAGCGGGGACGATGCGGAAATGCCCGTCCGCCCGCTTGACCAGCCGGCGATTGCCTATTTGAAGCCAGACGGCCGTCTCCCACACATTGTGCGATCTGCGACCGAGTGCCTGGAGCGCTGCCGCAGGCACTTCTTCCTCCATGGCCTGTAGAAAATCCGTGCGCTTCGACCCGCCGAACGCAAACGCGAGATAGGCTCCCAACGGTCGATTCACGTTCTCGATGAAGCCGATGTTCTGCAACTTCCAGAAGCTGTTATGCGGGCCATAGGCAAAGGGACCGTCCTTGGTGGCACAAGGATAAATGGCGACCGGCAGGTCGGATCGCAGCAGGCGGACGAAGGCGTGCGGATCGAGCACGACGTTCCATTCCAGGAAATCCGGCGACGAAGCGCCCGCGCAAAGGTGGATTCTTCGCACGTGTTGACGGAACAACTCGGGCTGGCGGTTGTAGGCGACGGCCACGGAACGGGCGGAGCCGAAGATCGTAATCTCAACCGGGTCCGTCGAGCGGCGGAGTGTTTCCAGCAGCAGCTCAATGCCGAACTGCTGGAAGGCGGGGGCATCCAACATCTTGTCCTCCGGCGACTTCATGGGAACGTAGGGCGTCGTGCCACATGGGACGTTGCGGCCGAAGATGGAGTTCAGTTGCAGGACCGGGATGAAACCAGGGTCGCGTTTCCCTCCCTCATGGAGGAATTTCCCGGTGGCGTCGAGGATCACCGCTTTCAGATCGAGCTCGGGAAGGGCATAGGCTGCAATGATATCGAAATTATCACCCGGGTCCTGAGGCGGATGGTAGAGATCGGTGGTATTAATGAGCGCAATCCGCGACGGCATCGGCTTCGGCGCATCGGCAGCTTGCAGCACAGCCGGCGCGGCGAGCTGGAAAGCGGTGGTGAAGGCCATGATGGCGCGTTCTGTTCTTCTGTTCATGGCCAGGTCGCGTTGATCTCATGCACCTCCAAGGAAACCAGTTTGGCTTCGCCGCCGCGTGCCCAGGCGCGGACTGCTTCGATGCTCAGGTCGTTGTTGTAGGGGGCGTTGAAGATGATCGCGCCGCAGTTGACGAAGGTCTCCTTCATCGGCCGGTCAAGCAGGATCTGCACGCTGATTTTCCCGTCCACTGGCGGACAGGCCACGTCCAGGCTCTTGGGCTTAAATTGCTATGAATTTGATTTGGGATGAAGGCCGATGGAAGAGCCGGTGGCCGGTCCAGATAGCGGGGAAATGGGGGTTGGCGAACCGAGTCAACCGCAATGCACCAAACGACGGATTTGGGCAAGGGGCAGGAGTTTGAGGCCGGGTTCATGGGGAAATCCTCGAACCCGAAAATACCTATCCACCCCGCTTTGCCAAGAAGTTTCGTTGGCCATTCAGCCGTACCCGGTGGATGCGGCCAACCGAGCCAGACACACCAACAAAAAAAGCCCCGTACAGCACTTCGTCCACGCTCGTCATCCCTTGAAACTCTGGTTAGGCTGGCCGTAGTTGGCCAGATCGCCGACCGCACGGTGACGCCTTTGGTGGAATCGTCCTGCGCCAGTGGCTGGCGGGTGATTGTTTTCCCGTGTGACAACGATCCGGAGGCGCGGACTCCGTCCACCAACGCCGGAAAGGTCGTTCTCACACCCGGAACAACGACGCGTTCGTGTAACAATTGTGAACGCCGCGCGTCGTTGAGCAACCATGTTCGGTAAAAATCCTTCACGAGATGATCTATGAACAATTAGCGATCAGCCACCTCGCACGCAGCAAGAAGCAGGCGAAGTGCACGGAGATAATTTTGTTATAGAGGCAGTATGATGAGGCGGATGTCGCCTTCCGCCACGCAGTGGCGATCGATGCAACCTGCAATGTGGCATGGAATTGCATCGGCATGCTGGCGTGTCGCCGCCAGTGCTATCCGGAGGCCGAGTCATGCTTCATCAAAGCCATTGAGGCCAGACCGGATGATACGGCGGCGTTGTGCAATTTCGCTTCAATGTTGAAACTAACCGGACGGGTTGACGAGGCGGCGGTCTTGCTGGCTCCTGCGGTGGATGCGCTGCCCGACGATCCGGGGGTCCAACGGGTGGCCGCAGTGCTGGCCAACTATCGACCGGACCTCGGCGGCCGGGATGTGTTGCGGCAGCATCAACGGTTTGCAGCGGCACTTGAAAAGTCTGTTGGACAACCCGCACCCATGCCTTTTCGTGACCACAATTCATCCAGCGGACCGTTGCGGGTGGGATTTCTATCACCCGACATGCGTCGGCACTCGGTGGCGCATTTCCTGCTGCCGTTGATTCGCGCCATGGACCGCAGCCAGTTTACGGTCCTTTGCTATTCCCTTGCGGATGTTCATGATGAAATCACGGCTTTTTTCCAGTTGGCGACGGATGGCTGGCGGGATTCGTCCGCTTTAACAGACGCGGCGCTGGTCTCGCGGATCCGGAGCGATGAAGTGGATGTCCTGATCGACTGTGCGGGTTTGTTCGAGGGGGCGAGGCCTGCGGTGCTGGCAATGCGGGCTGCCCCATTGCAGGTGGCGTGGCTGGGTTATCCAAGCGGTTTGGGATTGAAATCCATCTACTGCCGGATGCTCGATGCCTGGAGTTCACCCCTCGGCGCTGAGGGTGATCCAATGTCGGGCGGAATTGCGCGGGTTGATGGATGTTTTCTGGCCTTTGATCCGCTCGCGGACGACCCGCTGCCCCAACGCAATGCCTGCCAGAATGCGCCGGTCACTTTCGGGTGTTTCAACGATTCTTCGAAATGGAATCCTGTGCTGCTAGACCAGTGGGGGCAACTGCTGCATGAGGTGGCGGGTTCGCGATTGCTGCTCAAGGCGCGGGCGCTGGCATGCACCGAGATGTGCGGATGTGAGGTCCGCCAGTTCGCTGGGCCGCAACCCTGCGAACAACGCAATGGCGATGCCCGCCACCGCCGCGCCGTCTTGATAGCGAATGGCCGCAGTCAGCAACCGCCCCACCTCAGCCGGTGACAGGATCGAGATATGGGTTGTGGCCCTGGGCAACCGGTCGAGTCTGCCACATGGGTTTTCGAGACAATAGTGGTGGCGCACCGCCCATCCGAAAAACACGGAGAACAATCGTCGATGGGTCTTCTTGGTGTTGATGTTGTCGTAGCGTACCAGGATGGTCTCAATGTCGGCGACCGTGAAACGTTGGAGTGATTTGTTGGGGTCGGGGCTGAGCAAAAGCCCGGTGCTGCCCTTGTAGGCGCGCAAGGTCTTCGGCGACAGGTTCACACGGGACTCGATGAATTCTGTGCAGTCATTTCCACAAACCGTCCTGCTGCATGCAGGGCAATGATGGATCAGCGACCGGTCGCTTTTGGGGAACTGAGTTTGTCGCAGGAGCGTTAGATCGTTAGATTGTCACGATCGGCACCTCGGTCGGTCTGTCGCTGATCTGCAACACCTGGCCTTTGGCGTCGAGGATCACGACCCGTTCCTTCTCGAACTGCATACCCTCAGATCATCCACAATCTCATCCTCTTCTCTTCACCAATGACTAATGACCCATGACCAATGACCTCTTCAATCCTCCATCCTCAATTTCTTGCTCTTCCCTTGGCGTGCTTGGCGGCTTGGCGGTTAGATAATCCTCAATCCTCAATCTCTGCCACGGATGAAGAACACGGGCAGGAATGCCCGTGCTCCCAGGAATGCCCGTGCCACTTTGTGGGAGGACGGCGCTGATCGAGTGATGCTTGGGCGGGAGGGATCTGTTTGGATGGGGAAATTGACGCTGGCATGATGCGCCTGGACCCGCTATCATGCGGCCATGCAGATCGGAGTCATTGGATGCGGAATCATGGGCAAGGCATTGGTGGAAGGCGCGATTCGTGCCGGGGTGGTCGTCGCTGCGGATGTGATCGGGGTGGATCCATTGCAGAACTCGCGAGACCATTTTGCCAAAGCCACCGGGGCCACGGTGACCTCCGACATGTCCGCCTTGATGGATTGCGAGGTGCTTCTGCTCTGCACCAAACCACTTGAGGTCCAGGCCGCCCTGCGTGCCGCATCCGAGGCCTGCGCCGGCAAATCGATGCTGGTCATTTCCATCGCAGCGGGCATCACGGTCACCGCATTGGAGGCGATGGTTTCGGAACACATCCGGGTGATCCGCGCGATGCCGAACACGCCCGCCTTGATCGGCAAGGGTGCCGCCGGATATTGCCTCGGTACCCGCGCCACCCGGCAGGATGGGGAAACCGCCCGCACACTGCTGGGTGCGGTGGGACTGGCCGTCGAGGTGCCGGAGCGTCTGATGGATGCGGTCACCGGACTTTCCGGCAGTGGCCCGGCTTACGTCTATCTGGTGATCGAAGCCCTCGCGGATGGCGGGGTGCGGGTTGGTTTCACGCGGGCGGATGCCCTGCTGCTGGCCGCCCAAACCGTGTTGGGTGCCGCGGCGATGGTACTGGAAACCGGCGAACATCCCGCCGTGCTCAAGGATAAAGTGGCCTCGCCGGGTGGCACGTGCATTGCCGGATTGGCCGAAATCGAACGCCACGGGCTCCGTTCCGCGTTGATCGATGCGGTCACTGCCGCCACCCGCAGAGCCACCGAACTCGGCATGTGATCCATTCCGATTTTTGGGCTTCCCATGAACCGTTGATGTCCTATGCTCCGCCACATGTCCCACTGGTTCATCACTTGCTCCGGCCTATCCATTGCCACGCTATTCCTCGCATCCTGTGGCGGGGATTCCGAAGTGCCCATGCTCGCGGGTAACACCCAGAGCGCAAGCAGCGAGGGTGAAACGCTCTATCAGAAGGCGAAACAGGCGGACGACGCCGGGAAAACCACCGAGGCGATCAAGCTCTATGATCAAATGGCGACGCGTTATGCATTCGCGTCGTCGGCCGCCCAGGCGCGCTTCCGTCAGGCCCAGCTCCTTGAACAAGCAGGGAAAATCGAGCCCGCCTTCGAGGCCTACGATAAATACCTCGACCGCTTTCCGGGCAGCGGGCTTTACTCCACCGCGCTGAACCGCCAGGCGGCGATGGCCCAAGCGGCGGCCGAAGGTGACGTGAAATCGAGTTTTCTCGGGATGAAATCCAAGCTGTCGCTGGAAAAAACTGCCGCCATGCTCGGCAAGGTCCGTGACCATGCGCCCATGACACCCACCGCCGCCAAGGCCCAGTTCACCCTCGGCGAACTCTATCAGTCGAAACACAAGGCGAAGGAGGCCATTGCCGCTTTCCGCCAGCTCGTGCTCAACCAACCGGAGAGTCCGATGGCTTCCGAGGCGCTATTCCGGGTGGGGCTCATCTTGATAGAGGACGCCGAACGTGGGAACCAGAACCAGGCAAACATCGATCTCGCGCGTGAGACCTTCAATGATTACCTCATCCAGTATCCGGGGCACTCGCGCAATGCGGAAGCCCGCAAACTGCTAAGCTCGCTCGACGGTACCGACTTGCAACGATCCTTGGACATCGCGGAATTCTATCTGAAGACCGGCAAGCCGGAATCCGCCAAGGTTTACTATCGTGACATCATCAAGCGTTCGGGATCGGGAACCCAACACGCTACCGCCAAAGCCCGCCTCAAGGAACTCGGAGAATGATCGTCCCGGTGAAAAAATCAGCCTGCTTCGTTGCGGTGTGGTGTCTGGTATCGTGCGCCGGCTATCAGCTCGGTGGCGTCAAACCTGCGGCTATGGCACAGGTGAAATCCATTGCCGTACCGATGTTTGCCAACGCCACCCTGCACCCGCGGGCCGAGGCCCTAGCCACCTCCGCCGTGGCCGATGCCTTCGTGCAGGACGGCACCTACCGCATCGCCCGGGTGGATCAGGCGGATGCGGTGCTCGAAGGCAATCTTTCCAGCATCAGCTATAACACCATCCGCAGCCGCCGCCGTGATACCCTTCACCCGGAAGAACTCACCAATACGGTGACCCTCACATGGACCCTGCGCGATGCGCGGGATCGGACCAAAGTCATCGCGTCGGGCACTTCTTCGGGCTCTAGCGAGCTTTTCGTTTCATCCAACCTCCAGACTGCCCGTAACAACGCTCTGCCCGAAGCCCTCGAACGAGCTGGGAACGCCTTGGTCTCACGCCTGGCTAACGGTTATTGACGGCACCCGGGCAGTATTGGCTTGGGTTTCAGCCCTCCAGCTTCTCGACGCAGACCTCGTGGCGCTGGCCGTTAATCGTTAGAACCATCTGCTGGCGGCTGGCGACGACGGCATTGGACGGGGTAGGGGAGGCCACCGGTTCAGGCGTAGGTGCTGCGGGTTTGGCCTTGGCAGGTTTGGGTTCCGCCGCCGGAATGCCTTTGACGAGGGCCTCGATCTGTGCCGGGAACATGGCGAAGAGCACCGCGGTTTCGTCATCTGTGGGCAGGCCTTTGTCGGCGCATTGCTTGCGGTAGCCTTCGAGACCGGGGGCTAACAGGTCGGCGGGACGCTCGGTGATTGCTTGGCGGCCGGCTTGCTTTTCGACTTGGGCGAGGATCTCCGGGTTGATCGGGCCGGGGGCCTTGCCGTATTTGCCCAGAGCGATGTCCTGGGCGGGCTGACAGATCATTTTCCAGCGGCCGAACTTGACGTTCATCATCGCCTGCGTGCCGACGATCTGCGAGGTGGGAGTGACCAACGGAATCCAGCCGAGCGCTTCGCGCACGACCGGGATTTCGCGCACCACTTCGTCGAATTTGTCGGTCATGCCTTGTTCGGCGAGTTGGTTGCGGAAGTTCGAGAGCATGCCGCCGGGGACTTGGAAGACAAGGATGTCGGAATCCACGCGTTCGTTGGCCGGGCTGGTGAAGGCCGACAGTTGCTGATAGACCTCCTCGAAGTGGAGACGGAGTTCCTGGAGTTTGGCGGGATCGTAGTCCGGGCGGCGCGGGTTTCCCTCTAGCAGGGCGAGCATGCGCACGGTGTCGGGTTGGGAGGTGCCGTTGGCGAACGGGACGATCGAGGTTTCCACGGCGTCCACGCCGGCATCGATGGCGGCGAGGTAGGCGGCGGCGCCGAGCCCGGCGGTTTCGTGGGTGTGCAGCGTAATAGGCAGGCCGATCGTGCGCTTGAGTTCCTTGACCAGCATGTAGGCGAAGTGCGGCGTCATGATGCCGGACATGTCCTTGATGCCGATCGAGTCGCAGCCCATTTTTTCCAGTTCGATACCCATCTGCACGAAGGCCTCGATGGTGTGGACCGGGCTGGTGGTATAACAGATTTCACCGCGCGCGTGCTTGCCACATTCGCGCACCGTCTTGATGGCGGTGATGAGGTTGCGGGTGTCATTGAGCGCGTCGAAGATGCGGAACACATCCTGTCCGGCCGCCGCGTTGGCACGCACGAAGGCGCTCACCACGTCATCCGGAAAGCTGGTGTATTGCACGATGTTCTGGCCGCGCAGCAACATGATCTGCGGCGTGCGGGGCGCGGCTTTCTTGAGCGCGCGCAACCGGTCGAACGGGTTTTCGTTGAGGTAGCGCAGGCACGCATCGATGGTGGCGCCGCCCCAGGTTTCGAGGCCGCTGAAGCCGATCTCATCGAGGATGGGGGCGGCGGGCAGCATTTGCGCGGTGGTCATGCGGGTGGCGGCCAGCGATTGATGGCCGTCGCGGAGGACAGTGTTGTTGAAAGTGACGGGCTGCATGGGACTGGTGGATGGAATACTGCGCCATGGCCTCATGAGTGGCGGGCGACGCGTGCTCTTAACCCCGATCATCCGCCTTTGCCAACTCAATTTCACTCGCGACGCTGCCATCACGGTCTGCCGCGGGACGCGTCCGCCACCTTCGCATCAGCCGATCCGAGACCCCGCTCTTCCTTCACGGTGCGCGATAATTGCTTTTTTGCCTCCATATTTTATCCATGGTGGACCTAGGCACCTGAAACGTTGTAGAAAGGCGCGTGAACGAACCATCTAAATCTTCCATGGGGACGCTGGATGCCAACGAAGCGGTCGCTTCCGTGGCATACCGGATGAACGAATTATTTGCCATTTATCCAATCACCCCGTCCTCGGCGATGGCGGAGTTTGCGGACGAGTGGTCGGCGGCCGGCAAGACAAACCTGTGGGGCGCGGTTCCCAGCGTTGTGGAAATGCAATCCGAAGGCGGCGCGGCTGGAGCGTTGCACGGGGCGCTGTTAGCCGGATCGTTGAGCGCTTCGTTCACCGCTTCCCAAGGGTTGCTCCTGATGATCCCCAACATGTATAAAATCGCCGGGGAATTGCTGCCGTTCTGCCTGCACGTCACCGCACGCGCGCTGGCAACCCATGCCTTGAGCATTTTCGGTGAACATTCGGACGTGATGGCCTGCCGCCAGACGGGATTCGCCATGCTGGCGGGCGGATCGGTTCAGGAGGCGCAGGACACGGCGGTGATTTCCCAGATGGTCACATTGCGTTCAAGGGTTCCGTTCCTGCATTTTTTCGATGGCTTCCGGACCTCTCACGAGGTTGCGAAAATCGCCCTGCTCAGTGATGACGACCTGCGTTCCTTGCTCGACGAGGACAGCATCCAAGCAAACCGCGCCCGCGCACTCACGCCCGACCAACCGGTCATCCGCGGCACCGCCCAAAACCCCGATTCATTCTTCCAAACCCGCGAGGCGGGAAATTTGTTCTATCAGAAGCTGCCGGGCCTCGTCAAGGAAGCCATGGCCGCGTTTGCGGCACGCACCGGCCGGGCCTACAAGCCCTTCGATTACGAAGGCGCTCCGGATGCGGACCGGGTGATCGTCATCATGGGATCGGGTGGCGAAGCCGTCGCGGAAACCGTCGCATGGCTCAATCAAAACGGTGCCAAAACCGGGGTGGTCAAAGTGCGGCTCTATCGGCCGTTCTCGGTGGAGGATTTCGCCGCAGTGTTGCCCACGTCTGTTAGGTCGATTGCGGTGCTCGACCGCACCAAGGAACCCGGCGCGCTCGGCGAACCGTTGTATCTCGATGTGGCCGCCGCGCTGCGCCAGGCCGACACGGCGGGATGGATGAAAGACACCCACACCATCCGCCTGATCGGCGGCCGTTACGGGCTGGGATCCAAGGAGTTCACCCCCGCGATGGTCAAGGCGGTGTTTGACGAACTCGCCAAACCTTCTCCCAAGCCGGTGTTCACCGTCGGCATCAACGACGACGTCACCGGGCTTTCGCTGCCCTTCGATCCGGAGTTCGAGGTGGTGCCGCCCGGCATGAAACAGGCGGTGTTCTTCGGCCTCGGCTCCGATGGCACCGTCGGCGCTAACAAAAACAGCATCAAAATCATCGGCGAGGGCACCGACAACTTCGCGCAGGGCTACTTCGTGTATGACTCGAAGAAATCCGGCGCGATGACCGTCTCACACCTGCGCTTCGGCCCGACGCCGATCCGCGCGACCTATCTGATCCGCAAGGCCGAGTTCGTGGCCTGCCATCGGTTTGATCTGCTCCATCAGTGCAACGTGCTCGACTACGTGAAACCCGGCGGGATTTTCCTGCTCAACTCGCCAGGTGATCCGCATGAGGCATGGGTGCAATTGCCGCTGGAAATCCAGCAACAAATCATCCTCAAGAAACTCGATTTTTATGCCATCGACGCCAGCACGGTGGCTCGCGACTGTGGCATGGCGGGGCGCATCAACACGATCATGCAGACCTGTTACTTCGCGATCTCCGGCGTGCTCGAGAAGGACGAGGCCATCAACGCCATCAAATATGCCATCAAGAAAACCTACGGCAAACGCGGTGACGCTGTGGTCCAGCGCAACAACGAAGCGGTCGACCGCACGTTGGAAAACCTCGTCAAGATAGATTATCCGGCCGCGCCGAACTCGACCGTCCAACTGCGGCCCATCGTTCCGGCCAACGCGCCGGATTTCGTGCAGCGTGTCACCGCGATGATGCTTGGCGGCAAGGGCGACCTCCTGCCGGTGAGCGCCTTCCCGATCGATGGCGTCTGGCCCACCGGCACCACCCAGTGGGAAAAACGCAACATCGCCGAGGAAATCCCGGTCTGGGAAATGGATATCTGCATCCAGTGCAACAAGTGCTCCAATGTTTGCCCGCACGCTGCGATCCGACCCAAGGTGTATGCCACGGCATGTCTAACAGGCGCACCGCCCTCCTTCAAGTCCACCGAGTTCAAGGCCCGCGAATATCCGGGCATGCTCTACACGCTGCAAGTTGCTCCCGAGGATTGCACCGGCTGCCAACTCTGCGTCCAGGTGTGCCCCGCCAAGGACAAGAGCAACCCGAGCCGCAAGGCCCTCAACATGGCGCCGCAACTCCCGCTGCGCGAATCCGAACGCGACAACTTCGCGTTCTTCCTCAAACTGCCGGACCCCGACCGCGCGATGCTCCGCGACGATGTGAAAACCACCCAGTTCATGCGGCCGTTGTTCGAGTTCTCGGGGGCTTGCGCCGGCTGCGGCGAGACGCCCTATGTCAAATTGCTCACCCAGCTTTTCGGTGATCGTTTGTTGATTGCCAACGCCACCGGTTGTTCGTCGATCTATGGCGGCAATCTGCCGACCACCCCCTATACCACTGATGACTGCGGACGCGGTCCGGCATGGGCGAATTCGCTGTTCGAGGACAACGCGGAATTCGGCCTCGGCTTCCGCGTCAGTCTCGATCAATCCAAAAATTTTGCCGAAGTCCTGTTGCGCGGCCAGGCGGGTCTGTTAGGCGATGATCTGGTCACCGCCATCAGCGGTGCCGATCAAACGACCGAAGCCGGCATCCAGGCACAACGCGAGCGCGTCGTGGCCCTGCGCGAGGCTCTCACCGGGCAAACCACCCGCGAGGCCCGCACGCTCTGTCAGATCGCCGACTATCTGGTGAACAAGAGCGTCTGGATCGTCGGTGGTGACGGTTGGGCCTATGACATCGGATTCGGCGGACTCGACCATGTGATCGCCTCCGGCAAAAATGTCAACATTCTGGTGCTCGACACCGAGGTGTACTCTAACACCGGTGGCCAGCAATCGAAGTCCACACCGATGGGTGCGGTGGCCAAGTTCAGCATGGCCGGCAAGGCCCTGCCGAAAAAAGACCTCGGTCTGATCGCCACCACTTATGGCTCGGTATATGTCGCGCGGATTGCACTCGGCGCGAAGGACGCGCATGCCGTATCGGTTTTCCGCGAGGCGGAAAGTTATGCCGGCCCGTCGCTGATCATTGCCTATAGCCACTGCGTCGCCCACGGTTACAGCTTGTCGCAGGGCTTGGAACAACAGAAACGCGCGGTGGCCTGCGGTTACTGGCCGCTGTTCCGTTTCGATCCGCGCCGCACCGATCGCGGCGAAAACCCGATGAAACTCGACTCCGCGGCTCCCAAGGGCGCGCTCACGGACTTCACCCGCAACGAAACCCGCTTCCAGATGTTAGAGCGCATCAATCCGCAGCGCTCGGCCATGCTCCAGGAGATGGCGGCGGCATCCGTGAAACAACGCTTCGAGCACTATCAGCAAATGGCTTCCACCCAGGAATCCACCACGTCCGAAACCCCCACACCTAACGCCTGAACACCATGGAACTCGCCACTACTTATCTCGGTCTGCCTTTGAAAAACCCGGTGATGACCGGGGCCTCGCCCCTGGCCGACCAACTGGACACCGTGCGCCGTCTCGAAGACGCGGGAGCCGCCGCCTTGGTCATGCGCTCGTTGTTCGAGGAGCAGATCACCAACGAACAGATCGCGGAATTCGCCCATACCGAAAATGCCGCGGAATCGTTCTCCGAGGCGACGTCCTATTTCCCGCGCATGGAGGACTATGCATTCGGGCCGGACCGCTATCTGGAACAAATTTCCCGCGTCAAGGAGGCGGTGGATATTCCGGTGATCGGTTCGCTCAACGGCGTGAGTTTGGGGGGGTGGACCGACTACGCCCGCCTCATCGAACAAGCCGGCGCGGACGCCCTCGAACTCAACGTGTATTACATAGCCACCGATCTGGACGAACCGGGACTCGCGGTGGCGGGCCGCACGTTCGATATCCTGCAGGCGGTCAAGGCATCCGTCACCATCCCGATCGCGGTGAAACTTTCGCCGTTCTTCTCATCGCCCGGGCATTTCGCCCAAACCCTCTGCTCGATGGGTGCCTCCGGCGTGATCCTGTTCAACCGGTTCTATCAACCGGATATCGATATCGAGGAACTCGAAGCCTCCCACCGGCTCGATCTATCTGATTCTTCCGAACTCCGCCTGCGCCTGCGCTGGGCGGCGATTCTCCACGGTCGCCTCAAGGCCGATATTGCGGTCAGTGGCGGCGTTCACACGGTCGAGGATGTCATCAAGGCGATCATGTGCGGGGCCAACGCCGTGCAAGTGGTTTCCTGCCTGCTCAAATACGGGCCGTCCCACATGGCCAGCCTGATCACCGGCCTGCGCCACTGGTTGGAAGACCACGAATACGAGTCCGTCGATCAATTGCGCGGCAGCATGAGCCTGCTCCATTGCCCGGATCCGACGGTTTTCGAACGCGCCAACTATCTGCGGATGCTGCAATTGTGGAAGGTCTAACATGAATCATCCGTACCTGCCGGTACTGCTCTTTTTCGGCGTGGCTTTGGCGGTACCGGTCGCCTCACTCACGCTGGCCCGCGTGTGGATGCGCTTTTTCACGCCTATCAAACGTGGTGCGGAAAAGAACGCGCTTTACGAATGTGGCGTGAATCCGCTGGCCGAGCGCCAGACGCGTTTTCATTCGCAATACTATCTGTTCGGCCTGTTGTTCCTGCTGTTTGACGTGGAGACGGTCTTTCTTCTTCCCTTCGCGGTGGCATTTCTCAAGCTTTCGGTCGGGGCGTTTCTGGTGGCCATGCTGTTTTTACTCCTGCTCGCCGAAGGCCTCGTCTGGGCATGGAGCAAGGGCCTCCTGAACTGGCGCGGCCCCGCCAATCCGAATCTAACGATCTGCGGCGATTGATGCCATGCCCGTGGCTTTCTGAATGAAGTGGTTTTCCTTTATTCGTAGAAGAAAGGGCAAGTGTCGGCTAGTTCTATTTGCGCTTCGGATTCACATCTCCGGCACGACGCAATACGGACGCCAAATTTGACTCAAGTGCATGGCATATCCGCAGTAATGTCGAGAGAGAGGGACTGTTCACGCCGTTCTCGATAAATCACACGCTCTGCACACTGGATTCCGCGTGCAATTTCCTGCGTGCAATTTCCTTGACCCCTTTTCTCAAGCTGTTAATCCATAAGCGTCTAGCTGCCGCCGTGCATTTTTTCTCTCCCCAGTGCAGCCCACTCGCACTATGCTCAACCTGATACCCAGACCTTTGATTGCCGTTTTCCTGTGCACAGCCGCAGTCCATGCCCAGGAAACCACGTCCACACCTAGTGCTTCCACTGCGGAGGTGCCAGCCTCCGAGACCCGCATCCCCGGCCCCATCGCCGACGGCACGCCCCCGGCACCCGCCCCGATGCCGGTGTTGCCGCCATTCAAAGCCACGAGCACTGTGGTACGGCGTGTTGACGTGGTGGAGCCTCCCCCGATGTCCGGACTCCCGCCG